>CBFHQN010000171.1:0-3924 GCA_965657765.1 Luminiphilus sp. | reverse complement strand
AAGGTGTTCTCGGCTTATTTAGGTGATGATCGCGAGTCGTGGAAGCAGCACGATACCTGTGAACTGATTTCAGCAGGCGCTGCAACGATTCCTCTACTTGTCGACCAAGGAGCCGCGGATCAATTTCTACAGGACCAACTGAAACCTGAGTTGTTGACCGCCGCCTGTGAGGCCAATGACTTTCCGCTCACTTATCGCGAGCACGCGGGCTACGACCACAGCTATTTCTTCATCGCCTCGTTTATGGAAGATCATCTAAGATTCCACGCCAAATATCTTCAGTGACATTGTCAGTGGACTCGGGATGCCTGTGGGCTAATCCTTTGCGCTATGAAGGGCACCTTTGCTGATACTTAAGCATCGATACCTATACATCGATACCCCCACATCGTTACCCAGAATCGATTCTCACGTATCGATACCTGATTATCGATATTAAGAGTGAAACTCAGAGACCAATGCGGTCGAACCAAGTCACGGTGAACTCTCTTGTTACCTCGCTAGCGCTTAACATCCGGCGCCCGATCAGCGTTCGACTCCCCTTGCAAGGGGAGTCCTCATTCGTAGATCGGGAAGTAACCAGTAATCCCCTTTTGCTCACGCCACGCCATGATCTGTGCTTTGAAGTCGGCAACCAAATCCGGTCGTGCTTGCGACAGATCACTTTCTCCGCGGGGGTCGATAGTGACATCGTAGAGTCGCATATCTCCCGCGTCACGGCACCAATAGAAATGCCAGCGTTTTGTTCGCAGGGCGTAGCCCTCAGCACGCCCCCCCATGGGGTGGTCGGTGCGGCGATTATCTGAGTAGGTGATCATGACGTCTCTGTCAGGCGCAGCACCAAAGCCTGACAACAGCGGTACGAGAGATACACCCTCAGTGGCCTCTTCTGAAGCAACACCACCGATCTCTAGTAATGTGGGATAGATATCGAGTGCTGAAATCAAATGCTGCTCGTCGAGGCTGGCGGTGTACCGATCCTTCCAATAAAAGATCAATGGTGAACGAAGCGAGAGATCATCGCGCGATCCTTTACCGGTAAGTCCACCTGTCGCGTACTCGGAGTTGTTGTAGTAAGTCGTTCCGGGGCTCCAATACTCCACGTTGGCGTCCTGCTCCCAACCGTTGTCGCTAATGTAGACAAAGACCGTGTTTTCCATGAGGCCGCGGCTCTCCATGAAATCCATCAAGTCACCCACGCCCGCATCCCACCAGGTGATGTTGCTGTAATAACGCTTAGCTGATTCGGATATCGGTTTATTTTCGTAAAATTTCCGAAAGCTGTAGGGGGCATCGAAGGGCGTATGTGGCAATGAAGGACCAAACCAGATAAACATAGGTTCATCAGAATGCCGATCGATAAAGTCATACAGCGGGTCCATGGTCTCACGCACGAGATCATTCCCCTCGGCGCCCATGAGTTCGAGGAAGAAGTCATCGTCACCGAATTTCTCTTCGGTCCAACCTCCTGTCATCCCCTCGTCAAAATGACCAAACGCATAAGAGCGCTCCCACTACTTGCCGCCCTGCCAGCTTACGTACCCGTTGGCTTTGAGCGCTTTGGGTAAGGTGTTGAAAGTTTTCATACCCGCGGCTTTCTCCGCCGTTAGCCAGAGCTGACGCTGCTTACCCTCGAGGGTTTCAAAGGCAGGGTCTTCCGCTTGGCGTCTGGCGACGATGTTGTTGACGCGTTTTTGGTAATCAACGGGATGCAGACCCGTCGCCAGTGTACGTAGCGAGGGGCGACAATACGGGGCGGTAACAGGGGTACGCGAAAAGGTGACGCCGCGCTCAGCGAGGGCATCCATTGAGGGGGTGGCAACATGCTCATCACCCATGAAACCAAAGTATGGATAGCCGTGATCATCGCCAATAAGCAACACGATGTTCGGTGGACGTTCGTTGCTTGAAGCGCCAGCACTCATCAGCATCAGGCCGACGCTCAGCATGAAGAATTGGGTCAAAGCCTTGAAAGTGATGCGACGTGTAGGAGTCATGAAGAAAGACCTGTTTTTATTAATGCAGCGTTGAATTGAATCGCTAATCAAACGCATGGCTAATCTAAATAGTGGTTTAGGGCGTCAGGGTGCTGTGACTACTCGTGTGTAATGGGAAAAACGACTCCGTGGCGGTTTCAAACCGTTGCACGACGGTATTCGCGTGGCGGCACCTGTTTGATCTTGGTAAAGGCGCGGTTGAAATTGCTGTAGCTCTCAAACCCTACTTGGTCCCCAATCGCTGAAACGGAGAGATCGGAGGTTTCCAATAGGCGACAGGCTTGCTCGATTCTCCGCTCTGTCATGTAGGCGACAAAGCTGCACTGAAATACTTGTTTGAACCAGCGGCAAAAGGCGGGAATTGAGAGATTGCAAAGGGTCGCCATTTCATCGACCGCGATAGGGCGGTGTTGGTTGGCAGTAATGTGCTCGACCACTGCGTTTAAACGTCGACCGCTCCGATCATCCATGGCGTCGGGGCTGAAATCAATACTGGAAAGCCGGCTACCTTGATCGACGCGACTAGCGAGAGTGGCGAGCAATTCGAAGACGCCGATTACGCGCCGAGCAGGCTCGAGAGCCTCAAGCGATTTTATTTGTGCGACTAAATTAGTAGGGATATTCCGAAAGCTCAGTCCGTAACGCGCCGAATCGAGAAGTGCTCGAATGGGCGCAAATTCTAAAATGCCCCCAACCAACTTCGGATTGAAGTGAATCAAGGTCATATTGGTTTTGTCGTTGTCATCGGCGTAATTGAAATCGTGTGGCAGAAAGGATCCTGCGATCACAAGCTCGTTCGGCTGATAGTGGCCGAGATAATCACCAACGATGCATTTCCCAGAGCCGCCGTCGGTGAAGATGATTTCGATTTCCTGGTGAAAGTGCCAGTAAGAATGGTTGCCCATCTCGTTCATTGTTCGAACGCTGATCGACTGATCTTTACTGTATTCCTCAAGTCGCTCGTAAAACGGCAGCATCGGAAAATCCCCCTTTATAATGAAAGAGGATGCACTATTTTCACTCTGAGACAACAAAAAAAGACAAATCAAGTCAAATAACTGGAGTATCGGGCGCGATTACAGGAGAACTTTTATTGAGAGTCTCTCTAATATCAGAGTCATAAAAAGTATTAGAAAGGAGACGGTTTCGCTCTTAGAAAACAGGAATAAATTGTTTAAGAGCGTAAAGTCGGATCCACGCATTAGGGGTATCTCGAGGAGAGTGTCTATGACTTTTGAGGTCTCTCAAGCTGATCGCGATTTGTTTGCGCGCGAGGGGTACATGATCTCGCCCGGCGTTATTCCCGCCGATTACCTCACCTTGCTTCGTGAGGAGTGTTCGTACTTTCTGGGCTACATGTATGCCCGTATGGACGCAGGGCTGGTGGGCGAGGGTGCGCTGTCGGTCCGACGAAACCGCTACTTTGTAAATTCGCTCTACCGATACAGCGAACGCTTGCACGAGTTCTTGTTTAGCGATCTTATGGCGGAAGTGTGCAAAGCCACCATCGGAGAAAATGCTGTGCTGTTTAACGAGCAGTGGGTGGTCAAGGGCGCAGAGCAGGGGATGAACTTTGCCTGGCACCAAGACAGTGGTTACGTGCTTGCCGAGGATCCCGGTACTGATTTTATCAGCGTGGAATGAATTCCTTTTGGCACTGGTGTTTAACACGGATAACGACCAATTCACCTTGCCGGTCGGTCTCGCATCGATGATTCCCTCAACCGGGCAGCGCTGGGGCGACTTTGCGGCTGCGAGTATTTTGGTGAGCACGCCGGTTGTCGTGCTGTTTTTCCTGTTTCAACGGGCGCTGATCGGTGGCATGAGCGCAGGATCGGTGAAGGGCTAGCTATGGCGTCAGTCACGTTTAAGGCGATGGCAAAACAGTTTCCGGGGGGAGAGACCGCCGTGTCGGATCTGTCCCTCG
>CBFHQN010000170.1:0-3973 GCA_965657765.1 Luminiphilus sp. | reverse complement strand
GACAACTCTGTGAACAGCAGGTTGGTACACCTAGAGAGTGGCTCTAACTTTAGAGACATGGGCGGCTATCCAACACAAGATAGTCGACAAGTTAAGCGGGGACGCCTCTTTCGCTCTGGTTCAATGACAGGTCTAACCGACGCTGACAAGACGAAACTCAATCAAATGGGCTTTAAGAGCGTGATTGATCTAAGGTCCGACGATGAAATAGCACTTCTGCCAAACACATGGGCAACGGCCAGCGTGCCGAGCTATGTACAGCACTCCTATCCCATGGCAGAGATGGAAGCCGCTGTTTTGAGACGGCCGGCGCAAAAAGGTGCCGAGGGATATGAGCGTATTTATCCTCACTTACACAGCCTCCTCAAGCCACAGCTGCTGTGCTATTTCGATGCACTCAGTAGAGAAGAAGTCCCCATAGTTGTGAACTGCACCGCTGGCCAAGATCGAACTGGGGTTGTCGCTGCCATTGTGCTCCGTGCACTGGGCGTAGAGCATAAGGTGATTTATCAAGATTACTTGCTGTCGCCTGGTCTGCGACGACCACGGAACGAGTGGGGTGATGTCGATATCGAGGAGGCCGCCAAAACAAATGACTTTGCTGCTGCTATGCTGAAAAACCGCGACGGTTTGCGTCACGACAGTAGCAATCCATTAACCATGGAAGATGGCACCCCCTTTTTGGAGCTGAGTTTTCGCGCAATTGATAGCGAACATGGCAGCTTTGAGCAGTACTTGGCCAATGAGCTTGGGATTGATTCACAAGCGCTAGATCATCTTTGTAGTATTTACCTGGAGTAGGCTATTAAGGGACAGTGCTGTTGGTGCAACCCATGCTCAAGACCATGCGAGCACCAAAACGAGTAAGTTGTACTCGCACCTTACTCAATTATATGAACGGCCAGCTGTACCTTGTCCCACTCATATGAGCCGTTGATCGCACCATGACCGACACCGAGTCAAACAAAAAATATAAAAAGGAAAAAATAGATGACAGACCCTAAAGCCCTACGCCCCGCAAGTACTGTTGTTCTTCTTCGCGATACAGACGATGGTATGGAAACCCTGATGCTTAAGCGCAATAAAGCACTCATGTTTGCCGGCGGACTTTGGGTATTTCCAGGAGGGGCGATTGACCAGGACGACGTAGAGGCCGGCGGCGGTAACCCCGATGAAGCTGCTCGTATCGCCGCAGCCCGCGAGGCTCAAGAAGAGTGTGGTCTAACACCTGATCTCGAGAAAATGGTTCAGCTGAGTCAGTGGACAACGCCAACCGCAGAGCCAAAGCGTTTTCAAACCTGGATCTATGCAGCTCCCATTGTTCAAGACGACGCGGTAACCATCGATGGTGGCGAAATACACGACCATCAGTGGATGCGCGTCGCCGATGTCGTTGCCGCCCACAAAGCAGGCGAGATGGGCATGATGCCCCCAACCTATGTGACCCTCTGCAGCTTACTGCGCTACCAAAGCACTGCAGAAATGATCGAGGGCGAGAAGCAAATCACACCGCCTGAAGTATTGCCGTTGTTCGCAAAAGAAGGCGAAACCTTTTTGGTCATGTTTAAGGGCGATGCGGGCTACGATAACGGACAAAGCACAACGCCCGGTGCTCGGCACAGAGCGGTCATGCAAAACGGAAGCTGGGAATACATCTACGAGGGTGTCTCAACCGACTATCCCACGTTTATTCCTGACTGATTTGAGGTTGGGACAACGACCTTTAGGCGCACCCCTGAGCGTCAACAAATGGGCTACAGAAGTGCTTTCGCTGAGGCGAGTTCACCCCGCCTCTTTACTCACAAGCACAGCTCGCTATTATAGGTTGCGTTAAGTAACAGCGGATCAACCACCGTGCAGCGAAAACGAACTCGACTAACCCCTGAGGCGCGAGCTGATAACTTGCTCGATGCAGCCGCCACGCTCATCTGTCGAAACGGGCTAGCCACATTCACGATGGAGGGTCTCGCTGCAGAGGCCTCTGTCTCAGTACCGTTGGTTTACAACTACTTTTCAAGCCGGGTCTTACTGTTGCAGGCACTCCTGAAACGTGAGTACAGCCGGTTCGGGAAAAGGACCTCCGTGGCTGCGAGCAATGCCCAAACGTTTAGAGATATTGTCCGTGTGTCAGTACGTAGTAATTTCGAGCACAACGCACCCGGTACGGTTCTGCCAATGCTCATTACGCAGCCCGAAATCGCCTGTGTTATCCAAGACGAGCTCAAGCAGAACAGCAGAAAGGCCGCTGATTTTTTGATCGAGCGCACCGCAAAGCATTATCAATTAGACACCAATCGCGCACGCCTCATTGTTCAACTTTCAAGAGGTGCTGCTTGGGCAGCGGCTGAATGGTCGGGCAAGCAAACCAAAGATCAAGACGAGATGATCGAAATGACTGTGGATTACATCATCGCAGGCATCGAGCAGCTGACAACAAAATAGTTAAGGGGATTTTGATGACAATTAATCGGCAGTGGCGCTTGGCAAAACGCCCCGTAGGTATGGTCGGAAGAGACAACTTTGAGTTCGTAGAAACCACCGTACCTAAAGTCCAAGACAAGCAGATACTCATTAAGAACCTCTACTTCTCTTTCGACCCCACGCAGCGCGGTTGGATGGTCGACCGCCCAAGCTACCTTCCCCCTGTCGGGATTGGTGAGGTGATGCGCGGCGGGACCGTAGGACAAGTCGTGTTATCTAATCACCAAGACTTTGCTGAGGGCGATCTCGTGCAAACGATGGGCGGCTGGCAGGATTACGCAGTAATAACTCCCGGTCAGGGCGTCACTGGCGTGACAAAAATACCTGAGGGTGTGACACCCGAAATGATGCTGTCTGTTATCGGACTGACAGGCATCACCGCTTACTTTGGCATGCTAGAACTAGGTCAGCCAAAAGCCGGCGAGACCGTATTGGTCTCCGGCGCTGCAGGCGCAACCGGCTCGGTCGCGGCTCAGATCGCCAAGATCAAAGGCTGCCGAGTTGTTGGTATCGCTGGTGGCCCTGAAAAATGCGGATGGCTTACCGACGTCGCAGGATTGGACGCAGCTATCGACTACAAGCAGGGTAATTTAGACGCACAAATTGCCGAGGCCTGTCCCGATAAATGGAACGTCTTCTTTGACAACGTGGGCGGCGATACGCTGGAGGCTGCGCTAAACCACTTAGCCCTCTATTCTCGGGTTGTCTTGTGCGGCGGCATTTCAGGTTACAACGCCGAGGACCCAATCCCTGGTCCCTCGAACCTTATGAATTTGGTCACCAACCGCGCGCGCATGGAGGGATTCATCATCCTCGATTACATGCCCCGTGCCATGGAAGCGATTCAGGACCTTATGGGCTGGGTGATGTCCGGTGATCTCAAGTTTCAGGTGGATGTGCAGGAAGGCTTTGAAAACATTCCAAGCACACTGAGCCGGTTATACACCGGTGAAAACCACGGCAAGCAGCTCCTAAAGTTAGCTGATCCCTCTTAAGGCCTGGGAACGGGACTGATGCCTAAATTCGTAGAAGGCCCTAAATGGTTATTATGAGGTAAATCCATGAAAGGCCTTCTTTCGCATCATCTCACGGGTGTCTTCTGCGCCGTCTGTCTCTGTGCCTGCGGAGGTGGTGGCGGTGGAAGCAGCCTTGAGACTCCACCCTCACTTAATAACGCACCAGAATTTGTAGGGGTCATGGAGTACTCAGTTGAGGAAAATACGAAGGACGTCGCGACAGTCGAGGCCACCGACCCTGATGGCGATGCTATTACTTATAGTCTCTCTGGCTTGGATGCCAGTGCGTTCACAGTAGGGTCGAACTCCGGCGTGCTCGCCTTTGTAAACGCTCCTGATTATGAAGAACCCACCGACGCCGGAGCCGACAATGTATACGAGATCACCGTCTCTGCATCCGACGGAACCGCATCCGCCTCGCTCGGCCTCGTCATTACCGTTGCTGATCTCGCGGGCGACAAAATGGTCTTCATGGG
>CBFHQN010000169.1:3780-4137 GCA_965657765.1 Luminiphilus sp. | reverse complement strand
TTCACCACAACGAGACCTTCACCCATATCTCTGTGGGTTGGCTTTGCCACGTCTGCTAGCTGCCGAGCTCTGACCCTCACCTGAGAGGCAATGCCCATGCGCTTAATATTTTCTTCAGCCCTTCTGATCGCGCCAATATCACCATCATAACCGCGTATTTCGACGTTCTCAGGAAGCGCATCGCGCTGTTGCGAATCTGCCTCAGAGCGAATCGCTCGCCATTGATCTTCTCGATGCCCAAGCCAACCATGAAAGCCAAAGCGCGCTCTCGCCAAACCGGGCGCAATAGACATTGCCATTTGGGCTGCCTCGATTAGCAGAGTCCCAGATCCGCACATCGGATCGATGAGCGAGCCA
>CBFHQN010000169.1:0-3770 GCA_965657765.1 Luminiphilus sp. | reverse complement strand
TGCTCAGCCACTTTGGGCCAACCCGCGCGCATCAAGACAGCTGCAGCTACGTTCTCCTTAAGTGGCGCCTTACCCCCCTCGAGTCTATAGCCGCGCCGATGCAAGCTTTCACCAGACAGATCCAGGCTTAACGTCAACCGCCCTTTTGACAGCTGAGCCACGATTCTCAGGTCCGGTCGCTTTGGATCGACAGAAGGACGAGTGCCGTCTCTGTCTCGGAAGCAATCGACAATGCCATCCTTTACCTTGAGAGCACCAAAGTGTGTGTTCTTGATGAAATTCGTCTGCCCCCGAAACTCCACCGAAAATCGCGTCTTAATCGATAGATGCTCAGACCATCGGACCGAGCGTGTACTCGTATAAACATCGTCAGCACTCGCCACAGCTGTGTCGCTAACACGTAATAAAATGCGATTGGCCAGTCGGCTCCACAAGCAGGCGCGATAGGCTATGGCAAGCGAGCCCGTAAAGTGCACACCCGCAGGAGTCTCTCGCACATCACTTGCCCCAAGCTCGCTCAGCTCCGTCGTTAGCACTGAGCCTAAACCCACAGGACAGGTAGCGAGAAATGACAGCTTGCTGCTCAAAATGCATTCTCCAATCGGATGATCTTCAAGAGCGTCTCCCGCCATTCACGATACTGTTGCTCCAAAGTGCCCTCGAGCTTCACGACATTATCCTCAATTTCCAGCGCTGTAGAGCGAGACTCGCTCTCCAGATCAAGCACTAACTCAAATAGCTCTTGCTCGTGAATCTTAAGTGACCGGTACGCCGCATACACCGCTTGATGGCGTGCGAACGTCGAGTCATCACTGAAGCTTGCCACGTTGAGACCTCTTGATCGCCGTCGCTCGAGCCAATCAAGCTGCTCCTTGCTGGCCTGAAGCCAAAGCCTGTAAGCGACGTCAATGTCACGGAGTGCTCCGCTCAACTGCTCATCAATTGTATCAACGAATAGCAGTTCATAGTCTCTGAGCCTAGCTATACGCGCATACATTGGATCTTGGTCAGAAGGCTCGCGCCGGAGCTGCCATTGACCGCTTTCTGAGACAACATATCCCGAGAAGGCCTCAGGTAGCAGTTGCTGGGCGTAGCGTAAAAAAGCCAGTGTATCCAGATAGTGTGAGGATCGTGACTGTTGTGATACCGCGGTAGCAACATCGCTGTGAATACGGTGGAACAAATCGGCAAAGGGCTCCTCAGGCTCAGAAGCGAGGTTAGTACTGCCTGAGCGATCCAAGTAAGTCTCCGCCAGAAGCACATCACCACTGACCGCTGTTAACATCGCTCTGATCGACAATTCTCTTCCGTCGGATTTGAGCACAAATAACTCCAGCATCAACTCTGGAATCACCGAATACTCAGGGTAGAGCCTAACCACCCCCCATTGGCCCGACTCCTCGAAAATAGACCGCTGTTTCGCCGCCAAAAGTTGCGCTTCGGTCTTGCGAAACGATGACTCGGCCTTTGTACCACTATGACTAGGAATCTCAGTACTAACACGGATACCAAGATCCAAATCAGATCTCAGATTCACTACTTGCGACTCAGGGTTTGCCACCACGACGATATTTGGGGAAACGGGGCTTGCCGCTGTATCGGCATTTACATTTGCCATTGCCAAAGAGTGACATACACTCGCTACGAGTAGAGTAATTAAGTGTAGAAAGGGAACACCGAAGATTCGGCAAGGTGTCTTGCTGGTCATCGGGTAGTACATATCTTCCCTCTGGTTAAGCTTCGCTCGCATGTAAAGCCCAGGCTCTCTGGGTCGTAGCGGTTGAAATACTGACTGACGATAAGCGGGAATTTGGTATCCGGCGTTTCGACAGAAGTCACCATGAGCAATGCGTCACCCTCGTTAGATCGCGATAAACGGTGAGTGACCTGCAAGCCCTCCTGCAACGTCAGCATGAAAAATAACTGGGAGCTATCCCAACCGCAGCGCTGCTCACCCAGCAAATCCATGGTAACTGAAATCTTCGAGCCATCGGTTTCACAAACGAGCGCAAAGCTGTTTTCACGTTTTACGCGCGTTCGGCCGGCTGCCTGCACAACCTCGAGCAGGGTAGGTTCCGTGATGATTTCGGCAAGGCGCGCAAGGGTAATAAGATCTCGTCGACCAGGCAGTGGACCGCCAGCAAACCCCCTTCCCTCTTTTGCTAGCTGTTCCCGGCGAGCGGCTTCACGCCGAATCTGTCGGGCGACAGCATTTAACTGATCCTGGAGGTTGTCGCTCTTTGCGTAATCCATTTCCCAGTGGCCACTCATATCGACTGGGGAAGCCACACGAGTAATCTCTTGCTTCACAGGGTCACTGCTGCAACCCAAGGAGAGTGCAATCAGGCTTGCAAGAAAAAAACGCCAAGGGAAGCTCCGACGCGCAAAAAGTGCCTGTTGTAGAGACGCCCACGCATGAACTCGTGGTGAAAAAGACCCGCAGACAACAAACACTAGCTCAGAAGACCTAGCTCAGCTGTTCACGAAGTTGGAACTTCAACGCTTTACCTGCTGGGTTGCGAGGTAACTCCGACACCAGATGCAATCGAAGTGGAAGCTTATAGCGAGCAAGCTTAGGTTCAGCAAAGGTACGCAGCTCCTCCAGTGTCAACGTTTGATCCGCATTGAGCGCAGCGACGGCGGTCACTGCCTCTCCCCACTTCTCGTCTGGCAGTCCGATAACAGCAACTTCCGCAATCGAGGGGTGCTCAAACAAAACGCTCTCAACTTCCGCAGGATAGACGTTCTCGCCACCAGAAATGACCATATCCTTTAAACGGTCGCAGATGTAAAGGTATCCTTCTTCGTCGAGATAACCCACGTCGCCCGAGTGGAACCAACCCTCTGCATCGATTGCCTTTGCGGTAGCCTCTGGACGATTCCAGTACCCCTTCATGATATTTGGGCCTTTAACGCAAATCTCCCCACGCTCATTTGGCGCAACAGAGGCGTTGTTGGCATCGACAATCCGCAATTCGGTCAGTACGGGTGATAAACCCGCTGAGCCCAACTTCTCCAGACACCGCTCTGGTCCCAAGAAGGAGGCGAATGGACTTGTCTCAGTCAGACCATACCCCTGACAGAAGCTAATGCCGCGGTCACCATAAAGCGATATCAGGGACTCGGGACACGGTGCGGCTCCCACAATTAACATATCAATCGAGGAAAGATCCGTAGCCTCAAATTCTGGGTGTTGCGCCATAAACAAAAACATCGCTGGCGCACCAAACATATGGGTCACTTTGTATGACTGAATCGCTGACAAGACCGCGCCGGGATCGAAGTGTCGCAGCAGGACCAACGGGCTTCCCACTTGAAGCGCCGAGATGGTCATCACATTGAGGCCACCGATATGAAACAGCGGTGCAGCCGTAAGCAGCACATCTGTACTTTTGTTCCCGAAGGCCAGACTCGCGTTGACGTTGTTCCAAACGATGTTCCCGTGAGTCAGCATGGCACCTTTCGGCAAGCCCGTTGTGCCCGAGGTATACATGATGAGAAGCGTGTCATGCGCTGCTAGCTCAACGACATCCTCCAGCGGAGACGCTGACGCCATGGCAGACTCAAGGGGCATAAAGCCATCGACGTCGCCACCTACTGAAAAGTAGTGGCGGCATGGAAGACGTTCTCTAACACTTTGGATAACGGGCGCTAATTCCGAATCGACCACCAAGGAATGCACACCTGCATCACCGATTATGAAGGTTAGCTCCTCGCCGGTGAGTCTGAAGTTCAATGGAACGAAGATGGCGCCTAACGATATGGTAGCG
>CBFHQN010000168.1:0-4176 GCA_965657765.1 Luminiphilus sp. | reverse complement strand
GTCAGTCGTGGATCACGTTTTGTTGAAGACGGGTTTTCGTTTCTCGAGAAACGCCATCATACCCTCTTGGGAGTCAGGTGTGCCCAAGGTCTCAGCTACTGCCCGTTTTTCGTCTTCGATTGATTCGGCCAAGGTTTTGGTTTGATAACCCACCACCGTGTCGAGCACGCCCTTCACCGCGAGTCGTGGCTGCGCCGCAAGTTCCTCCCCCAGCGTTTGAGCACGTGCTTTTAGCCCATCCAAAGGCACGACCTCGGTGACTAGACCGATTCGCAGGGCTTCGTGGCCGTCGATCTTTCTTGCTCGAAGAATCATATCTAGCGCGTGCTGCTGACCCACGACACGTGGCAGTCTCGCGGAGCCTCCCCAGGCCGGAACGCTGCCAAGGTCCATCTCAGGCAGACCGATCTTGGCACCCTCGCTGGCCGCGATTCTGAAATGACATGCGAGAGGTAGCTCGAGACCGGCTCCGAGGCAAAAACCAAAAAAAGTAGCTATCGCAGGCTTACCACCCTGCTCGATCATGTCTAAAACGCGATGACGTTGCGCAAAGAACGCTTCTGGGCTTCCCGCGCGCTTAATTCCCTCGGGCAATTGTTTGAGGTTCATACCTGCCGAAAAGTGAGCCAGGCCCTCGGCGGTGAAAACCATGGCGCGAATGCTCGTATCAGCAAGTACATCCGGAAGTTGTTCTTCTAGGCGATCGATGTAATCAACCGGCATGAGATTGAAGGGTGCGTCGTTGACGCTAAACGTGGCGACATTGTTGCTAACTGAAAATAGATAGGGATCACTCATAGCTCGACCTGTCTTTAAGGTTTTTCTTCGCGGGCTGAGGGCCTCCTTACCCGTATTACCCGCCAGTCTGTGACCAATCCCATCCTTTTACCAGTTCTTCCACGTCGTTTTCATCGACTCGACCTCGCACGCTATCAGTAAGCCCTGTCAGAAAGCGATGTGGGCACTTCGCACGCTGCAAGTGAGGCTAATTCATGGAATCAGTCATCAAGCCACTTATACATGACAAACGCGTCAACAAATCCCTGAGTCGGATGATTAAATGCCTTGGGTAATCTACCCACTATCTCGAAACCTAATTTCTGCCATAGCGATACTGCGACTTCATTGCTCGAGGCGACAAAGTTGAACTGCATGGCGTGGTAGCCCATTTCCCGAGCAATGATTTGGGAGTGCTCGCACATTCGACGGGCTAGGCCCTTGCCTCTCGCCTCACCTGAGACCATGTATCCGCAATTACAGACGTGCTGACCAGGCCCATCGTGGTTTGTCTTCAGGTAGTAGGTCCCAAGAATTTCACCACCTTCCTCGAACACAAACGTTCGATCGGGTTTTTTCATCCATAAACTCTCCGCCGTCTCGATATCTGTATTCACAGGGTAGGCGTAGGTGTCGCCCGCCTTAGTAATCGCGCTAAAAATGGGCCAGATATTAGGCCAGTCAGCGGTTGTTGTGTCGCGGATCATCTAGTGTGCGCTGCCTTTATGGTGAGCAAAGTTGGGCCAATTCAACGTCTCTCTATCCCTGTCGTCAATGGGCGATCTTTGCGCCGTGACGTTTTCTTGGGTTTAATCGAGCAAAAGCACCCGTAAGCGAGAATGCCATGACCGCTGAACTCATACTCAAAGACCTTAACAACGGCGTTTTGTGGTTAACGCTGAACAATGAAAAACAGCGCAACCCGTTGTCGAGCCAGATGCTATCAACAATGACCTCGGTACTTGATGAGGCCTACGATGACGATGCTGTTAGATGCATTGTTATTTCAGCAAAAGGCCCTGTCTTCTCTGCCGGCCACGACTTAAGCGAGATGGCGCGGAGTGAGGACGAATCCAAAGACGAATGGCGACCACGAGTCCTGTCGGTGCTTGAGGCTTGCGCGACGATGATGCAACGCATTGTTCATGGACCCAAGGCGGTAATCGCCTGTGTGCAGGGAACGGCTACTGCGGCGGGATGCCAGCTTGTCTCGGCCTGCGATATGGCAGTTGCGTCTAGCGACTCAAAATTCTGCACGCCGGGGGTGAACCTAGGCGCTTTCTGCACAACTCCGCTTGTCGGTATTGGGCGGAATCTCTCTCGCAAGCACGCCCTAGAAATGGCACTAACCGGTGAGTTTTTTGACGCGCGCGATGCGGAGCGATTTGGTCTAATCAATCGTCATGTTAGGGCAGAAGAGGTAGTTGCAGAAACGCGGAAGCTTGCGGAGCGCATCGCAACTCGCTCTCCCCAGAGCATTCGCGATGGCAAAACCGCCTTTTACACACAGATAGAAATGCCGCTTCACGAAGCTTTTGAGCACGCGAATCAGGTTATGGTCGAGGCCATGACATCAGATGAATCACGTCGTGGAGTAAAGGCCTTTTTCGAGAAGCGCGCTCCCGACTGGCGTTAATCCCTTGCTCATCGACAATGACGAATCGTTAGCAGCCCTTTTCAAACGGGTTGAGACTATCGCGCTGGTGGGTGCGAGTCATAAGCCCGAGCGACCGAGCTATAAGGTTCTGGAGTTTCTGTTGGCGGAGGGTTTTCAAGTTACCCCCGTGAATCCGGGTCTTGCAGGTCAGCAGCTGCAGGGCCAAACGGTGGTTGCCTCGCTGTCAGATATCGATCACGCCATTGATATGGTCGATGTGTTTCGAGATGGCAGCGCGCTACCGGGCATATTGTCCGACACCATCGCACTCGGGGCTCCAGCGCTGTGGACACAGCTCTCGGTACGGCATGCAGATGCTGAGCGAGAAGCGATCGAGCATGGTCTGGATTTGGTGGTCGATAAATGCCCGCTTCAAGAGCTCCCTCGGCTGCGGAGCAGAGGCCTGATCTAATTAGCCCCCCTGCATCAGATTGATTGGGCAAGGCCTTCAAGCCATTTACCCTGGAATAGATCTAGGAGAGGTTGGAAAAGCGAGTAGATCTTCAAAATCTATTATTGAAGCCCGAAGCCCGAAGCCCGAAGCCCGAAGCCCGAAGCCCGAAGCCCGAAGCCCGAAGCCCGAAGCCCGAAGCCCGAGCCCGCAGCCCTAAAATCCAAGCCCAGAATACAGTGAACAGTTACCCAGCCGTTTTTGAGGGGGTGTTGTCGGACGTTTGCTCTGCGTTGCTTAGTGCACTGCCCCATGCAAGAGGCAGCGCACAAAGATTGGAGAACTTTACAGACTCGAGCCTTGAGTTTCCTCGAGTTGTGACAGAGACCAGAGCGTCAGTATGGCCGCGATCATGATGTAAACCGAGACGAAGAAAATGCCAAAGTCTCGCCATAACAAAACCGCAATCGTAGGCGCCAACGCACCGCCAAGAATCGCACCGATCTGGTACCCCAGTGATGCGCCAGAGTATCTAACCTCAGTGCTGAAGAGTTCGGTGAAGTAGGCGGCCTGCGGGCCGTACTGCATGCCTAGGAATAAAAGCCCCATGGTAATAGCAAACCCAATCAGCATAGGGTTGCCTGTGTCGATTAAGGGGAACAGCGCAAAGCCCCATGCGCCGGTAAGGATAGCGCCCCATTTATAGACACTCTTCCGCCCAATACGGTCAGATAGCCCCGAGAAGTAGAACTGGGTTGGCACCATAATCGCCGCCGCAACCAGCACTGCCATCAGCATCGTATCGCGCGAAAGATTGAGATCCGGCGAGTTGACGCCGTAGGCAATCACGAAGGCAATCAAGATGTAGAAGGTCACCTGCACAGATAAGAAGGCGCCTGCAGCCAACATGATGCGCTTCGGGTATTTGCGAATCGCTTCGACAACGGGTGACCGTTCAACAGTTTCTGCAGGTTTATCGTTTGCAGCTTGAGCCTCGCTCAAGTTCTTGAAGGCTTCGGTATCCTCGATCTTCAGCTGGATATACATCGAGATACCGATGAGTAAGATGCTGGCGATAAAGGGGAGACGCCATCCCCATTCCAGAAATGCCTCTTCGCTCATCGAGCTACTGACACCGATAAAGGCCAGATTAGCGAGAATCACACCCATCGGAGCGCCTGCTTGTGCATAGGCCCCGTACCAGCCCCGTTGATCGGCCGGCGCACTTTCCGTAACCAACAACATGGCGCCACCCCATTGCCCACCGATCGCCAGGCCTTGGATAAAGCGCAGTGCCACTAGCAGTAGCGGTGCCGCAATGCCGATTGATGCGTAGGTAGGTAGGAAGCCA
>CBFHQN010000167.1:0-4184 GCA_965657765.1 Luminiphilus sp. | reverse complement strand
AGAGGGCGCGTACCCATTGTCGAGGTTCTCCGCAGTGATGCCATCCAACATAAAGTTAGAAAGCGAGGGATACATGATTTCGTATCCGACAAGCATGTACATCGTACAGGCCACCGCAAACAGTACGATGTTCTTTGTCAGTATCTCGGTCGTGTTCTTACTGCGAACAAGGCCGGCCTCGAGCATGGCGAAACCTGCTGCCATCCACATAACTAGTGCGCCACACACCAAAAAATAAAAAGTGTTTAACGCGTAACTCAATTCAGCTGTAACTTCCATGATGCTTCTCCTATTCGCTTAAAGCGCGTCGACACCGGTCTCACCGGTGCGGATACGAATGGACTGTTCAAGCGACGTGACAAAGATCTTGCCGTCGCCAATGTTTCCGGTTTGCGCTGCGCCAGAGATCGCTTCGATCGTCTGCTCGAGCATCTCCTCTGATACCGCGACCTCTACCTTAGTTTTTGGTAGAAAATCGACCACATACTCGGCACCTCGATAGAGCTCGGTGTGACCTTTTTGTCGGCCAAAACCTTTCACTTCACTCACGGTTATTCCTTGCACCCCAATCGTAGACAGCGCTTCTCGTACGTCGTCTAATTTGAAGGGTTTGATTACTGCGGTGACCATTTTCATTAGGTACTCTCCTTTAAATGGTTTCCAACGATCCAAGCGACTCAACGACCGTCTTGCTGGGTGCCGCGGGGGCTGCTTTGAGGGCTTTTATGATTCGCATTACTCGACTCCAGTGTGTGACCTCTCGCTTAACGTGAGGTCACGCAGCTTGGGACGTACACTGCTTTGCGAGCAGCGCACCAACACACTAAAAAAATAATAGAAACAGTATCTTAAGTGAGATTAATCAGCTGGATTGAACGTGAATCATGGCTCGTACAAATCCCTGCGCACCAAAATAGTGCGCTAGCAGATGGAATCTGCACGTAATTGATGCAGTACATTTCGAGGTAATTCCGGTAGTCTCACGCCCATTGATAAAAGGGCTTCAAACATGGCGAATAACGACCGCATTCCCGATCCTGCAGAAGCGGCTACGAAGATTTTTGGATCGCTTCTTCGAGAGGGAAAAACGCTTGCTGATGAAGTCTCTGGTAACGCAAAGGCCGTTGCGAAGTCTGCTTTGGGTAATCTCGATGTGGTAAGTCGAGATGAGTTCGATGCGCAGTCAACGGTTCTCGCACGCACAAGGGCACGGGTAGAGCAGTTAGAGTCAGAAATCGAAGCCCTTGTGGCTAAGCTCGACGAGCTAGAGCGAAACGCCAGATAGATTTAATTCTCGGGACAGGATGTCCCGTGCATGACAAGGATGTCTTATGTCACTCTCACGCGTGGCAACGCGCTCCCGCATTGGCTTAACTGCAGTTCCCGTATACGTTGAACTCCACCTCAGTCCTGGCTTACCGGCAATCGCCATGGTGGGCATGCCTGAGTCGGTTATGCGAGAGGCAAAAGAGCGCGTTCGCAGTGCAATCATCTCCTCGGGCTTTCGCTGGCCAGACAGCAGGCTAACCATCAATATTGCCCCCGCGAGCACACCCAAATCAGGCGCAGGTTTTGATCTTGCCATCGCAGTAGCGGTTCTTATTGCCTCCGGGCAGCTTCCCGAGACGCTTGCTCACACAGCAGAGTTTTATGGCGAACTCAGTTTGGGCGGCGATATTCTCCCGACATCAGGTTTACTCGCAGCAGCCTGGTGCAACCGTGAGACCTCCACGCGCTTGTATGTGCCAAGCGCGGATGCGGCGCAAATGTCTGCACTCGCACAACACGTCGTTGGGGTAGAGCATTTAAACGACCTGAGAATGCCTCAACACCTAACCCGTGTTCAGCCGGCAAATGGCGCGATTGAGCCAACTAGTAGCGCCTCGTCCAGCACTCCTCTTCCTTCAGGACAACCCGAGCTGTGGCGAGCGGCAACACTGTGTGCAGCGGGCGGACATCATTTATTGATGTCAGGCGAACCCGGCGCGGGCAAGACCATGGCTGCGGGCTTAATTGGCGAGCTATTGCCACCGCCCTCGGAGCAAGATCAGCTAGAGGCATCGCTTATATATGACGTTGTAGGCCAAGCGTTTTATGGTCAACGCCCTAAACGCGCTCCGCATCACAGCATTAGTGCCGCAGGACTCGTTGGCGGAACCCGGTACGCAACACCAGGGGAGATCAGTCTGGCGCATACTGGCGTCTTGTTTCTCGACGAATTGCCCGAATTTTCTCTCGCGACTATCGAGAACCTTCGCCAGCCCATGGAATCCGGTGAAGTCCAAATAAGTCGAGCCGAGATAACGCAGACCTACCCTGCAAGGTTTCAACTCATCGCTGCAATGAACCCTTGCCCCTGCGGATATCGAGATTCCAACCACCGCGCCTGCCGATGTTCAAGCGCAGCACTGGCTCGCTACGAATCAAAACTGTCAGGCCCATTGCTAGATCGCATCGATATTTTTATCAAGGTCTCGAGGTCAAATATCGCAGACGTCATGCAACCTGAAGATCATCAACAAGAGCGTCTTGGCGCACTAAAGAGTGACATCGCAGAAGCCTATCAACGCCAAATGGAGCGTCAGGGATGTCATAACGCGCGCATCAGCCCAGAGAGGCTTATCGATCTTTGCTCGTTGCAGCGAAGGACAAAAAACTGGTTGGGGCAGACGGGGGAACGATTGAAACTTTCCGGACGCAGCCTTCATAGATGTCTGCGTGTAGGTCGAACCATCGCGGACTTAGAGGGTCGTGACGAAGTCACCGAGGGAGATATAAGCGAGGCCCTTGCTTATCGAAAGGACATTGACCCCGCTTTATGAAGCAGAGTTGGCAACCAATGCGCCAACCCGTGCTCGTGGTTTAGAACGTGGTGATGTATTCCGCGAGGTCTTGCATATCCTCCTCGCTCAGCATCGCAGCCTGTCCCCACATCAGCGCGCTTTGCGCACCCACTGTTTCGTTGGCTTTGTAAGCGGTGAGCCGACCGATAATGTAGTCCGCGTCTCGGCCCGCCAACTGAGGACCAATACCGCCGCCACCATTTGGACCGTGGCAAGCAGCGCATCCGGCGTACTTTGCTTCGCCAGGCATTGCAGCGACTTCCATGGCACCCGCTGCCGCAGTGCCACCGCAATCTTCGCCCGCTACGCAGACAGTTGAGAAAGATTTAATTCGATCGGCAATAGCCGCACGCTGCTCGTCGGTTTGCGCAAACGCAGAGGCAGAAAGCGCTAGAATAGTGACTAATAAATATCGCATGACTCAAATGACTCGGTTGACAGTTTTTCTGGAGCGCGGAGTATACAGACTAAAGCGACCCTGAAAAAACTCGGTTGTCTAGATAATGCATATAACAATCACTTTTGTTACTTATTCCCGCATTAGTGGGTTCTGACAACTCAGTAGCGCAGTACTCAGTCAAAAGTGGCTGTATGCGGTCATAAGTAAGCGACTACAGAAAGCACCCACGGACGTGCCAACATGAATAGCCGCAAATATGACGACCGGATCAACTGCCGAGAGGCGTTTCATGCGAGCTTTGAGAGGAATTAATAGGTCGTTGTAGGCACAATCGCGCAACGCTCAGAGTAAAACAAACAATAACGCCAACGAGAGAGTAGAAAAATGAAGCTGTATACCTTTGACCCTGCACCCAACCCTCAGCGCTTGAAGATGTTCATGGACTACAAGGGTATCGAGATCGATACACATCAAGTCAATTTTCCCGAGGGCGAGCAACGCTCAGACGCCTATAAGGCGATTATCCCCACGGGAACCGTCCCCGCCTTGGTGCTAGACGACGGCCGGGTGCTCTCCTCCGTATTTGCGATCACGCAATACCTAGAAGCAGTTCATCCCGAAAAGCCCCTGCTGGGTGAAACGAATGAGGAACGCGCAGTCGTGTTAGATTGGAATCATCGACTCTTCAACGACGTTTTTCGTCCAACCGGTGATGCCTTTAGAAACTCAAACCCGGCGTTCGCAGGTAGGGCCCTACCCGGCACCTTGGATACCGAGCAAATCCCCGCGCTCGCGGAGCGCGGAAGAGCGCAGCTTAATCATGCATTTGAGACGCTCAACAATGAGCTTGCTAACCGACCCTTTGTGGCGGGTGACTCATTCACAATGGCCGACATCGATTTACTCGCGGTACTTAAGTTTGCAGGATGGGCAGCGAAAAT
>CBFHQN010000166.1:0-4188 GCA_965657765.1 Luminiphilus sp. | reverse complement strand
TTCGAGATAGGTATCAATCATCTCCTCGGGAACGTCCTCCCCAAACAAGGTGTTCATGAGATACGCCTTCGCAGCTGCAGGATTGTCCTCAGCACCGACCTCTTTCGCGTAGTGGCTGTTAGGAATCCAAATACCGCCGCCAGAGGTTGCGCTGGTGCCGCCCACCTTGTCCTGCTTCTCGATGATAAGCACGTTTTTAGTGCCCATTTCCCAGTTACAAACGGCGGCCGTTAAGCCACCGTTACCGGTTCCAACGACGAGTACATCGACCTCACGATCCCAGTTCATCTCGCTCATCCCATCTGCCCTCTATATTTTTCTCAAGCGCTTTTTGTTTTATCGCTTTTTTGTTCGCTGACCGTTATCAAGCCTGCTGGCTTGATACGGATACCACCTCACCCGTCATGTAGCTCGAATAATCTGACGCCAAAAACATCATAACGTTCGCTACTTCCCAGACCTCAGCAGCGCGTCCAAACGCTTCGCGAGATGCCAAGCGCTCGAGCAGCTCGGGCGTTGACGTTTTTCGCAAAAAATCATGCATGGCAATGCTGGGCGATACTGCATTGATACGAATACCGGATTCGGCTGCCTCCATGGCAGAGCACCGCGTCAAAGCCATAACGCCGGCTTTCGCCGCCGCGTAGTGACATTGCTCTTCTTGCGCGCGCCAGCCCAGCACAGACGCGTTGTTGACGATGACGCCACTACCACGAGGCTCCATTTCTCGAAGCATGGCACGCGTCATTCGCATGGTGCCCGTTAGGGTGATATCTAAAACCCGAGACCACTCCTCATCGGTCATATCGACGAGACGGCGAGAGCCGCCTAGACCTGCATTATTTATCAGCACATCAACACCGCTCATCTCTGCCTCTGCGAAAGCAACCAGCGCTTGTACCTGTTCTTCATTGGTCACATCACACAATTTTGCACTTACCGAGCAATCAGGTGACATCGCATCCAGTGTTTCTCTTGCCTGAGCAAGGCGCCCCTCGTGCACATCGCTAATGACGACAGCACGAGCGCCCTCCTCAACCGCGCGCGTCGCGGCAGAAAAACCAATGCCGGCGCCGGCCGCGGCCGTAATAAGAACCGACTTACCCGCAAGGAGATTGTGCCCCTCCACATAGGCTGGAATCGTTTTACTCATCGGATAGTCCCCACATTATTTAGCAGCTCCCCGCGGTTCTTTCGGCATCCCCAGAGCTCGCTCAGCGATGAGATTTCGCTGAATCTGATTGGTACCACCATAAATCGTGTCAGCCCGGGTGAACAAAAACAGCGACTGAAGCTTGTTCAATTCGTAGGGGCCTGCCTCGATTAACTCTGCATCAGGGCCCAGCACGTCCATCGCGAGCTTGCCAAGGTTGCGGTGCCAACTGGACCAATAAAGCTTATAAATCATCGCTTCGCGACTGAGGCTGCCATCCTCACCGCCAGACAACATCCTCATGCTGTTATAGCGCATTGTCTTGAGCCCAATATGCGCCTCGGCAATGCGCTGGCGGATGTCAGGATCTCTTGATGCACCGTTCTCTTTGGCAATACGGATAATTTCATCGAGCTCGGTTTGAAAGAGCATTTGCTGCCCAAGCGTCGAAACCCCTCGCTCAAAACCAAGCAGTCCCATAGCCACTTTCCAGCCATCGCCCGGCGCACCAACAATATCGTCAGCGCTACAAACCGCGTCGTCAAAATAGACTTCGTTAAATTCTGCAGTGCCCGTCAACTGGGTAATGGGCCTGATCGTGACCCCCGGTTGATCGAGTGCCACGAGGAAAAAGCCTAATCCGTGATGGCGCTGACTATCACGATCGATACGGGCCAGCACGAACACGAAGTCAGACTCGTGTGCCAATGAAGTCCATACCTTCTGGCCGGTTATCTGCCACTGACCTGAAGCTTCATCAAAGACAGCGCGCGTTCGAATCGCCGCAAGGTCGGAGCCGGCACCGGGCTCTGAGTAACCCTGACTCCAGAATGCCTCGCCGTTTCGAATGGGCGGCAAATACTTGGCCTTTTGCGCTTCGCTACCAAAGGCCAATAGCGTAGGTCCTGTCAGTGTGTCACCAATATGTCCCATACGGCCGGGACCACCCGCTCTCGCGTATTCTTCGTGGAAAATAACCTGCTGCTCAATCGAAGCTGCTCGGCCGCCCCACGCTTCGGGCCAGCCAATGCAGGTCCATCGCCCCTCAGCAAGTTTTCGTTCCCAGGCTTTTCGCTCATCGACAAAGTGATGCTCATCACCCGGTCCACCGCGATAACGAACCTTGGCAAACTCACCTTGGAGGTTATCGTTCAACCAATCGGCGACTTCCTCACGGAATTGCTCATCCGCTGCTGTAAAACTCAGCTTCATCGCACCCCTCCGTCCAGCAATTGGCTGGCTATGGACTCGCGCATCTCCGCAGGTCTGCCCAGAAAACTCTCGGTGGCGCGTGCACGCTTGAAATAAAGCTGGATGTCGTACTCTTCAGTAATACCCACGCCGCCGTGCATTTGAATACCGGAACCTGCGTTAAAAAACGCCGCGTCACTGGCGCAGGCGCTGGCCATGCAGGCGGCCTCTTGAAGCGCTGCATCATCAGCCTCTCCCGCAAACCACGCATCGGCAATACAAGCCGCGTAGTACAAGAGTGATCGCGCCGATTCCACCTTCAGCATCATGTCAGCAGCTTTGTGCTTAATCGCCTGAAACGAGGCAATGGTGCGATCGAACTGTGAGCGTTCCTTGGTGTAGTCAACGCTGATATCGAGGCTCGCTTGAGCAACACCGACCTGATCAGCCACCACTAAAATGCGGCTTAACGCCAGCGCTTGGTCGATAACGCACGCCGCATCATCCGCCAGCAGTTGGTCAACGGTCACTCCAACGTTATCCAGAGAGACAGTGGCCATGGCGCGGGTCTGGTCCATAGTCGGTGTATGGACCACGCTAACTCCCTCCTGAGCCACATCGACCACCCAAAGAGACTGCGAGCCCGACGCATCAACTGCCGCTACCAGCAACTTGGAGGCTGCCGCGCCGAAAGGCACAAATCGTGCGCTTCCAGATAACACCGTTGTATTGCTCTTATCGGTTGCGGTGACACCGCAGGAAGACCAACCTTCACGCTGATCGCTCACTGCAAGACTAATTACGTGACCACCGACAATCGCCGATAAAAGCGCATCGCGCATGTCGGTCTGCGGACACAACATCAGTGCAGCCGTACTTTGACTCGTCGCAAAAAGTGGCCCCGTCAGTAATTTTTCGCCGGCAGTCTCGAGCACAATCGCCATCTCGACCCAGCCGAGCGCCAAACCATCACAGGATTCAGGGGCGAGGATTCCCTGCCAGTACATCTCCTCGCAAATTTTCTGCCAGAGCTCGGGATCGTAAGTCTTGTCGGATGTGGATGCTGCACGCACCGCGGACGAGCCGGATTCGGCGGCTAAAAACGCCTGACTGGTATCTCTGAGCATTCGCTGCTCATCGGTAAACGCAAACTTCAAAACGACTCCTAACTACCCCAGACCTGTTGCGCAGGTACTGCAGTCGACATGGCCTCCTCGAGGGCCGCCCCAACGTCCGCCGGTTCCCATCGAGCACCTTTATCCACGCCTGCTGTGCTGCGCCAACCGTCGGCAATAGCAATACGGCCACCCTCGGCCTCAATGATCTGACCGCTCACGTGACTCGACGCTTCTGAGCAGAGCCAGGTAACCACCGATGACACATTTTCTGGCGCAAAGTGATCAAATGATCCGTCTTCAGGGACAGCCATACGCTCTGCCATGGCGGGTACTGCGGTCGTCATTCCGGTCCGTGCGACCGGGCAAATAGCGTTCGCGGTTATCCCGTAACGACCCAGTTCGGCCGCTTGATTCAGGGTTAGTGCAGCAATACCCGCTTTTGCGGCCGCGTAATTGGATTGACCAATGGACCCCTGCAAACCCGCGCCCGAGGTTGTATTGATGATTCGGCCTGAGACGGGGTTGCCCAGTTTTGACTGATGGCGCCAGTACTGGACGGCATGAGAGGCAAGACAGAAATGGCCTTTGAGGTGCACGGCTATTACTTGATCCCAATCTGCCTCTGACAGCGAAGCAAACATACGATCGCGGTTATTACCTGCGTTGTTAACCACACCGGTAAGGTCACCAAAGGCCTCTATCGCCTGCGCGATGGCCTCACCGCTG
>CBFHQN010000165.1:0-4208 GCA_965657765.1 Luminiphilus sp. | reverse complement strand
ATCTCGACTCTACGCAGAAGCAGTAGATGATCTCTACGGTTTAATGCCCGAAAGCTCCCGGCGTGGCGAAGCGCTGCGGGAGCTACTACTCCTTATGGAGAATAACTGGCAGCGTTGCAGTGAATTATTGATCTCGCTATTGGCTCAGCGGGGCGATTGGTTGTCTGCGCTTGGGCAGCACGAGGATCCAGAAGCGGCAGCCGAGCTTGCGCTTGAAACACTTGAGCGCATTGTTTCTGACCGACTTGCTCGGGCCCACAGTCAACTTCCGCAAAATTGGCTATCTGATTTGCTGGAGGCGGCTAATCAGGCGAAGCAGCGACTGCAAACATCAATTTCAGATGGCTCAGTGGAAGAAGCGAAGGCAAATACCTTTGAAGGTAACTCACTACAATTGAGTAGCGAGCTGTCTTCTCTAGACCACTGGAGATGGTTTGTTAGCTTCGTACTCATCAAGCAGGGTACACCCCGCAAGAGCTTCGACAAAAATTGGGGCTTTAGAGCCAAACTGGACACGGAGATTAAGCGGCAGCTGATTGATCGCGTTGCAGAGATCGGGAATCACCCCGAATGTATTGATATTCTCAAGGAAATCGCGGTGCTCCCGGCCTTGAGTCTAGCCTCTGAAGAATGGGAAGGGGTTCTCCGATTATCGCGCGTTTTACCAGTCCTAGCGGCGCAGTTACTGGCTGTTTTTCAGGCTCGCGGTATGGTCGATCACACTCATATGGCGATGGCCGCCGATCTCGCCTTGGGTGATGACACCGAACCGACTGACTTGGCACTCCGCTTGGATTATCAAATACAGCATATTCTTGTTGATGAATTCCAAGACACGTCGCTTACGCAGTTCCAGCTTCTGGAGAAGCTATGCCGTGGCTGGTCGGAATACAACTTTGTGAATCCTAAGTCTCCGCGGACGCTGTTCATCGTCGGAGATGCAATGCAAAGCATCTACGGCTTTCGCTACGCGGACGTGGGGTTGTTTTTAAAGGCCGAGAGAGAGGGCATTGCCGGGGTTGCACTCAAATCTCGGGCCTTGACACAAAATTTTAGGACGCAGGCAAATGTAATTTCTTGGGTTAACCATCAGTTTAAGGCTTTGATTCCTGCGAATGGTGACTCTCGCCTGGGGGTTGTTCCATTGACTAAAGCAGAGGCGGCTAATCCAGCCTTAGAGGGTCAATCTGTCGCGATACATGTCTTCCCTGACGATGTGCATCGTGAAGCTGTGTTTGTCGCTGAAAAAATAGCCCAAATTCAGGCGAATCAACCCGCCAGCACGATTGCCGTACTGGGCAGAAGTCGGGCTGCGATCACGCCAACGAGCCTTGCGCTCGTGCATGCGGGTGTCGACATTACAGGGTCAGATTTAACGCCGTATAAGCAGCGCTCGGCGATAGCGGACCTGATGTCACTAGTGCGTTGGCTAGCGAACCCTGCGGATACTATTGCATTGATCGCGCTTTTCAGAGCACCCATGGTGGGAGTGACCTTTAGAGACATAGACCTCGTGGCGCCTCTAGTCAGCGATCAATCGGTCTCGAATCTCGCAGACTTGCTGCAAAGTGGCGCCACAACAATTTCTGATGACGGCTCTAAACGTCTTCTCCATGCCTTAGCTGCTCTTGTGTGGGCCGAATCAAAGCGAGACCGACTCGATTTGACGGCTTGGGTTCAGCAAGCCTGGGCTAAGCTCGGGGGTAACGAGGCTTATCCGGCTTCTGAGGTGCTCGACACTGAAGCACTTTTTGATCAAATTCGGCAGCAAGAAGTATCGTCAAATCGGCTGGATATATCTGCGCTGAACGATTGGTTCGATAAAGGTTATTCCAAAGCCGAGTCCACCACTGCGTCGGTGGAGTTGATGACTCTTCATAAGAGCAAGGGTCTTGAGTTCGATCACGTCTTTATTGTGGGTGCAGCTAGGACAGGACGTTCGGGCGATTCGCCGCTGCTGAGGTGGTACCGAGATGGAAATAAAGGCTTAATGATTGCGGCAAAGCCGCAGTCTGAGAGACAAGGTTCGGTTTATGAGTACCTCGCGTATTTGAACAAGGCACAGGAGCAGCAGGAACTCATCCGCCTGTTTTACGTTGGCGTCACTCGGGCGAGATACTCCTGCACAATAACGGCGACTCAAAAGTCGGAGAAAGGTTGGCCACCGGCCACAACACCGGCCTTCTGGCCACGCTTCTGCAACGTCGCTGGAACTAACGTCGACTATGAACCGCTAAACGAATCTCCTGAAACGGGCACCAGCGTTGTCTTGGAAGAGGTCAGGACTTTGCGGCGTGTCAAAAATGTAGATGCTCCAAGCGAGGCTATTAGTCCGAGCTTTACCTCGACGACTAAAAGCTCCTCATTACCTATTGGAAATTTCAATCAAAGACGGTACGGAACGGCACTTCACCGGGCCGTAGAATTGCTTTCTAGGCTGGATTCGGTTCCTGAATCCTGTCCTAGGGAGGTACTAGCTGCGGCACGATTTCAGCTCGTAAATGCAGGGATCGCGAAAAATATCCTTGAGACGCAGATGTTTAAAATCGAGCAGGACCTCAATAACCTCCTTGCTGATGAGAAGGGACGTTGGCTCATTTCAAGTGATCATCACGATGCTTCGAGTGAACTATCACTCTGGCATCGAGAAACTCAGCGAGAGCTAATTATTGATCGAACTTTTATCGAGATCACTTCGGGAAAGCGGTGGGTTATCGATTATAAATCTAGCCAGCCTCTGGAGGGCGAGGCGTTAGATCAGTTTATTCTGAGAGAGTCGGAAAAATACAGAGAGCAATTGCAAACGTATTGCTCGCTTATCCATGTGTATGACAAGCAAAAAAAGAACGACGTTGTCGAAACCAAAGCTGCGCTTTATTTCCCCGCGATAACCGTTTTCGCTGAAGTTGCGGTTTAAGAGGGTCCTAGCGGGACGATTCCAGTTGGGTTAACACTTGTGTGACTCCCATATTAGTGCTGCTTGATATGCGTCTGATGAATAGTGGCCGAGACGCCAGGTACAGCAGCTAGACGTGTCACGTAATCACTGATTGCCGGGAATTCTGAGAGCTTTTGACGATTCAACTTGAAGTGTCCTTGGTATACCGAATCAAAGCGTACCGGTGTGGTAAACAGCCGCAGTCGGCCTCGGTACACTGTTCCCCAACAGCATAGGGCGTGGTGGATAATCGCTCCTCTAGCCAATCCAGAACTTCAAAGACCCGATTAACGCTTCTTCATAAACAGCCTGCGTTGTCGCAAATCCTGCTTTACAAACGTCATTGTTGATATTGTGATACACGCTCGTTAACGTTTTCGATTTCGGACCGCAAATGCTGGGGGTAAAAATCGTCAGCGTTGCCGGTTAGCCCGTTGAAAGCGCTCTTGAGCATTCTGATGATGGCAGCGCTTTCGTTATTGACGATGCTTACCTCTCTCTTGTCCCACAGTACGGGCACCGTTACGCGACCTTCGCAGTCGCTATCGGCCACCAGATAAACCTCAAACATGAGCCGACAACCAATGAGAGGCTCGGGTTCTGAAAATGCCCAATCTTCCAATAGCATCAGCGGATCAACCACACTGACCTAACACACTGATCTAAATAGATTGTCGAGTTGCCTTAATGAGCGAAAGATAAGAGTGCGATGAGCCCAGGGGCAGGCGAGCGATACGAAGAGATAGTAACGCCCTGACTCTGCGATAAAGCGTCCCTCATCCACCTCAATCCAGTCGCGAAGCACGCTATTTTGTCGCTCAAAACGACCGCCTGATTTATGAGTGTCATACCAATGGTCGACCCAAGCGCCTTCTATTAACAAGCCCATAACGATTCCTCACTGCGTTCTCATTACGGGAATCTTGGGGTCTTAACACTGAGCGACTTAACCTTCGTCTTTCCACGCTCGGACGGCGCCGAAAATCTCTGCCGGAGATTGGCCGTTATATCTCCCTTCACTATTTAACTGCGCCGCCACAGCAGGTGAATCCCATCGAAGGAACGGATTGATACTCAGCTCTCTGCCAATGGTCGAAGGTACTGTTGGAGTTCCCTCAGCACGCATCCGCTCGCATTCTTCAATGTGTGCCAAAAGGTGCTCATTTTTCGGCTCCACTTTGCGAGCAAAGGCAAGATTGGCGAGGGTATATTCATGTGTGCAATAAACGGCTGTCTCAGGGGGAAGTGCAGCAAGTTGTGCCAAAGAGCC
>CBFHQN010000164.1:0-4231 GCA_965657765.1 Luminiphilus sp. | reverse complement strand
ATCGGAAGCCAGTCGAGATAGATTCCAAATATCAGCACGAGCAACGGACCGAGCAGGAAGGAGGGCATACAGATCCCGATCATCGCCAAACCCATTGGGATGTAGTCCTGCCGCGTATTGGGTTTGAGTGCTGCGAAAACGCCCGCCAAAACACCAATGAGCAACGCGAAACTTAGCGCGTACAAGCCGAGCTCTGCAGTGACAGGGAGACCACTTCCCAGAATCTCGTTCACGCTGCGCCCTGGGTATTTGAAAGATGGCCCGAGGTCGCCATTACTCAAGTCACCGAGATAGGCGAAGTACTGCTCGTGGAGTGGTAGATCGAGTTTGTACTGTGCCTCGAGTGCACGCTTGACCTCAGGAAGCACTGCCTTCTCACTGTCAAAGGGACCACCCGGTGCTGAGCGCACCAAGAAAAACGTCGCGGTGATGACAACAAAGATGACAGGAATAGCTTGAATTAATCGCCAGAAAATAAAGCGCAGCACCTTAGTTTGCCTCCCCGTTTAAGCGACGTTCTGGATGAAGCTTCACGTATTTGAGATTTAATGAGTCCATAAGGTTGGGGTAGATGCCTTCGACACTTGGGTGCACCAAATGCTTGCTTGTGTAGGTGTAGATGGGAATGATCGGCATCTCTTGCATCAGCATCGTTTCTGCCTCGTAAAACAGGCCATATCGCTCGTCACGCGTCTTTGCCTTGGGCGCTCGGTTGAGAATGATGTCGTCGTAGATATCGTTGGCGTAGCCAGTATTGTTGTTTCCTCCCTCCGTAATGAAAAGATCGAGGAAATTGTTCGCGTCAACGTAATCACCAATCCAGCCACGGCGCGCAACTTGGAAGTTGCGTTGCGAAACGGAGTCTAGATAGACCTTCCACTCTTGGTTTGCGATCGTCACATCGATATTGAGTTCGCTCTTCCACATTTGCTGCACAGCAACCGCAATTTTTCGATGTGCTTCCTGCGTGTTGTAGATGATTTCAAGACCAGGCCAACCCTCGCCGTTCGGATAGCCCGCTTCAGCAAGCAACTGGCGCGCTTTTTCCGGGTCATGATCAAATAGCTTGGGCGGGTTGTAGCCCAGCGTATCGGGGGGTGTAATGCTAAAGGCCGGAATGGCGGTGTTCTGCAGAACCGTCCGCGTGAGTGTTTCGCGGTCTAGTGCCAGCGACAGCGCGCGGCGGACGAGGACGTTATCCACGGGGGGTCGATCGGTGTTAACCAAGTAATAGTAGGTACCCAAGTAGGGCGCCTGCACGTAACTGGGGTCGCCACTTTCGCGATAGCCCGGGATCTTGTCCAGTGGGACTACCTGCGTGTAGTGCAACTGTTCAGCACGGAACATTCGCTCTTCACTCACAACATTTTCGGTGGGGTAGAAAACGACACCATTAAGCTCAACGTTGTCTCGGTCCCAGTAATGCGCGCTCTTTCTCATGATGATGCGGCGATTGAGCGACCACTCCTCGAGGGTGAAGGCACCGTTGCTCACGATGTTGTCCACTCGCGTCCAAGGCGTGAAACGATCGGTCATCTTGCCGTGCTTAAGTAACGTCTCAGGATGAACCGCGAAGCTGCTGTAGTGATCCATGAGTTGCAGGAAGTAAGGTGTCGGCGCGTTTAATGTGACCTCCAGCGTGAGCTCATCGAGCGCTTTGACACCTACCTCGTTGAAGTCAGTGATTTCGCGCTTTGAGTAAGCCTCTGAATTAGCAATGGGGTAGAGCATGTAAGCGTAAAGCGAGCCCGTGTCGGGGTGCAGTGCACGGTTCCATGACCAGACATAGTCAGAGGCCGTGATGGGCTCACCGTTACTCCACCTCGCATTGGGGTTGATATAGAACGTGTAAACCGTGCCGTCGTCGCTGATATCCCATCGCTCTGCCACGCCGGGTTCTGGCTCAAGCGTTTTCGGGTTTTTAACCGCAAGGCCCTCAAAGAGCGCCCGAATGAGGTGGTTTTCGGGGACGCCGGTTACGACGTGCGGGTCCAGGCCTTGAGGCTCTGCACCGTTACCGTAGTGCAGCAAACCCTCTCGGTTTCCCGAGACCACATTACTCTCACCACCACCACAGGCTGTCAGCAATAACGCGAGGCAACTGACAGTTAAAAACGATTGAAAAAAACGCATGATTCTTCTTGCTCTTGGCTTTGACGCATCGTATCGAATTTTGCGGTTGGGGTGTAACAAACTCACGTAATTAGTCTGGCGAGACGCCCGTCTCAGACACTTTATTGAGGCTGGGTTCTGTTACCATGGCGCGCTTAAATGAGTCGGTAACGGACGAGACCCAAATGACTGTCAGAACACGCGTTGCGCCATCTCCCACGGGAGACCCTCACGTAGGCACGGCCTACATGGCGTTGTTTAACCGATGCTTTGCAAAAGCGCACGGCGGGCAGTTCATATTGCGTATCGAAGACACGGATCAGGCGCGCAGCACCCAAGCCGCCGAACAGATGATTTTAGATTCACTCAGATGGTTAGGGCTCGATTGGGATGAGGGTCCCGACGTTGGTGGTGATCAGGGGCCTTATCGTCAGAGTGAGCGGCGCGAGATTTACGGTCAGTATGCGTGGCAACTGGTGGAGCAGGGCGATGCGTTTGTTTGCTACCGAACGCCAGAGGAGCTAGAAACTCTTCGCGAAGCCCGTCGCGCCGACGGTCGATCAACCGCTTTAAAGCCAGCTGATCTGGAGCTGAGTGAAGCAGAGCAAGCGTCACGCAAAGCGGACGGTGCTCCGTTTGTTATTCGTATGCGCGTGCCCGATGAGGAAGGGGCCTGCCTGATTCGCGACCGCCTGCGCGGCAATATCGAGCTCGACTGGAGCATGGTTGACGCTCAGATCCTCCTCAAATCAGACGGAATGCCGACCTATCACCTGGCGAATGTTGTGGACGATCACCTGATGGGTATTACCCACGTGATTCGCGGTGAAGAGTGGTTGAACTCAGCCCCCAAGCACAAATTGCTCTATCAGTATTTCGGTTGGGATATGCCCGAGCTGTGTCATCTGCCGCTACTTAGAAACCCTGATAAGTCGAAGTTGAGCAAGCGCAAAAACCCTACAAGTATCCTTTACTACGAGCGTATGGGCTTCCTCCCAGAGGCGCTGGTTAACTACCTGGGTCGTATGGGCTGGTCTATGCCCGATGAGCGCGAAAAGTTCTCGCTTGGTGAGATGCAGGCAGCGTTTGATATCGATCGCGTATCGCTGGGTGGCCCCATCTTTGACGTGGAGAAGCTCAAGTGGCTCAACGGTGCTTGGCTGAGAGAAGACTTCGACCTTCAGACCTTGAAGGAACGCTTAAAAGCGTGGCTTTGGAACGATGAAACTCTCGATAAGATCTTGCCGCACGCGCAGGGCCGCATGGATGTCATGTCGGACTTTATCCCGATGTCAGCTTATTTGCTGTCGGGTGAGGTTCAAGTGACAGCTGATGCCTTCGACGGCACAGCAGACTCGCCAGAAGAGCTACTTAAGCGCTTGCAGTTTGTGTTGTGGCGACTCGAGGCACAGCAAGACTGGGAGCGTGGGGCGTTGTTTGCCACTCTGAAAGGCCTAGCCGACGCTTTGGAATTAAAGCCTAAGGTGTTGTTCGCGCCACTCTTCGTGGCTATTTCGGGCAAGTCGAGTGCTTACTCGATACCCGACTCTGTGGCGATTCTTGGTCCAGACCTCACGCGCGCGCGCCTCAGAAACGCTATCAGCATTCTGGGCGGTGTCTCCAAGAAGGCGGCAAAACGGCTCGAAAAAGAGTACGCAGCGCTGGGCTAAAAGCTACCGCGCCGCGAAGTCGTATGTGGTGCCCGGTTAGCGCGGGCGATTTAGCAGTGCGATAAGCGCAAGAACAGCCACTACGATTTCGAAGGCCAGCACACCCCATGTGTAGCTGGTGAAGCTCGACGTCATCTCAATGCCGACTTGGCTACCCGCAACCTCTACCGTCGAATCGAGCTCACGGATAACGGTGAAGGCTCTTGCTGCGCCGATGTAAAAGATAATGACGAAAAGGAGCCACAGGCCTGCCTTCAAGTATTCCTTGATAACGGCCGAGGCGAGCAAGATAGAGCCGACGGCGATCTCCATACCGCCGTACATTGCTGCTATCTCGGCATAGGCGTCTTGAGAGGCAATGAACAAACCCGACCAACCCGCAGGGATTTCTGGGTCATAAACGCTAATAACACCCAAACCGAAGAAAATGGCGCCGGTGACACCTAACA
>CBFHQN010000163.1:0-4243 GCA_965657765.1 Luminiphilus sp. | reverse complement strand
GCTCGAGATGCGGATCATGTTTGAAGAGCTCCTGCCCAGACTGAGAAACCCGGCGCTCGCGGGAGAGATTACGTACATGCGCTCCTATTTCATCAGCACGATCAAGAAGATGCCGATTACGTTCACGCCCGAGGCCTGAACCGCACGCTTAAGCCCATTTAGAACCTAACCTTGGGAAGATGGGACAGTGAGAGAATCCTAGATGCCGAGATAGGGTGAGAGAAAACTAGGAAACGAGGGAGTGAGAGAATAAGCGGGTCAGTGAGCACAGTAGCGAGGGCGTATTACATAGCCTAACGGCGTTCAATGACTCCTCCGGTTGGCTCAATACTTCGATTCATTGCATTGCATGAGCGACGTCAGGCGTTAGGATACGAGTGGCGTGTGTAGGCGCTCTGACAAAAAGTCGGAGAAAAGAGCCAGACAATAAGAAAGAGCTAACGAGGCTCAAGGGGGCAAAATGGCATTCACCGGACAGTTGGCCGTCGTAACCGGCGGTGGCAGCGGCATGGGCCAGACCTGGGCGAGAAAATTGGCTGAGAGTGGCGCGACGGTTGTCCTGATCGACGTCAATGCGGAAGGCATGGAAGCAACAGCTTCGGGGTTCGACAACGTTCATCCACATCTTGTCGATATCACTGACTCCGACGCGGTAAAGCAGGTTTTTGCGGATATTGAGTCCAACTACGGTCCGATTGATCGGGTCATCAACGCGGCCGCGATCATGCCTTTTGGGCGTCTGGTCGACGAAGACCCCAAGATCACTAACAAAGTGATGTCAGTGAATTACGGTGGCCTTGCGAATGTGGCTACGGCGGCGCTTCCTGCCATGTTGAACCGTGGTTACGGCGATTTTATTAGTTTCTCTTCCATGACCGGCATCATTCCTGGCTTGCTGATGGGGGCCTATGCCTCAAGCAAAGCTGCCGTTCAGCACTACAGCGAAATTCTCTACCATGAGAACCGCGACAGCGGCCTTCGATTTTGTTGCGTCTGTCCGCCCGCGGTGGCAACGCCCCTGTGGCGACAGGCAGAGGCGACAGTAGTCCCTAAACTACCCGCCAAGGGCGAGACATTGACACCCGATGAGGTGATTGCCGAGGTTGAGCGCTGCTTGGAGGCCGGTAAACCTTTTGCCTATCCGGGAAAGCAGACTAAATTTGGCGTGCTCATGCGCCGTCTGTTTCCAGGCGTCGTTTGGAAAGCCTCTCACGATGCTGAGGGTTTTTGAATCGAGAGGCGATTCAGTAGCACTAAAGCGCCATGGCGGAGTTCGACGTCTTTTATTCTGTGAGTCCCAGGTAAGCCACGGATATTACGAGGCAGCCGAGTTAGTACAAGACTCACTCGCAGAGCCCAAGAGGCTCATAAACGGGGCCCGAGAGCATCAAAATAGCCACCTCTTGAAAAGCCCGCAGGTTGTGTCGGCGTAAAGCTCAATTGAGCCTACAACATTCGCCAAATTTTTTAGAAACAGTCTGAAACTCAATACCTCGGAAACAAGGTAGGTTGCACTGAGATGGCGTAAATCGACATAAAAGTGTTGTCAGCTGGTTAAACAGATTCTCGCCGAATGCTGAGATGCTTTTTAGCCACCGAAGCGCTCGTGAACCGCCTTACGTCTCACTTGAATCGCCTCCCAGCGCGCCTCGGGCGACACCTTCGGGAGATCCTCGATAAACGCGGCTAACTCCTCCGAGTTCAATACCCGCGTGCGTGGCTGGTCGGCCTCTGTCGGTGGTGAGTCAAGGCCTTGCCAGCGCATGAATATGAGCCCTTCATCGTGTCCTGCAGGATCAAGCCAGTTAGCGACGCCGGGATCCTCGAGTGAGATCAGCGCATAGCAGCGGCTCTCATCCTCACGACATCCCAATTGATTCATATTCAGGGTGCTCGTATGGTTTTCGTAATCCATGCTGACGAACCAGCGATTACCTAATTGAATCCCCATGTATGGCGCGCCAGTGTCCCCAAACTCGATAAGCAGGGTTTCACCAGGTGCGAGTTTGAAGTTACCGAAAGCTGAATACTGCCCGACAAGACCGCCGGGCGTTACCCGCATGTTAAAAATGGAGTTATTGGGGACCAGCGACCACATGCGATCGGCAATAGCGATCCAACTTGCCGTTCGGTCATACATCGATTGAGAAGCGCGCGCAAAGCCGCCAATCATATCCAGCTCGGACAAAGGAGTTGGCGCAACCTTTTCTGAATCGAGACGCTCGATGTAAAGCGGGTCGAGACGTTCTCTTTCCCAATCTGAGTGCGTGAAACGAACGAGCAGAGACTCAGCGCCGGGGGCGTTTTTCATCCAGTTCGCCGCGCCCTCGGGGCGTTCAGGGCTCACAATAATCTCAAAGTTACCCTCGTCGTCCATCTCCATCTGATCGGCATAAAGCACGCTCACATTGGTGCTGCTGCCGGCATTGCCCACCCCAGGTACACCGATCACCAGCTGGAAAATCAGCTGTGTTGTGTTGCCGCGCTTACCTGTGAGTCGGTAGGTGCCGTCATCATCGAGCAGCGCAAAGAAGTAATTGTTATCGGGGTTGTCCAGGCCTGCCTTGCTCGTCCAATCGACACCGCGCATGGTGCGTGGGTAATCATGGGAGGTTAGAGCGCCCGCCTTGATGGATCCGACAATGGTGTAAAGAAGACCGCGATAGGCCTCTGCGCGTGCTAGCGGATCGTCAAAATTGCTGTGTGATTTATAGAGCGCCAGCGTGTCCCGCTGGGCCTGAATAAAGCCTTCAAAGGCCGCATCTAATGGATCGTCAGCGTTTGTCTGGCTCGGCTCGTACCGCGGTGCAGGTGCTGTCATGCGCCCGGCGTAAAAGCCCACGACGGTCAGGATCAAAACGATCAGTAGCAATATAATCTTCTTCATGGTGTCTCCTGCTTGAGTTGCTGGCTACGGTCTCGGTACCAAGCGATAGTATCTGCAATAGTCTTGCTCAGAGGTCGGGGTGACCATCCCAGTTCAGCGGCAGCCTTTGCATGGTTCATTGGACCAAAAGCTTCGGATAAAAACATCGAGGTGCGACAGAATTTGGCGTCTTTGATCCCTCGGAGACGATTGATGACTTCGGCAATCGTTGCGAAGACATAGGCTTTGCGCATGGAGAGCACAGAAGGTTTGGCGTATCCCATCGACTCCGCCGCCATGGCATAAAAGTCTTGCTGTCGAAGGCACTCGCTGACAATCGCATAACGCTCGCCGATGCGCCCTTTGGTCTCCGCGAGCAAACACGCCTGTGCCGCATCACGCACGTCTACCGTCGGCAAGGTGCAGTCGAGTGCCGTGCTTTTGCTTTTCGTTGCCTGCCAGAGCGCATTTCCGTGAGGTGTCGGGCCATGATCTTCAGGGCCATAGGTGTTAGCGATGCAAAGCATGACAGCGGGAAGTCCCCGTTCCGCGACGGCGTCGGTGACGGCTTTCTCCGCAAGCACACGCGTCTTAACGTATTCAGGTGCCTCGTCCCACCAATCGAACGCATGTTCCTCTTGCGCGGGGGACCCCGAGTGGCGAGGCAAGGTGACCATTGAGCTGGTAAAGACAAAGCGCGTGATGTGTCCGGCTACGGCGGCGTTTAGTACGTTGGCGAGTCCATCGACGTTGGTGCGATAGAGCGGTGCTGAATCGACCAGCCAAGCGCGTGTGTCGACCACGTTGTAAAAGACAGAGCCACAGCCATCCATTGCCGCTTTCACGGAGTCGATGTCGCTAATGTCGCCGTGGCAGATCTCAATATCCAGACCTTGGAGGGCACTGAGGTCACCTGTGGGTCGAACCATCGCGCGAACTCGCCGGCCTTGGGCGACGAGAAGGCGCGTGATGTGGCTGCCCATAAACCCATTTGCCCCCATGACCAGTGCCAAGGGTGAGTTCGCATGATCGTTATTGATCGTGTTGTCCAAAAACAAATTCTCTTATTGGTTTTATTGTTTTTGATGATTGAGCCCGTAACCGGCATTGGGTGCAATCTTCTTGTGCCACTCAAAGGGACGATGGTCACGCGTCTAGGGTCGGTATACTGCGGTAAACGTACCGAGATTGTTCGACCTCATTAGTGTTCGAGCTAATTAGTGTTTGAACTCATTCTTGTTTGACCTCATATGGGTGCCGCCGCATGTTAGAAACAGCTTTTCAACCGCTTCAACTGGGTCCGCTGACGCTTCCTAACCGCTTTATCAAAGCGGGTGCTAACGAGAACATGTCAAAGCAGGGCAGACCGACCCGAGC
>CBFHQN010000162.1:0-4312 GCA_965657765.1 Luminiphilus sp. | reverse complement strand
TCTTGCAGCGCTCACGTCGGATGATCGATTAGCACCTGGTAAGCAACACTATACCCAAGGCTTATTCCTCGCTGATGACGTGGATCATCAGCTCATCGTAGGTCACCAACCCTATCTTTCTGAACTCATTAATGTGTGGTGCGACACCTCGCAACACCATGGGTTATCGCCAAGCGGTGTTGCCGTCATTCGACTCTTTATGCCCACCCAGGGAGGTGGTGAGTTGATTCACTACATGCCAGAAGGATTTTTATCGTGACAAGTCAAGCTGACGACATTTCCTTTGTGGTAGATGGACTAACGTACCGGGGCCTTGTTTGGGGAGCCCCTTCTGATCCTCTCGTGTTTGCAATTCATGGTTGGCTGGACAATGCCCTGAGCTTTATCAAACTCGCGCCGCTGCTTAAAGGTTACCGAGTTCTCTCGATTGATTTGTCGGGCCATGGCCTGAGTAGTCATCGATCACCTGATGCGAATTACCATATATGGGACGATATTCCGCAGCTCTTAGACATCGCTGAGCAGTTAGGTGTGGAGTCTCTACACGTAGTGGGGCACAGCCGTGGGGCTGCCGTGGCAGGTGCTTTCGCAGTTGCCCTCGAGGATAAATGCGCCTCGCTTGCGATGCTCGACGGCATGATTTCTCGATCGTTTGAAAACGACAATGGGGCTGAGCTGTTTATTGGGTCGATTGCAGAACGAAAGAAATACATGGCGCGTCCGCCCCGCGTTTTCCCCACTGTTGAAGATTTTATCAATTCTCGCTCTCGTTACGGATTCACTCGCGAGAACGCTGAGCTACTGGTGCCGCGCGCGCTGCGACAAGTCGATGACGGTTGGCTCCTATTGAGTGACCCTAAGTTATTCGGTAGCAGCACGGTGAAACTGTCAGAGGAGGCATCAAACTCGTTTTATCGCGCAATGAAGTTTCCTGTAACGGCCATTACAGGCGATAAGGGCTTTTTCACGAGTGACGAAGCTCAAGCTAAAATCGCCGGTATTGGTGATCTCGTGGAAGCGTTTTATCCGGTGGTGGTATCGGGTCCTCACCATTTCCACATGGAAGGGGATGTGCAAGCCTTAGCCGATATGTTGCTTGGCCTCTTTTCCAGCGGGGTTATCGAGCCAGCGAGCGTTCCAATTCGCAGAGCCGGCTAAGCATTTCCTGCGTTTGAGTGACACCGTCGGCGCCGAATGGATCAAGATGGTAAACTTCGCTATCCGCAGTTTGGGCAGCCCCCGTGACAACATTTCGCGATATTCTAATTTCGACAGAGAACCAGCTGATCAACGCTGCAGTTTTCTGCGGGCACGGATACGAATCAGAGCACGATGAGGCAGTTGCACTAGTTCTGGCTGCAGCGTCATTGTCACCGTTCGAGACCGGCACTGAGGTTTTGGATAAGGTTTATCCGGCTGAAGCAGAGGAGATCTTGGTAAGCTACCTGAGCGCGCGCTGCGAAGAGAGGCTCCCCGTTGCCTACATAACGGGTGAGGCGTGGTTGGGTCCGCTCTGCTTCAAATCCGATCGTCGCGCATTGGTGCCGCGGTCACCGGTTGCAGAGCTCGTTCTAAACGAGCTCCAACCTTGGTATGAAGGTACCAGCCCAAGCGTCATTGTCGACGTCTGTTGTGGCGGTGGCAGCCTTGGCATGCTGGCAAAGAGGGTGTTTCCCAGTGCAAAGGTTTTACTCAGCGATATTGACGCTGACGCAGTTGATTTGGCGCGTGAAAATGCGGTGCTCCATGAAGTTGACGCAGTTGTCAGAGCAGATTTGCTCGCTTGGTGTGCTGACGATTCGGTCGACGTGATTTTGGCCAATCCTCCGTACGTCGATGCGGAGGATATGCGCGACTTACCCCCTGAGTATTTTCACGAACCCGGATTAGCGTTGCGTGGGGGAGAGGATGGTCTGGATTTGGTGCGGGTTATGCTGGTCGACGCAGCCCGTATCTTGCGTGCAGGTGGGATTTTGATTCTAGAGGTCGGGAACAGCGTCGAGGCGCTTGAAGGATTATCGCCACTGCTGCCGCCACTGTGGGCCGAGTTAGAGCAGGGTGGTCACGGTGTTGCGGTCTTTATGGCGCAAGATCTGGCACAATGGGCGGCATATGAAATAAGGGCGCAATAAAGCGTTACGACCCACAGGGGTTGAGCCCGAAGAGGTATAGGAAGAGATATGTCTGGCAACACCTTCGGTAAGTTATTTACCGTCACAACCTTCGGTGAGAGTCATGGACTCGGCCTTGGCTGCATCATCGACGGGTGCCCACCGGGCTTAGCGCTCAGCGCGGCAGATTTGCAACCTGATCTGGATCGCAGGAAACCCGGAACGTCGCGTTTTACGACGCAGCGTAAGGAGCCGGACGAAGTTCAAATTCTGTCGGGTGTCTTTGAGGGGGTCACGACGGGAACGCCCATTGGACTACTGATTATGAATGCGGATCAGAAGTCCAAGGATTACAGCAAGATAAAGGACGTTTTCCGTCCAGCACACGCTGACTACACCTATCAGCAAAAGTATGGGGTGCGGGACTATCGAGGAGGTGGTCGATCCTCCGCAAGAGAGACAGCAATGCGCGTAGCGGCAGGTGCTGTTGCAAAAAAATGGCTTGCTGAGCGCTACGGTGTTCGTATACGTGGCTGCTTGAGTGCGCTTGGGCCCTTGAATGTCGCGCAAACCGACTGGGATCTTGTGGAGACCAATCCGTTCTTCTGTGGGGACGCTGCACTCATACCTGAATTAGAAGCCTATATGACGCAGATTCGACGTGAAGGTGACTCGATTGGCGCCAAACTCGAGATCGTTGCGGATGGCTTGCCTCCCGGCTGGGGAGAGCCCATTTTCGATCGTCTCGATGCCGATATTGCCTCGGCCATGATGGGCATCAACGCGGTCAAAGGTGTTGAAATAGGTGACGGCTTTGACGTTGTGAACCAGCGAGGTAGCGAGCATCGTGATGAGCTCACACCTAATGGATTTTTGAGTAACCATGCTGGAGGCGTTTTGGGTGGCATCTCAAGCGGTCAGCCGCTGACCGTTAAGATTGCGCTTAAACCAACGTCATCTATCCAAGTACCCGGTCAAAGTATTGATGTAAATGGTGATGTCGCCGATGTGGTAACAACAGGACGTCATGACCCCTGTGTGGGTCTTCGTGCGGTGCCGATTGCCGAGGCCATGATGGCCCTAGTACTGATGGACCACGCGCTACGTCAGCGCGGTCAGAACGCGGACGTGGTATCAACCACGCCTGCAATCTGATCTAACTTGTGTTGAATCGTCGTTACGTCAAAGCACTGAGAACCGCAACACTCGGTGTTTTGGCAACGGTCGCTTTGATCTGGGGCGCCGTCGATATTGTTGGCGTCTCGGCAGATGCCTTGCTCGAATACGTGTGGCTGAGTATTCAGGGTGTAGTTTTCGTTGTAATCGCAGCTGTTCCTGCTGCATTGCTACTTCGGATGTTTCGTCGGCGCCGATAAATTACCAGTCCATAAATTAAGCCCTGTAAATTGAGAGAGGCGCCGAGCTATTGGGTACCGGGCTCGATATCAATCTCCAGCGTCATTTTATTCTCAATTTGGTCGAGTCGATCCCTCAAGTCGGCAATATCCAGTGAGTCAGGTGCTCGCACCGCTAACTCTGCAATAAAAAGGTCGCCTCCCGACCAAGCGGCGTTCTCTACGCTGGAGCTGAAGTGAAGAATATTGATGTCTGAGTCACTGAGTTCATGCGTTACCTCGTAGACGATTCCTGGTCGATTGGGGCCGGTTAAGGTCAGATAAAGGTTTGGCTCCAGCATCGGCGATGCCTTAACCGGTGTTAAGCCCACCACTAACTGATCTCCGTTATAACTTTCGATGTCTCGCTTTAAGTCCGCAAGCCCATCGGTGGGCACGTTTACCAAAACTGCGCCCGCAAAGGCGCCGCCAAGTCGCGTTAGTTCACTTTGCTGCCAATCACCGCCGTGAGCCGCAACCATATCTGCCAGCGTCTCAACCAAGCCTGTTCGGTCTGCGCCCGCGAATGTGATGACGTATTGTTGTTGCATGCATCCCCCTCGAGGTCCTTAAAAGGTATCATCCACCATGTAATGGGTGTCGTCGCACGTTTTGCGCGACTCTTCGCGTTTACTACGCAGTTTTTGCTCAAGGAGTTGACTATGAGACAGCTGGCTTTGTTATTGATGATGTTGGTGCCGAGCGCACTTGCTGACGGGCACCATGGTGTGCACGCCAATTTGAACTGGGATATTGCGCTCACAGGTGATCACCGAAGCGATGCGAATAAAGCGCGAGATGCTTCTC
>CBFHQN010000161.1:0-4327 GCA_965657765.1 Luminiphilus sp. | reverse complement strand
CCTTTGAAAAACAGCATTACGACCTCTTCTACCACACCTACGACACCATCAACTGGGCAAAGTACTCGCCCGCCCTCTTCAAACCCAAGGGCAAGGTCTACACCGATTACGAAATCATCGGTGAGTTGATGGAAAGCATTCGTGCCAAGCGCGAGACCTCGCTAGCAAATCGCCTAACAATAAGGGCTACTGGCTGGATTTCACGCAAATTGCTCAGTGTGGACAGGATCATCGATCTAGGACTCCGGTTTGGACCTTATGGATCGGGGATAAATCCCTTCAAGAAAACGGGACTCAGTCTCAAACGCCTGAAACAGCAGCCACACGGTATTTTCCTGGGCGAGCTAACGCCCTGCCTGCCCAAGCGGCTGTTCACGCCGGATAAAAAGATTAGGCTGGCCCCGCAACCCATGCTGGATGATCTGCCACGACTCAAGGCGCATCTTAGTAACCTAAAAAGTCGAGACGACTCGGGCGATACACTGCAGATCATCAGCCGGCTAACTAACAGGACCCTTGGCTGGATGCATCACAGTCACCGACTGGTGAAAGGCCGCAATCCGGTTGAGCTCATTATTCATCCCGAAGACGCGCAAGCGCGCAATATCACCGCTAACAGCATTGTGCGCATTTCAACTGAGCGTGGTGCAGTCGAGGTGCCTGTGCAAATTAGCAGCGACATCATGCCCGGTGTTGTCTCCCTGCCCCATCTGTGGGGACACAATCGCCGAGGTACTCGCCAGCGAGTAGCCAACGCGACTCCGGGCGCTAGCTACAACGACCTCATGCGAGTCGCGGCCATCGACGAACTTACGGGCAACGCGATCTTTAACGGCGTTCGCGTTCATGTAAAACCGGTCAGTGAGCGCGAGACGCCAGATGATATCCATATCGATGAGCGGGTCGAAGAATTTGTCGGGTGAAACGTTTGCTGTTCGAACAGAATAATAAGTCGTTGGGGACACACTAAGCATGCTCAAGAAAGCGATCTACCCTCTGTTACTAGCGTCCTTACTGGGCTATCTCGCCGCGCTGAGAGCCTGCCATCAGGTACCTGCACTTGTCGGTGAAGCGAGCGAGCCCAAGCCACTCCCAATCATCGATCACCAACAGCATCCCTTTCTCGCCGAATCACAGCGCTCTTCAATGCATGGCGGCGCACACAACTGGGATATCAACACCTACCCCGGACCACTGGGTAAAAACACCCGCGCAAAACATCGAAAATTCAGCAATATCATCGGTGTTGCGCCCAACATCTCCTTTGACTCCGATGGCCGCTTGATCACGGTGAGCATCAAGCTCAATAGCATTGAGCTACATCTCCTTGACCCGGAAACCCTCGAGACCATCGCGATGCAAGAGCTGCCCGAAAAGGCGAGTCCTTCAGATAACAGTGGTGGTGGTTATTTCCACATCGATGCGCAGGACCGGGTTTTATTGGCACCAGCCAATGACACCATTTCCATTTTTCAGATCAACGACACCTCAGGAGCCCCTGCGTGGACTCTGGCTGAGGAATACGACATCTCAGGGCTACTACCAGAGGGCGTCAACATTCACGACGTGATTCCCGACTGGTCGGGCAACTTATGGTTCGTAACGGGTGGTGCTTATCTGGGTTATCGAGACCAAATGACCGGGAAGTTTTATACCTACAAGCTGCCGGCAGATGGCGAGACCATTCAAAACTCCTTCGCGGTCGACGAGGAAGGCCTGTACGTGGCCTCGACGGACGCTCTCTATCAATTTCAGATTCATCCCGACACCAAAGAGCCCTTCTTCACGTGGCGAGAGGATTACGAGAACGGTGCAGTGCAAAAACCGGGTACCCTCTCCCACGGTTCCGGGACCTCGCCGACGCTCATTGGCGATGATTTGGTGGCAATTGCCGACGATGGCGATCCGTTTACCAACATTGCTGTTTACCGAAAGTCATCATCGATAGAAGGCGAGCGGTTGGTCTGCAAAATCCCGCTATTCGGGAGCGGCAAAAGTGCGACTGAAAACTCGCTCTTGGTCTACGGCAACGCGATGGTCGTGCAAAACGATTACGGCCATGTATATACCGGCAATGCCCTTAAAACATCACCCGGTATTATGCGTGTTGACGTGCGAGAGGACAGGAGCGGTTGCGACGTTATTTGGTACAACAACACCTTTCTCTCGCAGTCGCTACCGCGACTCTCCACAGAGACAGGGCTTTTGTACTTCTACACCTTCCAAAAACAGGCGCCGGATGACTTCTTTGGCGGCTGGTACTTGAGCGCGGTTGACTGGGAGACCGGTGAGCCGTTGTGGGATCGACTGATTGGCCGAGGAACGGGCGCCATGATCGACACACTCTCAAGCGTCACCGCACCGGTGGTACTGGGCCCCAATGGTGCTGCCTATGCAGGCATCCGGACCGGCGTAATCATGGCGAAAGACGAGGTCCAATGAACGCCTTGAAGTTGTCGGTGTAAAACTTCTGGCGGATCGGCTCAGAGACACCCTCCATGGTGCGCTCAAAGCGCGCAATCGGATCGTCAGAGCCCTCGTGATGAGGGTAATCGGACGCGAACATCAGTAAGTCCTCCGCCCCACTCTCTAGGAGCCAGCCAATGTCCTCGCCTGCAAAGGGCGTAAGCTTGATATGTTTGAGAACGTAGTCCGACGGCTGCATTTTGACCTGCGAGAGATCCTGGAGCCGTCTGAAGGCCTTGAACGACTGATCGAGTTGCTTCATCCAGGAAATAATCCATGATGCCCCAAGTTCAACCACTGCGACCCGCAATCTCGGAAAACGCTCAAAGACACCATCAAAAATCATCGCCGCCAGAAACAACTCTGCGTTGTACTGGATCGACATGTACGCCAGCGCGTCGCGAGGCGCGTCTGCTTCCTTGTGCGCGGGCACACTCCCCCCGTTGTTATAGAACGACAAGGGGACAGGGTCCCAGCCTCCGTCCGTACCGACATGAATCGTCACCGCAAGCTCTGCATCCTGTATGTGTGCCCAGACAGGATCGAAATCGGGATGGGTAAAGGCCCGTGCACCTGCGGGTGCAACAGTGTCGATCATAATCACCGAAAAACCCTGCTTTATTGCGGACACTACATGCGATAGCGCCGCCTCGGGACCATACCGAAATGGGACGTAAGCTGCGGGCAACATACGCTTGTCGGTATCGCAGAAGTAATGCAAACCACGATTGAGCGCCTCGACAGACCCCGCAAAGACATCGGGCTGGCTGGCGCCCTGAACCTGATCAAACGAGGTCGTGGGGAATACAATGTGCCCCTGGAAACCTAACAAATCATTCACCCGCTTACGCTCGTCGCGATCGAATGCGCCAAGGCTCACAAACCCTTTTTGCGCCATCGACATAAAAGACGCTTCCAACTCAGCCAGAAGCTCGGGATCAGCCTGGCGCTTGTGGTAAGCCTCGAGCGCCTGCTCGGCCTTTACCAAGGCCTCCGGATGCTTTACGCCTAGCGGTGTGATGAAGGGCTTGGTTTTATCATCCGCAAACTCCGACAGCCAATAAGCCGGCTCCATCATGTGGGTGTCCGCGTCAAAAATATTGTCTCTATGTGCGTAGGTCATGGCTGTAGCCCGCTCTGCATGATTGTTTAAATCAATAAAGTAAACATACAAGTAATTTTGTCGGGCGCAACATATCATCTAAACCCGATTGATGTATTCCCTAAGCCACACGACAAACTAGGTGGCGTTTACCCCGTGAGCCCGCGTTAAAATTTTCGCCTATGGGCGCAGTGCTTACTCAATCATTTGCGCGCAAAAACTTGATGATGCTTCTTTCATGCTCGCGATCACGAATTTGGTAGACAGCAATGACATTGCGGGGAACCCGGTTGTCTCCATTCGAGATATGTAAGCGCGACTTTCCGGGGATGATATGACGTGCAAGGCGGCCGATATCTTTACTTCTAGGGTAGATTGGTCGATCCAGCACGACCAAAAAGCTACCCTGATGCTTGGACCGAACAATCACTGACTGACGGTCAGCATCACTGAAATTTTTGTATTCGAAGTCAAAAATTCCGCGAAGTGGATTTAACGCTAGCGTGGCGTATCGTGCGGGCACACCGTTCGCAGGCTCCACTCCGAACGATGGCGTCGGCACACTCAGACAATACAAGCACACGTACAGCAGATAGACCTGTCTCATAACGAGGCACCGGCGAACTGTTAACCTCCAAAATAATCACAATGCTCGGTGATCTCCAGCCCTTCCCCAGACCTTCGCCTTGAAATGTGACAAATCCTTCACGAAAAACGCGACTTTCGTCACAGTTACACACTGGGGACTTCTCTTCCTTT
>CBFHQN010000160.1:0-4365 GCA_965657765.1 Luminiphilus sp. | reverse complement strand
TGGCTCGACAGAACGGCGAGGCTATTTTCAACACCTCAATCAGTTACCACGTGGAAGAGGAAGGTATGTCTCACTCACTGAGCATGCCTGAGGTCGTATCACCGGAAGAGGCCGCCGTCATAAATGCGCAGCGCGACCAAACCCTCCCTAAAAACATGCTGGACCTTTTTGGGGTAGAACGTGAGCGCATAACGGAACGTCTCCCTGAAGCTCAAGAGCCCGTGGCACAGTCATGGTTCAAAGTTATCGGTCCGTTCGAGGGCTGTCTGCGCAAACAGCAAGCCGCATTAGCTATGATTTCCGACTTCTCGCTTTACAGCACAGCGTTCTCGGCCTTCCCCTACGAGCAACCAGAAAAAGTATTTATTGGTGCAAGTTTGGATCACGCCATCTGGTTCCACGAAGTTCCCGATATGAGCGACTGGATTCTCTACGACACTTACAGCCCCTGGTCTGGCGGCGCACGTGGCTACAACCGCGGCTCGCTGTGGAGTCGGGATGGGAAACTGATTGCATCAACAGCGCAAGAAGGCTTGATGCGCATCCGCAGAGATCGAAAGTAAGTCAAGAATGAACAAGCCGCTAGTTAACGCGGGTTTCCATTTGCTCGCCTAGTTGAACAAGCGAAAGCTCACCATCGACGAGCGAAAGTTCGTGGTAAGAAGCGTTTGCCGGGTAAACCTGCAGCACGGCTGGCTGCTTCTGGATCTCAGCCACAACGGCATTGATCACCAAGAAGTGACAGAAGATGACGGTAGGGCCCTCGCAGGCTTTGAGACCGGCAATGATGTCGTTACGCCACTCCCACAAGTCGGCTGACTGCTCTGACCAATCCTGCTGCATAAACGCTTGAAGCCAAGCCTTGCGGCCACTCAGCGGTACCGGCGAACGAACCTCCGAAAAGCGCGGGTCTATCGTGACGTCGGCAGCCTGCTTCTCGGCAAATGCAGCCGCCGTCTCTTGAGCACGCTTTAATGGACTGGAGAGAAGTATCGCGCCCTCCGGCACGATATCGAGTAATGCTTGCGCTGTGCGCTCCGCCTGGTCTTGGCCCAGCGCTGAGAGTCCGGGATCGGGATCCTTCTCCCAGCTCGCCGCCGCCTCGCCGTGTCTCACAATCCAAATTTGGGTCATCGGTATGTCACCAATCGCTCATTCAGCTGAGTGCTCATCAAGTGCAAATGCCCAACGTCATTAAAGGTAGACAGGGAACACTTACGTGCATTGAAAATAATCCGAGTAATCGAGCAATTGAATACCGGCTCATAAAACTCGTATACGCGGTCGGAGGTGAGCCTGAGCACATGCCCGACGATGGTTGCGATGGTGCCACCCGACGTAAAGATCGCGGTGTCAGTCCCCGAGGCAGCAGACGCCATGGCGCCCTCAAATGCACTGACCACACCACCGTGGTAATCCTTCCAACTTTGGATGCCTGATACATCACACTCCGGACTAACCCAGTAATTGAACACCGTTTCGATCATCTTCTGGAAGGATTTTGTGTCGGTATCCATCGCCGCGACCAAATCGGCGAAGCGCGCATCGCGCTCTACAAGCAATGGCATCATGGCCTCAATCTGCTCGTCGGTCTGAACCTCATTAAACCGCGGGTCGATGATTAACTCTGGCGCCTGCTCTAACTGATCAAGAACTCGCTGACCTGTCTCACGTTGGCGCGATAAATCGCCACTGTAGGCCGCGCTGAATCGCGTACCCATGTGGCGCAGAAACTCACCGGTAAGGTCTGCCTGGCGTTGCCCCAGAGGGGATAACTGGTCGTAATTCTCTGCTCCAAAGGACGCTTGACCGTGTCTGACAATAAGAAGATTAGCCATATTAAAACCGTCTATCGCTGAAAGCGAAGCTTGCTAGAGTACGGGAAAAAGTCCTCAACGAAACCGTCCTGCAGCTTATCCTGCAGGTTCGTCCAAAACGACGCTTCGTACAGATCGCTGTGGAGCTGATCGAAGGCTTTACGGGCACGCGCATTACCCGAAAAGAAGAGCCTAAACTCCTCGGGAAAGACATCATTCGGCCCGACGGTGTACCAGGGTGTCCCCGACATCTCCTCGTATTCGTCACGCGGTGGTGGGATCTTACGGAAGTTCACTTCGAGAAGTGGCTGAATCTCATCGTAGTCGTAGAAAACCACACGACCGTGACGCGTCACACCAAAGTTCTTGAGCAGCATGTCACCGGGGAAAATATTCGCCGCGGCCAATTCCTTGATCGCATTCCCGTAGTCAAACATCACGGCATCGACCTCTTCATCCGTTGCGTCCTTCAAATAAAGGTTCAACGGTTGCATGCGACGTTCGACGTAACAGTGTTTGATGATGAGGGCCCGACCACTGATCTCGTACTGCGATGGACAGGTCGCCTCGAGCTCTTCCAATAACTCTTCAGAGAATCTCGATGCGTCAAAGACTAAGTTAGCGAACTCTTGTGTATCCGCCATACGCCCTGCTCTATCCCAGCGCTTTACCAACTGGTACTTATCTCTCACCTCTTGGTGGGTGACTTCCTTGGGTGGCGTAAATCGATCCTTAATGATCTTGAACACATACTCGTACGACGGCAGCGTAAACACCGACATGACCATGCCTTTAATACCCGGAGCAGGGACAAATGCATCCTCGGTTGAGCGCATATGACGCGTCGCGGTTCGGAAATAATAGGTTTTGCCGTGACGGTGATGGCCAATGCAACTGTAGATCTCTGACACTGCTTTGCGCGGCATCAGCTGCTGTAAAAAGAGGACATACTGAGACGGTATCGATGCGTCTACCATGAAGTAGGTTCGGGTGAACGAAAACAGCTTGGAAATAATGTCTGAGCCCAATAAGCAGGCGTCCAAATACACCGAGGGAGACGCTTCATCCTCCGTGTGAAGCATTGGTATGACAAACGGAATCTGCAGCCCTTTACCCGAGATACGCCCCACGATGTAGGCCGCTTTATTGCGAAAAAAATGGTGCTCGAGAGCGTGGAGTTCAATGTCCGCTTGTTTATCGATGCCAGTATCGACCACCGCGGCTGTCATCACCTCAGTCACGCGCGCGCACTCGCGTTCAAAATCCTCATAAGGGCGGGACATTGCATACTCGCGCAACATTGCCTCAACCGCTTGCTGGATATCGCCTCTGGTTCGATAGGTGTTCAGAACCCGACGAACATCAACAGGCGGCATATCCCCCTGAGGTGAGAACACAAATGCATAATCGTCTCGGATCCAACGATGCGTAAAAACTGCGTTAAATATTGAGTTGTAGTAGGTCTCTGCAATCTCAAAGTTCGTCATGCCGCGTACGAGCTGCGCGTAGATATCGCGTGTTTCCGCCCAGAAGATCAGGTCGTGCAAACGCTCGGCGGCGATGTATTCGACGACATCGATGGTCTCAAGCACTTTGACTTTGTAGATGTCGATGCGACGCATCGACGCTTCCTGCGCTGCTCGCCACTCGGCATTTTCAAAACGCGTGCGGGCCGAGAGTGTGATGTTCTCAAACTCAGCAAAATAGGCCGTAAAGCCATTCAGAATGGTGCGGGCTAGCCGGGACTGCTTGTCCATGCCGGAAAGTCTACTTGCCGACGGGGTCCGTGAATAGGCGTCTCAATTTGCGCATACCACCTAACCAGCGGTCGTAACTGCGGGCCTTGTTTTGGCGGTATTCTTCAACCTCTGGGTGAGGAAGAATCAAGAAAGACTCAGCATCCAGCCCTTTAACCACGACTTCTGCAACGGCTTCTGCAGAAAGCATGCCGTCAACACCGGCAACGCCTCCACCTTCGGTTCCCGCGGTCATCGCTGTATCAACCGCCTGTGGGCAGAGACAGCTCACTTTGATGCCATCATCACCGTGAGTAATCGATAAGCTTTCCGCAAAGGAGACCGCCGCGTGCTTCGTTACTGAGTAAGGAGCAGATCCAATTTGGGCTAATAGGCCAGCCGCAGACGCGGTATTGAGGAAATACCCCTCGCCGCGCGCAATCATGGCCGGAAGACAGGCGCGAGCCGCATAGACGTGGGACATGACGTGGATCTCCCACATCCGCTGCCACAGTGCGTTATCGGCACCGGTGGCCCACCAGGGGTCACCGTCTACGCCGATAATGCCAGCGTTAGAGCAGAAGAGGTCGATCTGACCGTGCTCGGACTCTACCGCAGATACCATCGACGCAATCGCGGATTCATCGCGCACATCGACTGCAAATGATTGAGCACCAATCTCTGAGGCAACTGCCGAAACGGCATCCCCATTGAGATCAGCAATAACGACCGCTTTCGCACCTTCAGCAACGAAGCGACTTGCGAGAGCTTTGCCGATACCGCTGGCGCCACCCGTTACAACACAGACTTTG
>CBFHQN010000159.1:0-4437 GCA_965657765.1 Luminiphilus sp. | reverse complement strand
CTCTTTACCAAAGATCGTTCCAGGGCAGGTTCCAAAGAGGCGTCATACCGAACCGTATCCCATACAAAGACACTGCTCACTGCAGGGCTGTCGCTGGCAACACTGCACTTAGCGCCCGCGGCTTTTGCAGATACATTGACCGTTACCGTCAACAACATAGAAAAAGTGGGCGAGATTCATGTCGCGGTCTATGACAATGCGGAAGCCTTTGAGGCGGACCGTGGCGAAAAAGGTGGTGCGGCACCGGGCATTACTGAGGGCACCATCGAAATGGTCGAACCGGGCTCCGTGACCTACGTTTACGAGTTGCCGCCCGGCACTTACGCCATTGGCATCTTTCACGACGTGAACCTGAACAACAAAATGGATAACAACTTCTTCGGCATCCCCAAAGAGCAATACGGTTTTTCTAACAATGCCCGCGCTTTTCTAGGACCGCCCGCGTTCAAAGCTGCAGCATTTGAGCTTGAGGGCGAAACCACACAGTCGATCGATTTGTGAAACATCGCAAAACCAGACTAATCACGCCGGCGTGCTTATTAATGGTCTTGGCTGTTTTGCTTTCAACAGGCTGTACCAGCACACTCAAAGCAGTCACCGGCACCTACTCCTACTACGAAGTGATTGACGGCAAAGTCACCTACTTTCGATGGAACCCTATGGGGATGCGCTATCACACCCGGGTATTGGAAAACGCTGACCCGAAAACATTTGTGGCCATCAGCACTGAACACGGGAAGGACGCAACCACGGTCTATGAGTGGGACATTCCCATCCTCCACGCAGACCCTGCAACCTTCAAGCGGTTAACAGAAAACTATGCGAGAGACGCAACGCAAATCTTCTACGGACGAACACGCCTCGAGGGTGCAGACGTGGCTACCTTCGTGCGCTTGGGCGACGGGTGGTCACGAGATGTAGATGATTTTTACTCTGGTAACAAACGCCTCGATGTTTGCGATATCGATACCTTCAAACCCTTGTCCATGTGGCGGGCGGTGGATAGCCAGTGCTATTACATACAAGCCGAGCGCCTAGACACAGTAGACCGCGCGAGCTTGGAAATACTGTGGGGTGCCTATGCGAAAGATCGCTCCCAGGTGTATTGGTTAGAGCATGTTGTAGAGGGTGCTGATCCAGCGACGTTTGAAGTAAAAGACGACCGGATGCAATCGCTCGCGCGCGATGCGAATCAGTGCTTCAGTGGCGCGCGTGTCGTCACTTGCGAAGACCTAAATCCGAAAGGACAAGAATACTGCCGGTGCGAAACGCAAGACGATATGTAGTGATAATTAAATTGACCTGACTGCCACTTAACCAACAAGTTCTCATGCCCGTCAATTCAGCCGACCTACTGTTCACCTAACCTCTAGGGTTCGATCTACGAGGTCTCTCTACCAGTGGAGGGTTGAGGCCACGGTCTCCTGTTAAGGGCCGATGGGATTGGCTCGAGTGGCTGACTCACTTCAATAACCGATCTGACTGGCCAGCTCACTTTGACCTAGTGTGTCAGCTCCGCGAGATCTGCAAAGTGCTCAAGCGCCTCAGGGTTGGCGAGCGCATCAACATTATTCACAGGACGCCCGTGGACCACTTCTCTCACTGCGAGCTCCACGATCTTGCCGCTGAGCGTTCGAGGGATTTCTGGCACCTGAATAATCTTTGCCGGCACATGGCGCGGCGTCGCATTTTGGCGAATGGTAGTGCGTACTGACTGAGCAAGGTCCTCGTCGAGCACCTCGCCCTCTCGAAGCACGACAAACAGCACAACGCGCACGTCATCCTCCCAGTCCTGCCCAATCACAATACTCTCGACGATCGTATCGAGCTTCTCGACTTGCCGATAAATCTCCGCAGTCCCAATGCGCACGCCACCAGGATTAAGCACAGCATCCGACCGCCCATGGATAATGGCGCCATCCTCGGGGGTAAGCTCACCATAATCGCCGTGGCACCAGACGTTATCGAACTGCGCAAAATACGCGCGATGGTATTTGCCGCCATCGTCGTCATTCCAAAAGCCGATCGGCATACTTGGGAAGGCCGTTTTGCAGACCAACTCGCCTTTGCCAGTTTGGAGTGGTACACCCGCCTCATCCCAAAACTCGACCGCCATACCCAGCGCTCGGCATTGAATCTGACCTGTGAAGACAGCTCGTGTCGGGCAACCACCAACAAAGCACGAGATGATATCAGTACCGCCCGCAATCGAAGCCAGCAGTACATCGGCTTTGAAATCACGATAGACATATTCAAAGCTCTCATGCGACAGCGGTGAGCCGGTCGACAAAATACTGTTGAGACTCGAAAGATTGTGCGACTCGCGTGGCTTGAGCCCGGCCTTTTCGATGCCCGATATGAACTTGGCGCTGGTGCCAAAGACCGTAATCCGCTCTCTGTCGATCGCATCGAGCAGTACCCTGCCCTCTTCCGCAAAGGGTGAGCCGTCATACAGTACAAGTGTTGCGCCGCTCGCAAGACCCGAGACCAACCAGTTCCACATCATCCAACCACAGGTCGTGAAGTAGAACAGCGTGTCCTCGGGTCCAATATCGCAATGGAGTCTGTGCTCTTTTAGATGTTGGACGAGCGTGCCGCCAGCGCCGTGGACAATACACTTGGGAACTCCGGTCGTGCCCGACGAGTACATGATGTAGAGCGGATGATCGAAAGGCAGTTGTGCAAACGCGATTTCCGTGACCTCTGCCTGTTCACGCTGTAAGTCCGAAAATAGGGCCGCGCTGTTTATATGGTCGTTTACACGGTCCTTTATATGCCCCTCTACATCGCCATCACCCGTAGTGTCAGACGTCGGCTCAATAATCTCGACGATCACAACGTGCTCGAGGCTATCGATCTCCTGAGCGATTTGGCGCACTTTATCGAGCGAGTCGTGCGCCTTGCCGTTGTAGTAGTAACCATTAGCCGCGAACAAAACCTTAGGTTTGACCTGACCGAAGCGATCCATCACCCCCTGAAAACCAAAGTCAGGCGAGCAAGAGGTCCACACAGCGCCCAGACTGGTTGCCGCCAGCATGGCCACCACCGTCTCAGTCACGTTCGGCATAAACCCGGCAACGCGATCTCCAGGCTCAACGCCGCGTGCCTTCAGTGCTGCAGCTATTGCAGCTACTTGCTCATAAAGATCATCAAACGAGGTCTCACTGCGAGCACCGTTCTCGAGCAGCGAAATAATCGCGGTTTGATCACCGCGCCGACGAAGCAAGTTTTCGGCAAAATTGAGCCGCGCATTGGGAAACCACGAAGCGCCCGGCATTTTGTCTAAGTCACGGACGACTACATCGCTCTCGCAACTCGCGATAACATCGGAGTAATCCCAAATACATCGCCAAAAGTCAGTGGTGCTCGTTATCGACCACTGGTGTAGCGCTTCGTAGGTGGATACATCAATCTCAGGAGATCGCTCAGCGACAAAGTCGCTGAACTTTGTGAGCTCAGCTTGAGCGATTCGCTCAGCGCTAGGACGCCACAGTGGTGCAGAACTATCAATCAAGACACTGCCCTCTGCATCTTCATGACTTGAGAGCTCTCGACCACGTCGCTTGTCGACATCTCTCGTCCGCGTCTGTTGTGCACATTTGTCGTCCGCGTCTCTCGCCTGTATCTCTCATGCGCCGGGCCTAGCTCAGCGCCCGGCCGCCAGAGAGGGGCTGGGCTCTCCGTAAAGCAATTTTCTATAAAGCGGCGTTGTACGAGGCGGCTTTCTATAAAACACCTTTCACTTACCGTACTCGACACGCCTACCAAAGAAGAACTACCTGCCCGAAACCACTCCCGGATCGCCTCAGAGGCATCCGTCACGTCGTCTTTGGTTATCGATTTCGACGGCATTCCAATATTGCGCGAGACGCCCAACGCCTGACTCATCCCTCGCCTTGGTGACGTCGATTAACCTCGTTGAGGAAGGCACCCGCGGCGGCGTCTTCGTCGCGTAAGGCTTTTAAGAGAGCCACCAAGTTCCGATCACGCTCATTTTCAAGCTGCATCACAGTTCTACCCGCCGCCTGCTCATCTGACTGCTCGACAATACGATCGATCAGCTCCTCGTTAAGGTCTGGCACATCCATGAGCTTGGTCCACGGCCATTCGAGACAGGGCCCGAACTGCTCTAGGAAGTGTTTCATTCCCGCTTGGCCACCGGCGACACGGTAAGTTTCAAACAAACCCTTCTGTGCCCAGCGCAGTCCAAAACTGTGGGTAATGATGTCGTCTATTTGACCCGTTGTCGCAACGCCGTCCTTCACCAACCACAACGCCTCGCGCCAGAGCGCCTCGAGCAGGCGATCGCCCACGTGGGCCGGTACTTCTGCTCCGAGCACCACCGGCTTCATCGATACCGATTCTAAAAAGCCGCTCGCACGATCAAGTAAATCCTTGGATACCTTATCCGAGCCCACGACCTCAACCAGCGGTAAG
>CBFHQN010000158.1:0-4443 GCA_965657765.1 Luminiphilus sp. | reverse complement strand
GTAACGGGAATCCGCCCCTTATTCTCTACGTTTAGCTGAAGAAGAATTTCATGACCATCGAACAACTGCGGCATGCTATTGACCTCACAAATACATGCCCCGCTTTGGGTCCACGGTGTACCGATGTCAGGAATTAGGAAATCAATGCCTGCCGTGTCGAGGCGAACCGCTTGCGCACAACTAATTAACATTGCAGCGTTGACGGGATGAACCTCAGAAAAACGGACTTTGCGCTTCGTGCCCCCTTTACCAACGTTTGCCGCGCCCTTTAAACGCACCTCACAGTTTTGGTCAGGAATAGATTCCAACGATAGGTTTTGATGGGATAGCCAACGGTGAGTTTCTCCGTCAATTTCGATGGGTAGAAACGCACCTTCCTCGTATTCATCGAGTAATTCTTTGTCCCTACCAAAGCGGTATTGTCTGTCCGCGTTGGTCTCGGCTATCAACTGCTCAATTGTCGAAGAGCCATCGCCAATGACGTATGCAGGTTTGCGTTGCACAATGGTGTAAATGTTGCCCCTGGATATGTGAACCCGATAATCCAGACCTTCAAAGTGCCTTTCTACTGTGAACGGCTTTAAACTCTCCTTCATCTGTGAAAAAGCCCAAATCAGGTCCTGCTCAGATTGCAAACCCGTAAAAACTGATTCCCCTCCCTCTGCGGCAACAGGTTTTAACACAACCGGATAACCCAATTGCGCTGATACACCCTTCGCCTGTTCCAGCGTATTTACGGTACCGCCTTCCACGACGGGAAAACCCATCGATCTTAGATAGGTCGCTGTTTTTCGTTTGTTCTGTACTAAACGAGAGCTGATTATGGGCGTGCTGTCGCTATCAGTTCCCTCAAACAGCCTAGAATTTTTACCCCACCCGATGCGGTGGACACCAGGAGCAATCTCAATCCATGGGATGTTGAGGCTTTGCGCTGCCTTCACCACCTCTCGACGAGTGTAGGTCGATAGAACCGCGTCCGTGACCACGCGCTCCAATTCCGATGCGTCTTCCTCAAGTACCCCAGAGTCAACACCTCCTTCGATGCAGTTATTGAACATACTGAGTAACATGTTCATTGCCTTGCGGTAGACACCCAGCTTCAGTAAATAACTGGAGACCGGGACGTGGCACGCAAAAAGCCGTGATGGGTTATCAGAGCGACCAGCCAACTCTGACATCTGCAACTGGGAACTATTTAGATTTCCCTGGCTTTTCAAAATAGCCTGAAACAACGTCATCGCGGTGTAGGCTAGGTTTTCGACTTCGGTGGGATCCCACTCGACTACCAGCTTAAATCCGGCGGATATTGCTTGCTTGACTCTTTCCGCGATGGCACGAATTTCCTCACTCGAAGGATTTTGAGAAAAGCCAACCACAACATAAAGGCCCGGCTGTCGGACGCTCGGACTGTAGCCATCGGTGACAGTTACGTTTTCTAGATGCAGCATAGCGAGAGCGTTCCTTGCCAAACCCGGATGATATTGAAAGCACTTTGAGTTGAGTTAACCCAACGTCAGAAAGCAATTCTGTTCGGTTCAAAACAAAGTCCGCGTTAACGATAACTCAGATTTTACTTCTTCTGGAGAATACTTCTCTAACCATTGGCTCGAAGTGATCTAGAGTGCGCGTCGGATAATCAGGATCGAAGGATGCTTGGTCCCAAGCCTCGCAAAAGTGCACACAGCGTTCGTAGTGCGGATGGTCCTTGAACTTTTCACGAGCATTGCGATCAGCGCCCATGTGATGCGCATAGTAATAGGCCTGGAAAATGCCATGCTTCTCGATGACCCACACGATTTCATCGCTAACAAAGGGTTTCAATAAGGCCGCTGCCATTTCAGAGTGACTAAGCGGTGCAAGTTCATCCCCAATGTCATGTACGAGAGCAGCAACAATCCAGTCGATGCTCGCGCCCTCGTCTTCCGCACGTGTCGCTGTTTGCAATGAGTGCTGGAGCCGATCAATTTTGTACCCGGCAAGTCCGTCTGATAGCGAGGCCAATGCAGATAAGATGCGATCAGGCAGTCCTTTGACGTGCTCTTGCTCGAGGCGGTCGAGCATCAGGTAATCTTCCTGGGTGCCATCTTTCATTTGGGTGAATGTAACTTCAGTCATGTGACCTCTTAAGCACAGTGAGCATGTTGCGGATATTGTCGTGCTCGAAATAGGCATCTTGCAAATGGCGATAACCCGAGCTCGTGATCGCTTCGCGCCCGTGAAGGATACGATGGCTAGCCACAACTAACATTTCGCCACCATTCAATCGGAAACTGCGTGAGAATCGCGTGTTAAGCAGTGCACGGCTCAGTTTGTGATAGGCGTCGTAAAAGATAACCGTATCGGGATCGCGAAAATCCATGGTTTGCATAAGCTGATTCGAGTAGCGAAAGAGAGAGACCTCACCGCGTGGGTTTAATGTAATTATAGGCTCACAGGCAAACGTCTCGTTATCCTCATCGAATTCTCGAAACGGCACCGCCACCCGACAGAGGGTGTCAAACTCATCGGGGTAATCTCGACGAAACGCTTCTAACACCGCCCAGCCATCGCAAATAGTTGAATTCCCTCCGGCGGCTTCATTACCCAACATATGGAGGACTTGTACGCTTGGTGGCCACGAATAGCTCGCAAAATCGTTGTGCGGCGGTAACCCTAAACTAGTGTGTGCGACGTTGTAGCCCTTGGGATCAACTTTGACGTTGTGGATGCGCTCGAATAGCACCTCACGAATGGGGCCAAAACGCGACGACATGCGCTCCAGCGTTTTGTCCTCAGTCGGCGCATTCTCGATAATGAGCACACCAGTTTCTAAGAACTCACTAATCGCTCGGGCTGCATAGGCGTTGTCGGTTTGAAATGCCTCAAAATCATAGCGTCCAGGTAGAAAATCGTCGGACCAGGGACGCCAAATTCGCTTGGATTGTGCGAAGTCAGACTCGAAGAAACTGCGCTCAAAGTAGCTGTTATGACCATCGGACCAATGCACTCGAAGTCCCTGTTCATCGGCATCGAAGCTCAAGGCCGATAGCGATGTTAGGGTTGCCAGATGGAAACGCTTTTCCTGTGTTTGCTCGACGCGACAGTCAGGGCAAGGGCAACTGTCTCGGAGCCAAAGGGCGGGAATGGATAGCTCGTCACCCGACGGCCACTTAACCTGAAGTAGATCAACGCTGGTCGCTGTCATGGAAAGAACTCACGCATGATTTTTTCCTACTCAGTGCGCGTAAGGAACACCCGCCAATAGGAAATCAGAATCACGACAAAATCAAGACAAAATAAGGAAAAAACGCCCGTAATAAAGCAGGCAAAGCGCAGTGCAAGAGCCTGCATAAAGGCAATCCTCGCTTCCATCAACAGTAGTCATATAAACAAACCACAGAAGATCAGAAAGTCGGAAGGACAGAAGGACAGAAGGACAGAAGGACAGAAGGACAGAAGGACAGAAGGACAGAAGGACAGAAGGACAGAACGTTAGAATGCTAGAACGTTAAAGTGCAACTTCCTACAACCCCGCCACCCAACTTGGCAGCGGCCAAACCGCGGAACTCTTCCGCCGGTGCCGACAGCGAAACATGCGGTGAGATTTTACCCGCATCCGCCCAGCCGATAATCTCGGACAACTGGTGCGCTCGCCACGCAGGATTGGCCATCGAATAGATAACCATCGGTGAACCCATTACCTGTAAGCACTTCATCTGCATGATGTTGGTTGGTAGACGATCAGGTTCGAATGTCTTTCGGCCACCATCCGCGGACACATTACTCGCCCAACCGACGATAACCATGCGTCCCTCAAATTTCAGACTGCGCATTGCGGCGTAACCCGTCTCACCGCCGACCGTATCAATGACGACATCCACGCCTCGACCGGACGTAGCCGCCTTTACGGATTCGCGCATGAAACTCAACGCGTTCCTGCCATCATCGCATTCATCTTGCGCAATCATAAGATCGGCGCCCTGTGCCATGGCTGCTTTAAGTTTCTCTGAGCTGCGCCCTGAGACAATCACCGATGCACCCAATAATTTTGCGATTTGCACCATAGCCATGCCCGATGCGCCTGATGCGCCAGTGATAAGCACCGTCTCACCTGCCTGCAGATTGGCTCGTTTCACAAGCGCAAAGTAGGCTGTCTCAAAATTGGCGAGGAATGAAGCACCCTGATCGTAAGACAAATAATCTGGCAAGCGCCGTAATCCGGTCTGTGGTGCCACAACGTGACTCGCCCAGCCGCCACTCGACTGATAGTCACCCTTACTGCGCGGACCGACCGCCATAAAATCACTCATGACCCGATCACCAACAGAGAGTTGATTGACCTCGCTTCCAACCCAAACGACGTCACCCGAAAACTCGAGGCAGGTCACATTCGGAGGCGACGCCATGTGTTGGTATTGCACTTTCATCATGATGAAATCGACGAAAGATACCGCTTCAATTTTC
>CBFHQN010000157.1:0-4467 GCA_965657765.1 Luminiphilus sp. | reverse complement strand
AAAAACTCCCCTAGTGAGAAGAGCACGCCTGCGTGCATGATGCCAATGTGGTTACCGGCCTCTTTACTGTTGGGAATGGTCGCCTTAAAGACGCCGTTTTCTGCCACTAGAACAGAAAGCCCCAAAAATTCGTAGATTGGGCAGTTCTTCTTTGCACCAGCTTCAAACGCCACTAAGTCCATCATTTATTCCTCTTTTGTTCCTCTTCGCACCGCTGTTCTCTTAACGCTACTCCCGCTGTTCACGAGTATCACGCACTCATCGCAGGTTCGCACGCCGATAGTCCAGATGACAACTCTCTGCGAGTGCATGGGTCCATAAAATCCCCTATGGTTAGTGGGTCTAAAAGAATAACAATGTGGTACCCAAGATGAGCCGCTACGGCACAACACCCGGAAGACCTGAGGAATACCGCCAAGATAACGAGCGCGCGGTTAAACCAAAAGACGCCGCAACACTTATCATTGTTCGACAAGGTGATGAGCCGCGATTATTGCTCGGCAAACGCTCTATGAAGCACAAATTCATGCCAGGTAAATTTGTGTTTCCTGGTGGTCGACTTGATTTAATCGATCAGCGACTCAAGTTACCCAACGAGCTTGCGCCACCCGTTATGCAGCGATTGCGGAAACAGACTCAGAGGCAAGTGACCGATGCGAAACTCAAGGGCCTCGCGCTGGCTGCGGTAAGGGAAACCTTCGAGGAGACAGGTCTCGTTGTAGGAAACCCTACGTCTGACACAGTTCGAACCTCCAATGTTGGGTGGCGAGACTACTTGTCGCATGGTGTTGTTCCACCTCTAGAGTCGATGGACTTTATCGCTCGGGCCATAACACCGCCCTATCGCACCCGACGCTTCGATACGCGATTTTTCATGGTCTTTGACGACGTTATTCACTCAGATCCAAGTACCTTGGGAAGCGCCTCGGGAGAGCTTCTCGACCTGCATTGGCTAACGCTCGACGAAGCACGACAAACCGATTTGCCTGCGATAACGCGCATGGTGATCGATATTGTGGAAGAGCGGTTAACGAAGTCTCGTGAAGCGCAACTGAAACAGCCAGCGCCGTTTGTGCGATCGCTTTATAAACAATGGGTTACGGAGGAGTTGTAACCCCAAGGGATACAAGAAGGCCTTGTAATCCACTGACAATGAACTGAAGCCGAAAATAATAATTACGAGCAATAGAGTGTCAAATATATCCAACGATCGCCCATCGCAGTTTCACTATCGCACCTGCCATCTCTGCGAGACCATGTGTGGTATCGAAGTTGAGCACGATGGAGAAAACATCATCGCGATTCGCGGTGATAAAAACGATGTCTTGAGCAAAGGCAATATTTGCCCCAAGGCCACAGGCCTCCAGGACATTCATACCGACCCTGATCGGCTTCGTAGGCCGCTAATTCGTGAAAGGCGAGACCCGTCCAAGAAAAGTCATGACGACAGCTGGCGAGAGGCCGATTGGGCGGAGGCCATTAATTTTGCAGCCGAGGGTGTTGCCACCATACAGCGACAGCACGGTACGGGCGCAGCGGGCTCCTACTGCGGGAGGAGCACGGCACACAACATAGGCGCCCTCCTCGGTGTTAATCTGCTTCGCAAAGGCCTCGAGACTCGTCATATCTACACGGGATCAACCTGTGACCAGGTACCCCATAACTTTGCCTGGCACCACATGCTGGGACATCAGTTCTTTGCCACTGTCCCCGATATCGACCGCACCGATTACTTCTTGATGTTGGGAACCAACCCAAAAATCTCGAATGGCGCCATGATGTCGACGGGTGCGAACGTGCACAAAAAGCTGAATGCTATTCGGGAACGTGGCGGTAAGGCGGTGCTTATCGACCCGCGGCGTAATGAAACTGCGCCCTACTGCGATGAGCATCACTTCATAAAACCCAATACTGATGCCCTGCTTCTTATGGGACTCATTAAGTCGGTCATCGACAACCAAGTTGCCGATCTTGGACGACTTGAGCCCCATATCGTTGGGTTTGATCAGATTGAGATGATGATTAAGGGCTTCGAGCTAACCAACATCGCGGCAGCAACGGGCATCTCGGTCGAGACAATTGAACGATTAGCACGCGAATTTGCAAGCGCCGAAAAGGCGGTTTGCTATGGACGGACTGGGGTGTCGATGGTCGAGTTTGGCGGCCTTTGCCTTTGGCTGATCATGGTACTCAACATCATTACGGGTAATCTCGACAAACCCGGGGGCATGATGTTCCCACGCAATGCCATCGACTCCTTACCTGCCACCAGCTCGAGCTATGACCGTTACCGATCGCGTATCCGCCAAAGACCTGAATTTGGTGGCGAATTCCCAATGGCGATTCTTGGCGATGAAATCCTTACGCCCGGAGAGGGTCAACTTAGGGCCTTAATCGCGCTCGCGGGCAATATGGTGCTCTCGATGGCCGATGGAAATCATACCGAGCATGCACTTTCTAATTTGGAGTTTATGGTCTCAATCGACCCCTATCTCAACGAGACCACCCGGTTTGCTGACGTGATATTGCCGCCTGCGGGTCCCTTTGAAAAACAGCATTACGATCTGTTCTACCACACGTATGACACCATCAATTGGGCGAAATATTCGCCCGCGCTCTTTAAGCCAAAAGGCAAGGTGTACACCGATTACGAGATCATTGGCGAGCTAATGGAAGGCATCCGAGCAAAGCGCGAGGACTCACTCGTTGAACGGTTGAAGATTCGCGTTACCGGCTGGCTATCGCGAAAGCTGCTTAGCGTGGATCGTATTATCGACCTTGGACTCCGTTTTGGTCCCTACGGCTCAGGCGTTAATCCCTTTAACAAAGACGGTTTGAACCTCAAGCGACTGAAAAAGCAGCCGCACGGTGTTTTCCTTGGAGAACTAAAACCCTGCCTACCAAAGCGGCTATTCACATCTGATAAAAAGATTTGGCTCGCGCCACAACCAATGCTGGATGATTTACCTCGCCTAAAGGCGCATCTCGACGCACTTCTGGGTCAAGCTAGAGAAACCGACACATTGCAGATCATCAGTCGCCTAACCAACAGAACGCTCGGGTGGATGCACCACAGCCATCGATTAGTGAAAGGTCGAAATCCGGTTGAGCTCATTATCCACCCTGAAGATGCAAGGGTCCGGGGAATAAGTACAAACAGCATCGTCAACATCTCAACCAAACGCGGCAATATCGACGTTCCTGTGCAGATTAGCGATGACATCATGCGAGGCGTAGTCTGCCTACCGCACTTATGGGGCCACAATCGCACGGGTACTCGCCAACGTGTTGCGAATGCCTCACCGGGGGCGAGCTATAACGATCTGATGGGTGTCTCAGCCATTGACGAGTTGACTGGCAACGCGATCTTTAACGGTGTCCGTGTTCATGTGACAGCGGTGAGCTCCCGGGGGACGCCTGAAGGTATTCATGTTGATGCGGAAACCGAAGAGTTTAGCGTTCAGTAATACACACCTTTTGGGGGGTAGTAAGGCAATGTTGAGAAAGGTCCTGACAGTAATCGTTGTATTGGTTGCTATTGGCTACCTCGCTGGTTTACGCGCCTGCCAGCAAGTACCAGCGGCGATCGGAGCCGCCTCGGAGCCCAAGTCACTACCTATCATAAGCCATGATCAGCATCCCCATTTGGCCGAATCCCAGCGTTCATCCATGCACGGTGGTGCCCATAATTGGGATATCAACACTTATTCCGGACCACTAGGACGCAATACAACCGCAAAGCATCGAAAGTTCAGCAACATTATCGGCGTCGCTCCAAATATCTCCTTTGATTCGCAAGGACGCCTTATCACCGTGAGCATCAAGCTCAAAAGCATTGAGTTGCACTTGCTCGATCCTGAAACACTCGAAACGATGGCAATGCTCGAGCTACCCCCTAAAGCAAGCCCCTCGGACAACAGTGGTGGTGGCTACTTCCATATTGATGCACAAGACCGTGTTTTACTGGCTCCAGCCAACGACACACTTTCAATCTACGAGATTGCGGACTCGCCGGAAGGCCACAAATGGCAGCTGGCGGAGCAATTCGATATCGCTGGACTCTTGCCCGAGGGCGTCAATATTCACGACGTTATTCCTGACTGGGAGGGTAACCTTTGGTTCGTCACGGGTGGGGCTTACCTTGGCTATCGTGACCAAAGCACAGGGAAGTTTTATACCTACGAACTTCCTGCGGAGGGCGAAACTATACAGAACTCATTCGCCGTCGATGAAGAGGGCTTATATGTCGCGTCGACCGACGCTATTTATCAGTTTCAGATAAACCCTGAGACTAAAGAGCCTTACTACACATGGCGGGAAGACTACGATAACGGTGCGTTACAAAAGCCAGGCACCCTCTCCCACGGCTCTGGGACCTCGCCAACCCTAATTGGCGATGATCTTGTCGCGATCGCGGACGATGGCGACCCGTTCACGAATATTGTGGTTTACAAAAAGGCAGCGTCC
>CBFHQN010000156.1:0-4471 GCA_965657765.1 Luminiphilus sp. | reverse complement strand
TGTCCAGAATCAACTGCCCAAAGAACGGGAAGCCGACCTCCCCCAGACAATCAATCTCGTGGACACCAACCTGATCCGCGAGCATGATAAGCGATGCAGGTGCCGATCGAGCGAGATCCACATACTTTCGAATCTCTATCGTACCCTTCGTGCCCGTGATGAAGGTTCGACCATCACCCCAGACAGGCATTCCCTCAGGTGTAAACCAATCAACACGGCTATAAAACGATGCACCGTTGTCTCCCACCATTGCCATCTCACCAAAATTCTCTAGCTCCGGATATTCTGGGTGTCTGCGGACGCGCGCCATCGTCAGCGAGGCGTCCTGACAACCTGCATAGGTCAAGAACTGCTCGACCTGGTGACTACCGATATCGGTAAGGATGCCGCCGTAAGATGACTTTTCAAAAAACCAGCTGGGGCGCGTCGCCGCAGATAGGCGGTGTGGTGCGATGTTCAATACCTGAATTACCTCACCAATTTCGCCGCTATGCGTGATTTCTCCCGCACGCCAAGCACCCTCGTTGTGAAGGCGCTCTGCGTAATAAACGAAGTATCGCTGGTTTGTTCTCTCAACCGTCCTGCGAACGGCTTCTAACTGCTCTAGCGTCGTGAACGGCGATTTGTCAGTGAAGTAATCCTTTCCTGCCTCAAGTACTTGCATACCAATCTCAGCACGCTGATTGGGAATAGCGGCCGAGGCCACAAGCTGGATCGAGTCATCCGCAAGAATGTCGGCAAAATGCTCGACAACTCGCGCCGTTGGAAAGCGCTCACAGAAGGCTTTGAGTCTTGCAGGGTCGGTGTCATAAACAGCAACTAACTCGCCGCCGGCGTCCAGCAGACCATTAACCTGCCCATTAATGTGGCCGTGATCCAAGAAAGCCGCGGCAAACCGAAATTCACCCGGACCCACCACGTGCTCAGCCTCTGCAGAAGGGGCGTAATTAGCGCCGTCAGAAATACTCACAACCAACCCAACCCAACGGCCGTGCTGTATGTAACACTCGCGATAACCATCAGCACGCAGGCAGCCATCGCCGCGTTGAACACCATCGCTTTGCTGCCGGTCGGCGTGTCGCTGCCAAGGTAATTCGGCTTGTTATTCAATACGAGCCAACCGATGTAGGCGACGGGTAGTAAGAAGCCGCAGATCGCTGAGGTGGGTAAGACCACATACGGCCCCATACTCGACCAAAGGAACACACCGAGTACCGCAGGCGTGGGAATAAGGCACGCAAGTCGGTATTGCCTTGAATCCTCCTCGAGACCAAACATTTCCATCGCAGCTGCGCCACACGTCAACATATGCATGACCAGCGAACCTACCGCCATACCTAAAACGCCCAAGGTGAAGATAAGACGGCCTACCACCTCACCCAAACCAGCCTCTGCAAACATCGCCGCCGCTTGTGCCGGCGCTATTCGGTTTTGAATGGGACTTTCTCCATCGTACAGAGTGACTGCTGCGGCTATAGAGATCAAACCTGTCACCAATAGGTAGGGAAGCACCAGCCCCAGGACAATGTCCCATCGAGCAAGCTCGCGCTCGGGTTTACCCCAGCCCCGCTTCAGAAGCGTATAGCCGTAGATAAAGGTCATATTGATACCCACGGCTGAACCCAATGCTGCCATCATCGTGGTAACACCTAGTGGCGTTGTCGGCAACGAACTTGGAATGAATCCTGACAGCACGGCAGACCAGTTCACGTCGTTTTGCATCGATGCGCTGATGACAACCCAAGCGAAGCTCAGAACAATCACGGTGCTGAGAATCTTTACCCCGTTCTCAAAAACCCGTACCGCACGGCCTCCTTTACCGTAATGCCACACGGTGAAAGCACAAAAGCCCCAAACCAGAAGCGCAAGTGCGAATAAGTAGCCCTCTCTGAGGACCGTTTGCCCCTCTCCCAAGAGGTTAAAGCCGCTGACAACATCGATGGATTCCTCGAGCATGCCTGCACTGAGTGGGTAATGAGAGAATCCCCAAATCACACTCGATGCGAGTGCCGCGATAGCCCACAGCCACGCGATAGAGGGTGAAAAGTAATCACGCATGGCGGTAAAGGGACGCTCGCCTGTCGACAAGGTTTGGTGGGCGAGCGCGAAGAGCATGATGCAGCCAATAACCATTGCGACGGGCTGCACCCACAGATACTCGTAACCGAACATAGCGCCAATAGACAGTGAAGTGATTGCCGAGCCGCCACCGAGCGTCATAGCACCTTGCAGCCAACCGGGACCTCCCTCTCTTATTCGATCGACTAAGTTGCTCATCGGTAAGATTTCTCCATATCAATTTCGACCTCGATATCCTGCGGTTCACGCAGAGTACTTGACGCAATGCGCTCGCTGAGAAGCCGCTCATAGCGCTGGCAATCGATGGGCAGAGCGACAGTTTGGTCGTCCCATTGCGACAGCAACATGCCATTGGCCAACTGTAAGGAGCCTAAACCCTCTTTCGCTGGTGTCACTAAGCTCGATCCCTTTGTCAGTGCATCGACAAAATTTTGAATGACCTGAGCATGTTGGTTTACGCCAGCGGCCAGATCCACGGTTTGGCTGGTGAAGGACGGCATACCAAACATCTCTCGCGTCGTCGCACAGTGCTCGCTCACACTTTGATCTGCTTGTTGCAGCGTCAGCTCAGTATCGTTCCAGCTAATCAGGCCCGTATCACCAATGATTTCCAAACGATTAATCCCGGGAGCTTCGCCGCTGGAGGCCTGCAGGAGCCCAACACGCCCCGACTCATAGCCCAACATAGCCGTAACTTCATCTTCGACATCGATGTCGTGGTAGCGACCGAATGCCACGTTTGCGGATATTTTTTCCGGCAAGCCAAACATCCATTGGATGATGTCGAGATTGTGAATGCACTGGTTGATGAGTAAGCCACCGCCCTCGCCGGGCCAGGTTCCTCGCCAGCGACTGACCTTGTAGTAAACATCTGGGCGATACCAGGCCGTCATAGTCCACGTGTACCGCTGAATCGTGCCGATGCGACCCTCGTCGAGGAGCTGCTTTATGGCAGCGTACGCCGGGTGAAAGCGCTGATTGAGCATGATAGCAAACTGTATACCCTTGGGCATTTCATCGATGAGCGCCTGTGATTGCCCTACCGACATTGCAATGGGTTTCTCGAGCAGTACATGCAGCCCTCGCGCCGCGGCTAATCGAGTAGCACTAACGTGATCCATAGTGGGCGTCGCGATTAGGACAGCGTCGCAACACTGAGCATCGAGCAAAGCTTCCAAAGAAGTGAAATGGGGAACCGAGATATCTACGCTTTGCCCTGATCGAGATACGGTCGCAGCGAGCGTCGCGCCCTCAATGTTCCCCGACCGGAGGAGATTGATGTGCTGCTGACCAATATTCCCGGTCCCTACCACAGCAAATCGAATCATCGTCATAAATCCGATACCCGCGGGAGAACAGCGCCACCCTGAATCGGTACTTTGATGCCAGTGACACGATCGTCAGATGTTATGAACTCAATTTGGAAGTCCCGGGGAGCAAAGAGAAACTCTCCCTCAGTCACCTCTTCTAAGTCGCCGTTGAAATAAACCGATGCGATGTTCAAACCAGATCCGTCATAAGAGATGCGCAACTCGAACGCACCGCCACCGTAAACGCCTTCATAGCCGCGATAGTGTGTGTTGATGTCGATCGCCATCAATTCATCTGCAGTCCACTGTGTCGGCCGATCGGATTCCGCAGCGCGCAACTCAGTGACAAAATCCGGGCGAATAATGCGTCCCGAATGACCCCAGACGCGATGCAAATGCGTTAATAGTCCTGCAGCTGTCTCATCATCGAATTCTTCGATGTGAGAGTGCCCGGGCATAGCGCTGTCCCAACGCTTGCCGAGGACGTCAATTTCGCCCTTCACGCCGTGCAAGACAATTCGTGCCAAGCGTTCAGTTGGACCGGTTACCCAGTCGGAACCCGCTAGAGGTGGGCCGATTGCACCGATACCTTTGCCATCAGTACCGTGACAAATTGCGCAGCGTTTAGCGAAGTAGCTCTTCCCTAACTCCCTGCGCGCAAAATCAGAGGGCGTTAGAGGCATGGCATCTGCTGGCAGGTCATCACCCGCCCATGTGAACAACTGCCGCGTTTTTGAAATCTCTCCCCAAAAATCTGCGGGGACGTCATCGAATAGAGGATGTGGCGCTGCTAACACCACACGCTCAAACCCTTCTCCTCTCGCGCCTTCTTGCAGACCCTTGAGAATAGCTAGCTTGAGCCAGTCTTGCTCGATCGACTCGACCAAATCCAAGTAGTCATTCGACGAGCCAGGGTTGCCGCTAAGCGCCTGAGAGAACAAGCCTTCGACGAATTTGCTGCTTTTCTCTGCAGTCTCGGACCAATCGCCACCGGCAAAGAATTGGGTCGCAAAGCGCGCTTCAATTCCAGCAACTGCGGCGTAGACACCCGCCAGGGAAATCGGGTTAGAGGCGTTAGCCGT
>CBFHQN010000155.1:0-4560 GCA_965657765.1 Luminiphilus sp. | reverse complement strand
TTACATCCCTTTTGCTACCGAAAGGTCTAGCCACAACCTAATCGGTCACGTGCGCCAATCGCCACCGAAAATCAACGGGCTCAAAACTCTCCCCGCGCTCCTCAACTTCAAGACTCAATGCCAAGACTAACGCTCGCACAGCACCCCGCGTCAATGACACAGTTTTCGAGCCGGGCAATCATGTATCAGACTCCGAATTACCAAGAGTGTTCGCGAGCGTGGGCTTCAAAGCCTAAATTGGCCAGAAACTGAATACGTCTAACGACACCCACACTAAATTTTTTGTGCACCAAAAGCTGCTACGCGGTTATTCAGTGAACCATCGGCCTTCTACACTTGTGTGTTCGCTTTTGTTAGGTCGTTACGACTCTTCCTAATGAGCTGCGCAATGTCCTCAAGGCACCTGTTTACGTCTTCAAGATCAGCCCGCTCGTGCCCCTGCTCGTTATCTGAATAGAAATGCCCACCCAAGTCGGAAACAAGTGACCTTATCTCTGGGGGCAATTCAACGCCATCAATCCTCTCTATTTGCTGCAAACTAACCGCGAGGAGTTCATTCGCCACACTTTTCGACAACAGCTTATATTCCGAACGTTTAGAATCCGCGTAAGTCATCCTCGCGATTTTAATGAATAGCTGAGTCGTGTCTCTGGAAACCTCTAAACTATTTAGAAATCGCACGACTCGGATTACGTGATCGGGTAATTCATTAGCGTTCTCTCGTCGCTTTTGCGCTTGCGCCGAGATACTTGAGGCATCGAATCCCAATTTATCAAACAAATCGACAACAACATCACGCTCCATCAGCGCATCGGGAATATAGAAATTTACATCTACGTTGTGCTGACCGAACACCTTCTTCCACCGGCTTACCAGCTCTTCGTAGTTGGTAGTCGTCCGCATTCCCCTCAGATACTCCTTTATCGGCCTTTTTTCTCCGTGGAAAATTACATTAGTGGTATACAAAGCCTGTACAAATTCATGAAGGCGTCTTAGGTAACAAATAATCGTCACCTTAAAACCATCTAGGCTTTGCGCAATCGTTTCAACTCCGCGCTCATCCAAAACATCAAATTCTTCACTACTGATTAGCACTGTTCGGCAAGAAGAGGCATTAATCTCCTCACGAAGTGCATCCCACACTGAGCGCGGATCTTCAGAAAATTCACCCCAAAGTGACGACCCCACCATGGATTTTGTTGGTGCCCATGCCAACAAATGATGGCCTTTGTTGACCTCGAGATGAGGACGACCCGCCTTAGGGTACAAGATTCCATGTTCATGCAACTTTTTCTCATTATTTACAGCGAAATGTTGTACGGACGTGGTGCCTGTCTTATGGGTGCCGATATGTAAAAAAACCCTCTTCATATCTCTCTCATACAGGTGCGTGAGACCCACGCTTAAAAGCAACGAAGCCCAGAACTGATTCACCGCCTTGGACTAATCGCCTTAGCAGTGCCTCAACTCGCTCGCGGCCAAAAATAAACACTTTTAAAAGCTTACGCAATGTTCGAGCTATGTGGAAGGAAGAAAGGGGCAATCCACTATTAGGTATCGCTATTTAAGGTGCCCAGTTAGTGTTTAGTGTTTAGTGTTTAGTGTTTAGTGTTTAGTGTTTGAAAGTATATATTGCTTCAAGCCAAGTCCCCTATGATTTTATGACCTAGAGGTATCTATCGGATATTCAATGGTCGATAGGGTGCAAACTTGGCGGCCCTGAAGAGTCGCACGTGGGCGTCCCGCCCCAAATGTAATGTTTATGATGATTCACAAAAGAAACAGATCTAAACGCACTACGTTATGTTACCAAGGGCGCCCCTACTACGAAGATAGGGCAGACCAATAAACACCAAAGCCAAATAAGTTCTTTCCAATATCCCCTGCCCCATCGACACCCATTTGGAGCCCTCTCTGATTCTTTTGAGCGGCCCCCAGCTCTTGAGACTGCTGAACTCGCGGATTCTTTGGATGACGGCTTCGTCAACCTCTGCATCATAGGTCTCGACTCTGTCCAACAGTGCCCTGGCTTGTTCTATGGACTGCGCAAAATGCCATGGAAATACCGACAGCGCTTTTAAGAATACGGGGTCAAGCCAAACACCCAAACCAGATCGGTGGTGACGCTTTGCACCAACAGCATTGGCACCGTGCTGTCGATATCTCACTAACGGCTCATCAATGTAGTGCCAATCACCGAACACTTTTGCACAGAGTCCAAGCCAGTGGTCATGCATTACAACACTCTCGGGCACCGGAGTCGCAACCTCGAGTAATGCGCGATTGAAGCAAGTGGTGCAACCGGTAACCACGTTTTGATGGACCAACCGCTCGAGAGGTTGCTCCTTTGGGTTGGGAAGCCCCTGAAACCTCGCAAACGAGGTCGCAATAGAGCTGCCATCATCACCCATCACCTCTAAATCAGTAAAAACCAAGGCTGGAAAAGCGGCATCGTGCCCGGAAGCTTGTACCATTGAGTCAAGGGCAGACACGCACTTGGCAATTTTGTTTTCACGCCAGATATCATCGTGATCGCACAGGAGAAAGATATCTAGATCACTCGCTGTTCCAAGGGCAAACAGATTGCGGAAATTCCCGTGAACACCTTTGTTTTCAGCAGGGTTTCTGTGGACGCTCAGCTGAATATTTCTGCTTCTACATTCAGGCTCAAAAGACTGGAGAATCGAAAGCGTTCCATCAGTGGAATTATCGTCGGAAACGATAATGGTAGAAGGCGCTGGAACGCAGTCGATGACGGACCTGATCTGCTCTGACAGGTAAACCTCGCTGTTGTAGGTGGCAAGTAAAACACCAATCTTTTTTGTCATAGTCGCACAGACTCAAGGTTAGGTTTGGACAGAGGCTCTGTCGCGTCAGCCTTCATTTGTCGCGGTAGAGCCACCAAGCGAGCACTGTCGAGCGAGTGCCTTTCCACTTCACACACGCTCAAAGCAATCCAAGGCCGTTTCATAGAGCAAGACATCCAGAGCATTACTCTCCAATAAGTGATTGGCGATACGCTGCACTTCATCGTCTGTCGCAATGGCAGACTTATTCAGCACTTTGCGGTTTGGGAGGGATTGCCCCAAAACGGCCTCTAATCGCTCACAGCTCTCTGAAAATCTCTCGCTTATTCCAACTAGCGCGAACTCCGATAAGCGGGACTTAATCATTGCAATTGCTTGGGACCGACTTTGCAGATCTGCGATTAGTGTTTGTAACTCGGCTACCTCTTGGGACGAAAAGAAATAGCGCGTCTGTAAATTACGAAACTCAGGACGTACCGACCCATCATCCGCATAGGCGAGATGCTTAAATGACCTACCAAATTTCACCTTCCGGTGCTTTAGCAGCGAGAGAATTTGGTCGTCCGGAGAGCGTACCATCGTTAACATTTTTGCTTCAGGAGCCGCTAATCGTAGCGCCTCGTAGTTGTAGTGACCTGCAACCATGGTCACCTCAGGGCTTCTTCCTGCAAGACAGCCCTGCAACTGTCTGACTGGCATGTAATTGCCACCCGACCCGTGCAAATAGTCCCTAGACGGAAACATCGCAGAGGCACCAAGATGGTCCTCTAGCAGTGCTCTAAAGGATGTTCCAGCGGTTTTGGGGATATGCATAAATCCATACGCTACCGGTGGGGCTTTATTACAGGTAAACCACGGACTGCCAGCGATGTGTAGGTCCTTGACCGCCAGTCGCACCTCTATCTTGTCAACGGATGAAGGTTCGAAGTGTTCAGGGAACGTGAAGGTCCAGTCTTTAGCCTGAGTGAGGCTCACCCCGTCCTCTTCGATAGCGGGGTTAGATGCTCCCTGAACTTTGACGGCGCCTAACTTTCGTCCAGCCGCGTAAACATTCAGTGGTGGGCGCAATCGCGGATGCCGATAACGCACCCAGCCTTGAATGCCCCTCTCGTCAACGGAAGTAACGGCACCCGTGCAAAACCAATAAATTTGGAGATAGTTTACCAGCTTCAAGTCGTCGTACTCACCTACGGCCTGGCTTTTTCAAATCAGCGGAAAATGAGCTGAGGATCGAATCAACGGTACCAGACGCTTCGATTTTCCCGTTCTTAAGCCATGCGGCTGTCGTACATATTTCCGCGACCTGCCCTAGATCGTGGGATACCAAGACGACTGTCTGATCTCCCGACATTTTTTCTTTGAGGCGCTCCTTCGCTTTTTGGCGGAAGTGACCGTCCCCTACCGCCAGCACCTCATCAATCAACAAAATATCAACGTCAATAAACATGGCCACACTAAAAGCAAGACGAGATCTCATTCCCGAAGAGTACGTCCTCACAGGCTCATCAAAGGCATCGCCCAGTTCAGAAAACTCACGAATAAGTGGCAGTAACGCTACAGCCTCAGTCTTGCTCGCCCCCTGAATAACAGCGCTCATTATGGCGTTATCGCTACCCACTAGATCGCCAGAAAAGCCCACACCAAGTGCCAACAACGATGTTGTTGCGCCAGGTCTCCGGACAACACTACCCCGCGTTGGCTCAAGAATACCTCCCAACAACCGAAGCAGTGAGCTCTTGCCTGATCCGTTTAA
>CBFHQN010000154.1:0-4577 GCA_965657765.1 Luminiphilus sp. | reverse complement strand
AGCCAACTTCACCCGCGGTTGATTGCAACTCACAATCCCCATTTGTTGGGCAGGTCAGACAATCAAGAGGGTGATCACTGATGTACAGCTCCATCACACCGCGACGGATCTTTGCAAGCTGATCGCTTTGCGTCGTCACCGACATCCCTGCTTCAACAGGCGTGGTGCATGACGAGGGATAACCGCGTCGACCTTCTATCTCAACGAGGCAGACTCGGCACGAGCCAAACGACTCGAGGCTATCGGTTGCGCAGAGTTTTGGCACTTTGATTCCAGCCTCGAAGGCTGCTCGCATTACCGAGGTACCCTCCGTTACCGTGACGTCCCGTCCGTCAATCGTCAGGGTGACCATTGCATCGGATTTCGATTCGGGTGTACCGAAATCCGCTTGGGGCTGATAGAACTCAACCATGCTATTCATACTGCCACCTCGTAGTGATTGTCCGTGACGTTGAAATCTTCAGGAAACTTGTCCATCGCGCTTTTGACCGGTAGCGGCGTTAGCCCCCCCATGGCGCAGAGTGATGCTTGCTCCATGGTCTCGCAGAGATCGTGAAGCAAAATCAAATCGTCGCTCGTTGCAGTATCAGCACAAATACGGTCGAGCACTTCACGACCACGAACGGCGCCAATCCGACAAGGCGTGCACTTTCCACAGGATTCCTTTGCACAAAAATCCATCGCAAAGTGCGCCTGCTTAGCCATATCAACCGTGTCATCGAAGACGACAATGCCACCGTGTCCCAGCATGCCTCCGATGGCCGAAAGTGCCTCATAAGTTAGGGGCACATCGAGTTGATCGGCTGAAAGGTAGGCACCCAGTGGTCCGCCAATCTGTGCAGCTTTTACAGGCCGTCCAGACCGCGTTCCCTCGCCCCATCCGTCAATGATCTCGCGCAGAGAAACGCCAAAAGGCACCTCGATCAAGCCACCGTATTTCACATTACCCGCTAACTGGATGGGCAAGGTTCCAGTAGAACGATCGACACCGTGACGCGCATATTCCTCGCCGCCATCAGCCAGAATCGATGTAATAGATGCAAGCGTGAGAACATTGTTCACCACCGTGGGCTGACCAAAAAGCCCTTCAATGGCAGGAAGCGGCGGTTTCGCTCGCACGACACCCCGCTTTCCCTCGAGACTATTGAGAAGTGCCGTCTCCTCACCGCAGATGTAAGAGCCCGCCCCCATGCGAACTTCGAGCTTAAAGGCAGCGTCAGAACCGCAGATATTCTTCCCGAGGTAACCCGCTTGTTCCGCGACCTCAATCGCCGCTTCCAAGGCTTGCTGGGCTTTGGGGTATTCGGATCGAAGATAGATATACCCGCGCGTGGCACCAACACCGAGCCCCGCAATGGTCATTCCCTCTATCAGCTGATACGGATCTGCCTCCATGATTAATCGGTCGGCAAAGGTACCCGAGTCCCCCTCGTCCGCGTTACAGACTATGTACTTCTGTGCGGAATCTGTATCGAGAACGGTCTGCCATTTGATGCCTGTTGGGAATGCCGCCCCACCACGCCCGCGCAGGCCTGATGTCTTTACTTCATCGACAATTGCCTGTGAAGACAACGCGAGCGCACGTTCTAAACCTTTGTAGCCTCCAAGCGCCAGATAATTCTCAAGGCTTGTTGGCACGCCAAGGCCACAGCGCTTAAACGTGATCCGCGTTTGTTCTGCAAACCAAGGGATTTCAGTGGTTGGACCAAGATAACGCTCGTGACTATAAGCACCGGTCTCGAGACTCTCAATAATGCTTGGAACATCCGAAACTTTAACCGCTCCAAATGCGATGCGCCCATTCTGAGTCTCAGCCTCGACTAAAGGCTCAAAACCAAAGGCGCCACGCGAGCCATTGCGGATGATCTGTAGGTCAACCCCCATGGACTCCGCAGTTTTTTCAAGGGCAGCGGCAACATGGTCAGCACCCACCGCAACAGCGGTTGTGTCCTGCGGGATAAAAATAGAAATCGTCATGACCGAGCCCCCTCTTCAACGAGGCCCTGCAAGTCAGTTGCTTCCACGCGCCCATGAACAACGTCACCCACGCGGATCGATGGCCCGCAAGCACAGTTGCCTAAGCAATAAACTCGCTCCAATCTAAACGCACCCGAAGGGTGGGTGTCACCAAAATCGACGCCGAGTGCTTTGGGAGCCTGAGATTCTAGTTCCCGCGAACCCACCGCCTGGCACGCCTCGGCACAGCAGATCTGCACAGCATGGCTGGAAGCCGGCTGATCACGAAAGTCATGGTAGAAACTGATCACACCATGCACTTCAGCTGCTGAGAGCGAGAAAACCTCAGCTAATTGAGCATGGGAATCTGCAGGAATGTACCCAAGACGATCTTGCAACTCGTGTAAGCAGGGCAATAAACCACCCGCCTCAGCCGCGTGCTTGGTCGCTATATCGTGAACAACTTCATTCATACATTGTCGGTAAAGCCGTCGTGTGTCGCCGCGATTTACCTTCCCCCCGTTATTTGGAGTAACGACTCTCAGATCGGCCGTTTGTTATCAATTATTGCGCGGATGGTAGCAACGTCAAACACCCTGTACTACAACGTTTTTGTGGTAGTTCTCCCTTTTTTTCGAAGAGCCAGATTAGGCGCACAAAGATAAACAACTGCGATTGAAAAATCGAAGATCGCTTGGCCGATTTCGCGATCAAATGAATGAGACGAACTCGCGAGCAGACTGCCTCAAGCCACCACTTCGAGCGGTCTATCGCAGACGAAAGACCGCTGCGACCATCTCGAGCCGCAATGACCGTGCAATGGTCTTAAAAAAGCGTCCCTTGAGGATTGATAGAAGCACTCTCTTGAATCGGCAAAGACAGCTCGGGAGAGTCAGTCCTCGCGCTATTAACCTGACTGGAAACCTGATGAAAGGCAACCAGATAATCAGTCAGGCACTCTGCAGCCGGTGCACTCGCCAACCACCCTGCGGCGGTTTGCGCTGTTAACAACACGGGCTGGCGATGGTGAATGTGCTCTATGTCAGGCTGAGCTGCGGTTGTCACAATCGCGCAACCACTCGATGGGTGATAAACGCCGGCAAAGCGCATCAACTCGCCCTCTCTATGGTGATACCACGGCTGTTTATGGTTTGAAGATCGCTGCCATTCGTACCAACCGTCTGCTAGGAACACGCACCGCAGGCTGCCTTTGAAAGACGGCTTTTCGTCGAGGGTTTCCAGTCGTGCATTAAACAAATGCATGGGCGCTGCGGCCCACGGGGGCGATAGTGACCACGGCTTCATGGTGAAGCCATCAAGTCGCGTCTCCACTAAGACATCAGACTGTGGCGCAATGTTGTGTCTGTCTGGGACGTCGAATTTTAGCGCCGCCAAATCCGGTTTATTGGAAGCAGTGAGAGTATAGCGACCGCACATCGTTCTGATACCTGACTCAGTCCGTATCTACAAACCAGAGCGTTTACAACGCCGCCTCAAATAAAGCGAGCGTCTTTGCCCAAGCCACTTCCGCCGGGGCCTCATTGTAGACACGAGAATCCAACACGCACCATCCGTGCAGCGCTCCCTCGAATACCGTCACCTCGGCTGTGAGTCCCGCTTCAGCAAAGCCCCCCCGCAGTACCGACTTGTCATCGGGGTTGCGCTCGTCATCGTTCTCAGCGAGCGCAATCAGGAATTGACCCTTCATTTTGGGAATTAGGCGGTGTGGACTGTCCTCGTCTTCGGTTGCTAGTGACACAGGGTGATAAGCACAACCAGCGCCAATTCGATCCGAACGCTCCGCCGCCGCGCGCATAACCATAGGGCCGCCCATACAATACCCCATGGTTCCTATTCGTCTTGCGGTATCCACGGCAGATTGCTCATCGAGCCAATCGACAAAAGCGCGTGCGTCCGTTCTATGGGTCTCTGGCGATAGGTTGCGGTACATCGGGAGTACTTTTTTCTGGGTCGATGCATCCTGGAAGCTCTCGCCGGTATCAACCACCGGCGCCATCGCATCGCGGTAATAAGGGTTAATGCAGAGCACGGCGTACCCGCTTTCCGCCAGTCGCGTAGCCATCGCCCTGAAAGAGGCTCTCAACGCCAAGATATCAGGCCAGATCAATACGGCTGGGTGCTTTCCTTCGGTGGGATGGACAAAGAATGCATCACAACTACCGTCCGGGGTCGTAATCTTAACGTCAGAGCTTGATACCGACTTTGCATTGACGACGGGCGGCAGTGAAAACGCTACCGCAGCACCCGCCGCCAAGGTATTAAATTCGCGTCGAGTAATAGCGTCTGTATTACCAGCGTTCTCTGCGTCTTGAATCGTATTCTCATCACACATGCTAATTACCTCCCTAGATACTCCCATCAACAACCAGTACACACCAAGCTAAGGAACTCAATCAAGGGCAGAGGTACCGAATCGGAACAATGTGCTTTCGGCAGACAATAAATTCACTGAGCTTCGATGCCGACGGGATTAAAAGAAGGCGAGTATCGTTGCTAGTGTTCGGCGTTAAGGGTTGTTTCACGCGCCAAGACGCTTCATGAACGGCCCGCCCGGAGAGATTAGCGTCGGCTGCGCCTACGTGGCCTCACTGCGCTCGACT
>CBFHQN010000153.1:0-4658 GCA_965657765.1 Luminiphilus sp. | reverse complement strand
GTGCATTCAAATCTGACACTGTCGAGCGCGACGTTATCGATGCGGTATTTGCGCCAGCGCTTCGTGCTCCTAGCAATTGCAATACGCAGCCATGGTTTGTCCATATCGTCACTGGAGAGAAGCTTGAGAAGCTCCGAGAAGCGCTGCCTATGGCCTTTGCAAAAGGCGATGTTGCGCCTGATTTTCCCTACGACGGCGTCTACGAGGGTGTCTACAAAGATCGTCAGTACGGGGCAGCCAAAGCCCTCTATGATGCCTTAGGCATCCCCCGAGAAGAGAAAGCCAAGCGGCAGGAGTGGTTCCTGGGTAACTTCCGTTTCTTTGATGCACCTGCGGTAGCGTTCTTTATGCTTCCAGACGGATTTGGTTTGAGAGAGGCCTGCGATTTGGGAATGTTCACTCAAACGGTAATGCTGGGCTTGACCGCGCAGGGACTAGGATCTTGCCCGCAAACAGCACTAGGCTTCATGGCAAAGCAAATTCGCGAAGTGATCGAGGTGCCCGAGCACCACAAATTGATGTTCGGGTTGTCGTTTGGCTACCCTGTGGACACGCCAATCAATGACGTAGTGACAGACCGTACAGATCTGAGCTCGGCGGTCACTTTCCATAGTTGAGTCTTTGCTCGGAGGCGCAATGCCAGCAGTTGCACGGGATTTAAAGGGTCTAAGCTTAAGTTTGCTCGGTTATGAACGACACTTGCTCACGGTGATTGGGGAGTTAAGTTGAAGAAATTCGTACTCTGGAATTTGTACATTAGTGTTGCTCTTCTCCTAATCGTTTTAGGCTACGGCGCGTTTCGGTACCTTGCGGGAGAGACGTTGGAGGAAGAGTATTGGATGGTCGTAATTGGTCTCGTGGTGTTAACCGGACCGCCCATCAATTATTTGATTTCCACATCAAGATCGCACAAGAGCTGATCGGTCAGCATTTAAATTAATCCCCAGTAGGCGGAATGACTCAGGTGGTTCAGCCTTCCCTTCTTTGCCTTCAGCTTGCGAATGCACACCGAAAATCGCAGACCGCACTCAATCCTTTTAGCGAGTCTTTTTGGCTGGCTGGATCTGGACCTTTGGGAAAGTAATCTTTGAGATTTCACGACTGTCAGCGCAGTGATGCCGCGCTAACTCGTCAAATTGTCAGCGGCTTATGGACGTGGAATAAAGCCCGATACCTCGAGTTGGAAACCGGATATCGCATTAAATTTAATGGGTGCCGACATGACCTTCATATTGGTGACACCGAGGTGACGGAGAATCTGCGCACCTGTACCAATAACCCGATAATTCTGTGGTGGCGCCTCGACTTCCGCCGTGCCGGCAAGCTGCGCGATATTGCGCATGATGGTATCAGGTGATTCCCAACCGCCGAGCATTACCACCAAACCTCGTCCGTGTTCTGCGATATAAGCCATAGCAGATTCATAGGACCAACCTTGAGAGCCGTTGGGAAGCTTTGTACCAAGGACGTCACGTAAGGTGTTGATCGGCTGAATACGAACCGGCAGATCCGGAGCTGTTAGATCACCCTTGTGAAGCGCGTACTGAATCTGCCCGTCGACCAAGTCTTCAAAAGTAGTCAGCGTGAATGAACCCCAACGCGTATCGATCGGGAATTCACCGGTGCAGCGAACTGATTGCTCGTGTAGCGCGCGGTACTCGATAAGGTCTGCGATCGTACCGATACGAAGGTTGTGCTTCTCTGCAAAGACCTCCAGCTCTGGACGTCGCGCCATCGTACCGTCTTCGTTCATGATTTCTACGATCACAGCTGCGGGCTCACAACCTGCCATCCGTGCAAGATCGACACCGGCCTCTGTGTGCCCTGCACGTTGCAGAACGCCACCAGGCTTCGCTACTAGCGGGAATATATGGCCAGGCTGAGAGATGTCAGAGGGTTTAGCATCACTGTTAACTGCTTCTAAAATCGTGTGAGCTCGCTGCTTTGCACTGACACCTGGGCCGACCGCATGCGTTGCGTCGATGGACACCGTGAAGTTTGTCTCATGCTGTGATCGGTTATCACGGACCATGAGCGGTATGCGAAGCTGACGCGCTCGCTCGGCGGTGATGGGCATGCAAATCAATCCGCAGGCTTCGGTCGCAAAGAAATTGATAATTTCTGGCGTGACTTTCTCCGCTGCAATCACGAGGTCGCCCTCGTTTTCGCGGTCTTCGTCATCCATCAGAATGACCATTTTTCCTTCGCGAATATCGTCAAGGATATCCGGAACCGAATCTAGCGGCATGAAACCTCTCCTAAATCAGCACTTCTCAATAGCAACAGCAGTTGCTTCGCCACCGCCAATGCACAGCGCGGCGACACCTTTGTCCTTGCCATAGTGGTGCATGGCATGCATTAGGGTGATGATAATTCGCGAGCCTGTGGAGCCGATGGGGTGACCTTGAGCGCAGGCACCACCGTGTACATTAACCTTTTCGGGATCCAATCCATGCGCTTGCATGGCAAGCATGGTCACCATGGCGAAGGCCTCGTTAATCTCCCACAGATCTACGTCACTCGCTGACCAACCGGTTTTCTCCATCAGCGAATAAATCGCGTCCACAGGCGCGAGTGTGAACTCAGCTGGATCGCGGCTCGCGCGCGAGTGCGCCACGATTTTAGCCATTGGCGTCAGGCCATATTCGTTGACAGCAGACTCGCTCGCGAGAATGAGTGCACTGGCGCCGTCAGAAATGGAGCTGGCATTTGCAGCTGTGATCGTACCTTCTTTGGCAAACGCGGCCCGTAAGCTAGGAATCTTGCCGACGCGGCCCTTGTGAGGCTGCTCATCGTCGACGACCGTAATAGTCTCGCGGCGTGTCTTTACCTCGACAGCGGCGGTCTCAGCTTTGAGCAGACCTTGCTCGATTGCGTTCTTCGCGCGCGTCAGGCTCTGGATCGCAAAGTCATCCATCGCCTCACGCGTAATGCCATATTCATCGGCGGTCGCTTGAGCGAAGCTGCCCATTGCGCCGCCTGTGTAGGCGTCTTCCAATCCGTCCATGAACATATGATCGTAAATTTGCGTGTGGCCTAGTCGCTGACCTGCTCGGCCGCTGGGCATGAGGTGCGGTGCGTTGGACATGCTCTCAAGACCACCCGCTATGGCGATTTTGTTGGTGCCAGCGCGAATGCTGTCTATTCCGAAGATGGTGGCTTGCATACCGCTACCACAGGCTTTGTTTACGGTGACTGCGCCTACGTGGTCCGGCAGACCTGCGTAGCGACTCGCCTGTCGTGCGGGACATTGCTTAAGGCCCGCTGGGAGTACGCAGCCCATGAAGACCTCGTCAATCTTATCCCCACTCAAACCTGAGCGCTCTACGGCCGCCTTGATCGCGGTGCTGCCGAGTTGGGGCGCAGTGACTGCAGCGAGGTCGCCCATGAGTCCACCCATGGGGGTCCTGGCACCACTGACAATGTAGATTTCTTCGGACATGAGATGAGACTCCAGTGCGATTAAATAAGGGGAGCGATTAAGCCACAGCGGCACCCGTGTCTCAATGAAAAGACATCTCTCAATTGGCGGAAAACATCTTCCCTCGTACCGCTTTTCGATACTCAGAAGGCGTTAATTGATTTGTTTTTTTAAATTGTCGCGCAAAATGCGCCGAATCAGTGATGCCGACCTCAGCTGCCACCTGAGTGACTGATAAGTTTGTGCTTCTGAGAAGCGATGCTGCTTCGCTCATTCTCAGACTCAATAGATATTGCCAGGGGGTCGTTCCGGTGGCTCGCTGGAATCGCCGAGACAGGGTGCGCTCAGATAGATTGTATCGGCGTGCAAAATCTTCCATCGAGACGGGGGCGCGGAGCTTTTCGCGCATGTACAGTTTCAGGTCCATGACGACTTCGTCGTAGTGGTCTTGCAATGTATGGGAACCAAGCTGGGTCGTGCGAAAACGCTGACGTATCTCAGGTGAGAATTGGTTCTCGATGCGTCTAGCCACCTCCGGGTTATAAAAGCTGCCCATGAGGTATACCAAGAGGTCGCTGATCGAGTTCACGCTGCCCGCGCAGTAAAGGTTGTCGGATTGAACGATTAGCTGGTCGCGGCGCAGATCGACCTCAGTGTAGCGCTTTGCAAATTCATCAAACCAGAACCAGTGCGTTGTCGCTGCCTTTCGTTTTAAAAGACCTGTCTCAGCGAGTAGAAAACTTCCCGTCCCTACCGCTGCGATTGCAGCACCTGACTCCGCTACCCCCCGAATAAAAGGAACTAACGGGGGGTGTCTCTTGAGAACGCGCTTGGGATCTCTCCAAATCGCCGAGATGACGAGTAAATCAAGACTACCGACTGTATCAATGGCTTGCGTTTCCACCTTTAGACCGCCACTTGTTGTGACTTGACCACCGTTTTCAGAGACGAGTAGAACGTTATTTTCATTACGGATCAGTTGCCCCGCCGTTTGCGCTGCTGCCATTGAGAGTTCCATGGGCAAGGTCACCGAACTTGCCAGCGCATCGCTATGGATGAGCGCAGCGATTCGAGGGATGCGAAATTTTTCCGTCTGTTTTTTCATGATAAATGTCTGAAAAATACAAAAGTATAAAAGACGCTGTTTCTACAATCAAAGCCTTCAGTGGTAACCGAATTAAATAACATCTATGCCCAATCTACCTGTCATCGTTGCATCCGGGGGGATCAACACTGC
>CBFHQN010000152.1:0-4672 GCA_965657765.1 Luminiphilus sp. | reverse complement strand
GCACCCGGTAAGAAAGGTACATTAGTCAGCAGGGCGCGCTCGAACAATTCGTCCGACTGGCCTGGTGACACGACGAAAGAGGCGCCAGCATCCACTGCCGCATCGAATTCGCCGGCCGAGCAAACAGTGCCAACACCGACATTGGCGCCTGGCACCTGCGCGCTGATCAGTCGAATCGCGTCTAGGCCATATTCGGTGCGAAGCGTTACCTCGAGATTGACGATGCCGCCAGCAACTAAGGCCTCAGCTAATGGAACTGCGTGTTCAATCGCCTCGATCGCAATGACCGGAATAACCGGTGATGTATCGAGAAAATCATAGGAAGTGGTCATTTAGGGGTTATCTCCTAGCCATAGCGCCGCGCCAAGCAGCCCTGGATCTTCATGAGTTATGACATATGTGCCGATGTTGGTTGTGTAGTCAGCGAAACGGCCTTTTGCCAGGAAGCGGGCGCGAAAATCGCTGCGTCGCAGCAAGTCGATATACCGCGGTGCGATACCACCCGCGATAAATACGCCACCCATGGCACCCGAGGTGAGCGCAAGGTTACCGGCTGACGATCCCAGCACAGCAAAGAACATGGCCATTGCTTCACTGGCTAGCGGGTTGTCTTTTTGTGCTGCTGCGCCGATGTCCCCGGGTGTCTCGTACTCCGTAAGTTGGCCTCTAATAGCAGCGAGCGCCTGATAAATATTGACGATACCGGCACCGCACAACAGTCGCTCGATAGAGACGCGACCGAAGCGAGCGCGTAAGTGTTTGAGCACCTCAAATTCCATATCGGTGATCGGTGCAAAATCTACATGCCCACCTTCACCCTCTAAAATGACAGTTTTCCCGTGCTCATCGAAGACCACGGTCGCAACACCCGTGCCTGTCCCGGGTCCGATAGAGACCATGGGCTTGTAACGCTGCGATTCGCCGGCACCAATTTGCTCAACGTCGCTCGCATTGAGCGCAGGCAAGGCTCTGGCGACAGCGGCAAAATCATTGATGATTTCGATATGTGAGTCGCCGAGGTGGTGGCTGAGCAACGCACGATCAAATCGCCAGGGGCTGTTTGTGAAGCTAATGGTTTTCAAATGGGGAGGCGCGGCAACGGCAAGGCAGGTATGGGAGGGGCCTGATTCAGGTAATCCCTCATTTCGCCAGTCGCCAATAAGTTGCTCCAGCACCTTTTCGAAGTTAGCAAAATCAGCGACGCGATATTTGGCCAGCGGTGTCGGCGTTCCTGAGCCCGGCTCTACAAAGGCAAAACGCGCATTTGTCCCGCCGATGTCACCGACAAGGTAGTGGCCACTCGCTGTGTCTGAATTTGCACTCGTCATAGGTGGTCTCAGCTAAAGAGCGATGATGCTCCTTCCTCCGCACTGCTCACGGCGTTGCGGTTATTTGCAAAAATGTGGCGGCCGATCGTTCCCGGAACACCTGGTGCCGCTGCATCAGCACGCGATGCCAGCACGCTGTCCTCAACTTTGGCAGACAACTCACCTGTGGTTGCGTCGAGCCGAATCAAGTCACCAGTCTGTATTTTAGCCAATAGACCGCCTTTAGAAGCTTCAGGAACCAAGTGAATAGCTGCTGGAACTTTGCCTGAGGCGCCACTCATGCGGCCATCTGTTACGAGCGCCACCTTGTGCCCCCGATCTTGCAACACGCCTAGCATCGGTGTCAGTTTATGAAGCTCGGGCATGCCATTTGCCGCTGGGCCCTGAAAGCGCACCACGACAATGCAATCTTTGTCGAGTTCGCCCGCCTCAAAAAGAGGCTTGAGATCGTCTTGATCGTCGATCACCACTGCAGGGGCTTCGACAATATAGTGTTGCTCTTTCACCGCTGACGTTTTGATTACACTGCGTCCGAGGTTTCCTTCGAGCAGCTTCACTCCCCCGTTTACCGCGAAAGGCGTCGCTGGGGTCGTCAAAATCTCAGGATCGAGACTCGATTTGGCGGCTGGTCGCCACTCGATTTGATCGCCAGAAAGTACGGGCTCTTGGGCGAAGTCGCCGAAGTTTTCGCCAAAGCAGGTTTTCGCGTCGCCATGCATGAGCCCAGCATTTAAGAGCGCGGTGAATAAAGTGCCTGTACCGCCTGCTGCATGGAAGTGATTCACGTCAGCCGAGCCGTTGGGATAGACCCGAGCGATAAGCGGCGTTACGGCCGAGATTGCGTCGAAGTCGGACCAGTTCATGCGATAGCCTGCCGCCCGGGCAATGGCGATCAAGTGAATGCAATGATTCGTCGAGCCACCTGAGGCCAATAGCGCAACGAGCGCGTTGACCAGCGCGCGTGCGTCCACGACTTCTGCCATTGGACGATAGTCTCGGCTCTGTGCTGTGATACGTGTCACGTGCTCGGCAGCAAATTCGGTCAGGGCGTCGCGCAGCGGTGTGCCTGGGTTAACAAACGAACTACCCGGTAACTGCAAGCCCATGGCTTCCACCATGACTTGGTTACTGTTCGCCGTGCCATAAAACGTACACGTGCCGGGAGAATGGTATGACTGACTCTCGGCTTCGAGAAGCTCGTCGCGACCAATCTTACCTTCAGCAAAAAGCTGGCGGATGCGAACTTTTTCGTTGTTTGGTAGCCCGGATGTCATGGGGCCTGCAGGTACTGTCATTACCGGCAAGTGCCCGAATTGAAGCGCACCGATCAGGAGCCCCGGGATAATCTTGTCGCAGACGCCCAACAAAAGCGCTGCGTCGAACATCTGGTGAGAGAGAGATACGGCTGTCGCTTGGGCAATGATGTCACGGCTAAAAAGACTCAGCTCCATGCCTGGTTGGCCTTGAGTAACGCCATCACACATAGCAGGAACGCCGCCAGCGATTTGCGCTGTGCTGCCCATCTTGCGGACCGCGGCTTTAATGCGTTCTGGATAGTCTTTGTAGGGCTCGTGCGCCGATAACATGTCGTTATGCGCCGTCACGATTGCGATGTTCGCTGAGTCCATGAGTTTGATCACAGACTTGTCATCACTCGAGCAAGCAGCCATGCCGTGGGCAAGGTTACCGCAACTTAATTGCTTGCGATCTGGAGCGCCTGTGCGCATTGCTTCAATGTCACCCAAGTAGTCTTCGCGTAGGTCCTTGCTGCGATCCTCGATGGCGCGCGTAACCCGCAAAATTTCAGCGTGCATGGCGATGTGTCTTCCCCCAATAACTCGCGCGCATTATGTAATAAAAATACATATTTAGCGATAAAAAACGGATTATCAGTGATTTTTTGTAATTTTATTACGTATCTCCGTACTGGAGAGCGTTGACTGTGGCTTAACCCAGCCTGGCCTTACCCAGCATGTAAGCCCCTCGAATGCCCGAGTCTGTGCCAAGACGCGGTGGCTGGATGAGTGAGGCGATAGCGTCGGAGGAGTCTAGAGCTGGCAGATAGTTACCAAGCGCTAATCGGCATTCTTTTCGGATCCGAGGAATCAAACCTGAGGTTTGACTGACACCGCCACCAAAAATAATCTTTTCGGGCCGATGATGTAGGACGATGTTCGCTGCAAGTTGACCGAGGTAAAACGCCTCAATGTCGTGAGCTACGTGTTCCTGATCAAGGTCTGAGAGCGTCGCCTGCCAGCGCTTAAAAATCGCAGGCCCCGATGCAAGGCCCTCAAGGCAGTCGCCGTGAAAAGGGCAAATCCCTGCAAAGGAAATATCCTCCACATGTCGCGGCACACCGATATGACCAATCTCTGGGTGTGATATGCCGTTACTGATTGCGCCGCTGTGGACGATGCCCGCGCCAATCCCGGTTCCAACCGTGACATAAGCGAGATGATTGATTGGCCTCCCAATATCCCACGTGGCTTCCGCGAGTGCCGCGCCATTCACATCTGACTCGATGCCTACGGGGCAGTTGAACGCCTCTCGGAAGTACTCGCGCAAGTTAACACCGGCCCAGCCCTGTTTTGGCGTCGCACCAATTGTGCCGAAGTCATTGCTGATGGGGTCAACGTTAATGGGGCCAAAACTCGCGATGCCGACCGCGCTCAGCACCTCTCCCTGTAGCTTCTCATTAATGATGTCGACTGTGGATGAGAGTGTGCTTTCTGGGTCGGCAGTAGGAACGATCACACGTTCCCCGAGACGATCGTTCCGACAGACCGAGACTACAAATTTCGTGCCGCCAGCTTCAATGGCTGCAATGGTGGGTAGTGTCATCTGACCGAGTGCACCCACATTGTGGGAGAGGAAAGGGCTGATGGGAATGCATAAGCCCTTTGATAGACAGATCGTTAGATAAAGTTACCAAGTGCGGCCCTTTTTAGAGCTGGACGGTAAACATCACCGCATGGACCGCCAGCATCAGCAGTGCAATATGAGAGATTGCAAAGAGTGCAAAGCGAACGGGGATCGTATTGACCTGCATTTGCCACAGGCTGTGGAGTATGCGGGCAATCGCAAAGGTCCATGCTGCGTAGCAAGAGGCAGCAGAGGTATCACCGGCCATCGCTAGGATGATGACCATGGCGTAAAAGACAGTGGGCTGCTCCATCAGGTGTTCATAGTTGTGACGCGTCCACTTCACTTTGTCGGGTGTTTCAGCCTCCGCATCTGGCCCTCTAAAACCTGCGGGGAGCTCACCAACTTTTGCGCCTGTGCCCATTAGTCTGACTGCATAGATAAAGAACATGAGCACTGACCAAAGGCCAAGCACCGCTGCT
>CBFHQN010000151.1:0-4718 GCA_965657765.1 Luminiphilus sp. | reverse complement strand
GGTGGCATTCGCATGCAACCCCGTTAAGGTTAGGCATCAACGATAAGGAGAACGATAATGAGTGAACCAGCTGTATTAACCGATGTCGCCGATGGCGTCATGACAATCACGATCAACCGTCCCGCTGCAAAGAATGCGGTCAACAAGGACGTTGCTGTAGGTATCGCAGCGGCACTTGATCAGCTTGATGCGGACGACAATACCCACGTGGTTATTCTCACAGGCGCGGGCGGCACATTCTGCTCAGGCATGGATCTCAAAGCCTTCGTTACGGGCGAAACACCCTACGTCGAAGGACGTGGGTTCGCGGGCATGGTTCAGCGCTCTACAGACAAGCCTTTAATCGCGGCAGTTGAAGGCTATGCACTAGCAGGTGGTTGTGAGCTTGCGATTACCTGTGACCTGATTGTCGCAGCGGATAATTCCAAATTTGGTATTCCTGAAGTGAAGCGCGGTTTGGCTGCTGCCGCTGGTGGTCTAGTACGTCTTCCACGACAGATCCCCAGCCGAGTAGCAATGGAAATGGCACTTACGGGTGACTTTATGGATGCGGACCGTGCACTTAGCCTGGGTCTCATTAACCAAGTTGCGCCTGCCGGTGAAGCCTTGGCACAGGCCAAAGTATTGGCGGCGAAGATCGCTGAAAATGGTCCACTTGCGGTCAAGCGCAGTAAGCAAGTTATTAAAGAGTCGATTGACTGGTCGCAGGACGAGACGTTCGAAAAGCAGCAGGAGATTGTTAATCCTGTCTTTTCGAGTGAGGATGCGATCGAGGGTGCTACGGCCTTCGCTGAGAAGCGCAAGCCGAACTGGAAAGGTCGATAAGCTAAGCTGTCGAGAAGACCCGGCACTGCCGGGTCTTTTTTTATCTGGGGTATTACACTTCTTTAAAGTGTCATCTTTATCTGGGGTATGAATATGCGCGTTGTGGTTTTCTTACTATTGGTTGCACTGGTGTCGGGTTGTGCGTCGCCCAGTCAGACACTGTCGAGTCGTGAGCCCGTTTCTACAGACACGGGGTCTGTTGTAGCTTACGAGGCCGAGGACAACATTCTTCAATGGTATGACATACCCGACGCGCAGGCACCGGTGGGCGATCTGCGGTGGCGCGCACCGAAAGCCCTGGCTATCACGGACGCACCAATCGCACGAAGTGCTGATCCGATTATCTGCCCCCAGGAAGCTGGGTTTGTCAGTGGGGTGGAGGGAGAGTCTGCCATTGGCTCCGAAGACTGCCTGTACCTCGATGTGACAGCGCCAGCAGATGCTGATGGTAGTTTGCCCGTTATGTTCTGGATCCACGGCGGTGGTAACACCGCGGGGCACAAAAACGATTATGACTTTTCGCGACTCGCGGCTAATCAGAATGTTGTCGTCGTTACGATCAACTATCGATTGGGACCGCTTGGTTGGTTCAGCCATCCAGCGCTCGATAGGGGGCCGGGCGCTGTTGCGAACTTCGGCACACTCGATATCATCGCCGCGCTTGGCTGGGTGCAGCGCAATATCGCGCAGTTCGGCGGTGATAAAGATAACGTCACCATCTTTGGAGAGAGTGCGGGTGGCCACAATGTTTTCACCCTGCTCGCATCACCCTTGTCCGAAGGACTCTTCCATAAGGCTATCTCCCAGTCAGGGTACGTGCGCTCGATGAGTCCACGCGAAGCCTATAATCGCGATAGAGAATTCCCCGAAATTGATCGAGGGAGTTGGGAGTTTACAGGTGAACTTGGTCTTGATCCTGAGACGGTTGCTGCTGAAGCGTTACGAGCGATTGATTCAAACACGATTATCTCGACGTATTTTGGGATGTCGTCTGATCATCGAAGCCCCGGCATCATTAACGATGGAGTAGTCATTCCGAGCGAAGGCTTTGCCGCCGCGCTAGCCAACCCACAGTACGCCAAGACCGATGTGCCGGTTATGGCGGGGGCTAATAATGAGGAAGTGACCTTATGGATGGGCTTGAATCGATACTTTGTCGATGCTTCTTACCCGCTGACAAAATGGCTACCGCCTAAGGTCACTTTGAAGAATCCGGAGATGTACAAATTCTGGGTCCGTCAACGCTCAGAGGGCTGGAAGGCGCAAGGCGTAGACCGGCCTTTGAGCTCACTCGAAGCTGCCGGGTATGCATCACTTTACGCCTATCGCTACGATTGGAACGATCAGGAAGACAGTTTCCTTATAAAGTTCTCCGAGGTGTTGGGGGCAGCGCATGCGAGCGAAATCTCGTTTGTTCAAGGTAAGGCAATGTACGGTCCCATTGGCTCGTATATGTATCCAGATACCGATTCTGCCCGCGATATGACAGACATCATGATGACCGCTTGGGGGAATTTTGCGCGCGACGGTCAGCCTGGTTCGGTAAAAGGCGACGCGTGGGCACCTTACGTTTCCCGAGCCCCTCACTACATGGTGCTCGATTCACTCGGCGCTCATGAACTGCGGGCTGATGTGGCGTCCATGGAGGGTATCTTTGCTGAGGTTGCCGATACAGATCTGATGACAGCTGAAGAGCGGTGTATCTTAGCGTGGGAGCTTGCGACGGCGCTTGCAGATCCTGCCTACGGCGCGTACCGACGGTGGAATGGGGGAGAGTGTGCTGCCGTGGATGTACGTGCATTGCGTAAGTCGATTCGTGAAGCACTCGAGGCTGAATTTGGAACGACGTCAGTACTCTAGTGATAGTCTGAACTTAGGTACTCGCTATAGCTGATGGGATCGCAGACTCAGATAAAAATCGTTGCCGTTGTCGGTGCCTCAGGCAGTGGGAAAAGCACCGTCGTAGAGCGACTGAAAGCTTATCCTCAGTTATCACTGTCAGTGATTCAGGTTGATCACTATTACCGTGATTTAAGTCATCTCACATACGAACAACGCGATGGTGTGAATTTTGATCATCCCGATGCCATCGAGTACGAGGCGCTACGCAAGGATCTTCAGACCCTCAAGCGTGGTCAAAGCGTTGATGCGCCGATTTATGATTTTACGGTGCACAACCGCGCCAGTGCGACACAGCGCATTGAAGCGAACAGCATCATCATTCTTGAGGGGTTGCTTGCGTTGGCAGACACCGAGACCGCAGCGCTCGTCGATCAGGTGGTATTTATCGACACGCCATTAGAGGTTTGCTTGCAGCGTAGGATCGAGCGCGATGCTGCCGATCGCGGGCGCTCTGAGGCGTCAGTACGAGATTTTTGGGTGACTCGAGCAGCACCCATGTTCGATGAGTTTATTGCCCCATGGAAAGCTCAGGCGGATTTGGTGCTCGGTGGTGAATCGGACGAGATGGAGACTCAGGCACGCTTGGCCGCATGGTTGCTAAAGTGATTCGCGTTGTTTTGATACCCAGTGAAAGTGTGCTCTCAGCGCATCGTCACTCAACAGCTTTTCGAGCGTGTCAAACCGCGTTGCTAGCGTGATCTCATCGTAGGTAGCGTGGACGCCTCTATGGCATTTACGGCAAATATGAACACCGACGTTGAGCTCCTCCTTGGAGAATCTTTTTCGGAAGCCCTTTCTACGATGCATTTTTCGAGGGATTAGATGGTGAAAGGTAAGCGATACCACCCGGCCACAACAAGCGCAGGGCAGCATCGTTTTTTGTTTGCGCATCCCGGAGGATCACTCTCCGCCGACAGTCACCTCGTCGATCAGACCGCGGAGTTCATCGCTATCGGGGCCAACGCTTGACCCGAACTTGGCAACGACCTCGCCGTCGCCTGAGACGACGTACTTATTGAAGTTCCATTTAGGGTATCCCTTGGCTTCACCCAGTCCTTTGAATACGGGGTTAGCATTGCGACCGCGGACAGAAGTGGTAGCCATGACAGGGAAAGACACGTCGTACTTTTCAAAGCAAACAGTTGCAGCATCAGCTTCGTCATTCTCTTCTTGGAAGAAATCATCTGACGAGAAGCCGACCACTACGAGACCTTTATCTTTGTAATCTTGGTGGAGTTGCTCAAGCCCAGTGAACTGGGGTGTGTATCCGCAGTTACTGGCGGTATTCACGATAAGCATTGGCTTTCCTGCGTAGCTCTCACAGAAGTTGACCGTCTCCTTTGAGCTCAGCTTGCGCATTTCAGTGTTCAAGAACTCTGGGCACGAGAATGCGGTTGCAGAAGCGGTCATACCGATGGTGAAAGCGAGAATTGTGCGTTTCATAGTCATTCCTCCAATGTGAATGCTGAGTATAGGTCAAACGTTAAGCTTTGGTTCACAAGACGAATGTTGCGTCGAATGCCTGTCCAGCAAAGCTAGTAGTGCACCTACAGACTTAAAGCCTCTCGAGAAGCCGTTCCACTTCATTCACAGTCCACTCTGGGTGGCAGTGGTATGACGACGCGTGTGTGCCCCAACGTCCCTTGTCTGCCAAGCAGGGGTGCTCTGGCGCAATGTAGGGGACAAAACTCAGCTCGGCATGAGAGTTCTGCTGCGCTAACTGCTCGCTCCACAGCGATCGTGTGATGGGGTCGTCTTTGTTCTGAACGATATGCACGGGTAGCGTAAGTTTGGCGCCTACCGGTAGCGCATCGTCTTGACCGCGGGGCAGATTCCAAAAGTAAGGGGCAAGCAGTGCCATAGGCTTGAACAAGATAGGGGGTAAGCCATAGCCAACATAACCACCCTGCGACAGTGCATCCGACGTGTTAAGCATAGGGTCAAACAGCAACAGCCCATCAGCGGCTAAGCCCTCAGCGATGGCGTAAATA
>CBFHQN010000150.1:0-4794 GCA_965657765.1 Luminiphilus sp. | reverse complement strand
GCCCAGTGATCCGTGACTGTATTGAAGTACACCTCCAGCTCTGGCCACTCAGTCTGATGGTAAAGCTCAAGCCATTCGTAAACGCGGGCGGCACCACTCGTGGTGGTGGTCATGATGAAGTGGTTATCACCTAAACACGCAGTGACACCGTCATCAAAGACCATGCCGTCCTCACCACACATCAAACCGTAACGACACCTACCGACAGCAAGCTTCGCCCAGGCGTTGGTGTAAACACGGCCAAGGAATTCGCGCGCATCTTTACCTTGGATATCGATTTTGCCCAGCGTCGACGCATCCAAAATGCCCACTGACTCACGCGTTGCAAGACACTCACGATCAAGTGACTGTTGCATTGTCTCGCCAGTTTTGGGGAAGTACCAAGGACGTTTCCACTGACCCACATCTTCAAACTTAGCCCCGTTTGCAACGTGCCATGAGTGCATGGCAGTGAAACGATTGGGGTCAAACAGCTCGCCGCGATCACGACCCACAATGGCACCAAACGTGACGGGCGTGTAGTTAGGCCTGAACATCGTAGTGCCAGTCTCAGGTATCGTTTTACCGAGCATCTTAGCGGTGATTGCCATACCGTTAATGTTGCCCAACTTGCCCTGATCTGTACCAAAGCCCATCGCTGTATAGCGTTTTACGTGCTCGATTGACTCGAAACCTTCCCGACAAGACAACTCGATACCGGCAGCTGTTACGTCATTCTGATAATCAACGAACTGCTTAGGCGCTAGCGCTGTGCGCTTAATATGGGGCACGTGAAACAAGGTCATAGCCGCATCTTGCGCAGTCGCTTCTGTCGCGGGAAAAACAACGTCAACTGCAGATTTACCAAGAGCGTCGATGGCTGTTGTAGCCGCTTCGACACCTTGGGTAATCGCACCAGCGGTTGTGTACTCGCCATTTGCGGCACCTGCTGTGAGACGCTTCTCGACCGTAGGGCCTGGGAGGAAACCAAGAATCTCCTCATTCCACACAGGGCGGCTACCACAGTGTCCTGCAAGGTGAATGACCGGACTCCAACCACCACTGCTAGCGACAGTATCGGCACCTAGTTTCGTAACAGAACCAGTGACCGTGTCTCCATCAGGGCTGATGGGCGCTACAGAAACACCCGTTACACGTTTTGCACCTGCAACATCGATAACGGCAGAACCCGTAACGACATTAATGCCGAGCTCCAGGGCTTTTGCTACGCACGCTCCCTTCGGGCTCTGACGAGTATCAACAATGGCAACGACTTTTCGACCTGCTTCATGCCAATCAAATGCTGCCTGATAGCCGCCGTCATTGGTTGTCATCAAAACGAGTTCGTTACCGGGAACAACACCGTAACGATTGATATAGGTTGATACCGCGTTTGCCACCATACAACCGGGCACATCGTTATTACCATATACCAGTGGACGCTCGTGAGCACCGGTGGCAAGAACAACCCATTTAGCTCTAACACGATGAAGGCGCTGACGAACCTGACCTCTTGGCGCTTTATCAGCAATGTGGTCGGTACAACGCTCATGAATGGTAAGGAAATTATGGTCGTGATAGCCGTTAACCGTTGCACGTGGCAGTAACATCACGTCTTTATTTGCGGCTAACTCATCGACAGTACTGCCAACCCAGGCATCCGCGGGTGCGCCATCAAGTGTCTCTTTGGTGCTCAACAGACTACCGCCAAACTCGGACTGCTCATCAGCGAGAATGACGCGAGCACCAGAGCGAGCTGCAGTAAGTGCCGCTGCCAGACCTGCAGGCCCTCCACCCACAACAAGCAAATCGCAGTGCTGGTTAACTTTGTCGTACAGGTCTGGATCAGTCTCGTACGATGTGCGTCCAAGACCTGCAGCCTTGCGGATAAACTTCTCGTATGTTTCCCACATGTTTTGCGGAAACATGAACGTTTTGTAATAGAACCCTGGAGGCATCATCTTGCCGCCGACTTTGCCCACGTAGCTCATTAAGTCGAAATCAACACTGGGCCAACCATTAACCGCGCCTGATACAAGACCGTCGAACAGCTCCTGCTGTGTCGCTCGAACGTTTGGTACCTGGGTTGCTTCTGTTGAGCCCAACTGCATGATTGCATTTGGTTCTTCCGGGCCTGCCGCCATAATGCCGCGCGGACGACTGTATTTAAAACTGCGGCCCACAACGTCAATGCCATTTGCTAACAGCGCTGAAGCGAGGGTATCACCGCCATATCCCTGTAACGTTTTTCCATTGTAACTAAACGACATCGGTTGATCACGGTCAATGCGGCCACCTGACTGGAGGCGATTTTTCTGTGACATTATTCGCTGCTCCCCTAAGCCTTGTCTGCCGGATTTACGACCGAAGGCTGCTCGCCAACCTTGTAAACCTCTTTGATCTCGTAGGTAACGGTATCGCGCGTTACGTTGAAGAACTTGCGGCAACCTGCGTTGTGAACCCAAAGCTCATGATGAAGACCACGAGGGTTTTTGCGAAAGTAAAGGTAATTCCCCCACTCCTCGTCTGAAACTGCCTCAGGATCCAGTGGTCTTGCTATGTGGGCCTGGCCTTTAGCGTGAAACTCTTCTTCTTCACGGTGCTCACAGCAGTGTGGACAATAAATGTGAAACATTGCATCAACCCCTTAGTGAGCTACACCAGCTGCACCATGCTCATCGACAAGCGCACCAGTGTGGAATCGGAACATCGAGAACGGCTTGGCCAATGGGTGCATATCACCTTTAGCCAGTGAGGCGGCAAATACATGCCCAGAACCCGGAGTCGCTTTAAAGCCACCAGTACCCCAACCACAGTTGAAGTAAAGGTTTTCAATAGGTGTTTCACTGATGATTGGGCAGGCATCAGGGCAGGTGTCAACGATACCGCCCCACTGACGGTTCATTCGCACACGACTGAAGATGGGAAACAGCTCGAGAATTGCTTGGAGCGTATGCTCAATCGTTGGGAATGAGCCACGTTGCCCGTAACCGTTGTAACCATCGATACCCGCGCCAATAACTAAGTCACCTTTATCGGATTGGCTTATATAACCGTGTACGTGGTTAGACATAACAACCGTATCGAGAATCGGTTTAATCGGCTCGGAAACAAGTGCCTGTAAAGGATGGGACTCAAGCGGCAATTCAAAACCACCCATTGCCGCGATAACACTGGAATTGCCGGCAGTAACAGAGCCCACACGCTCAGCACGAATATCACCGTAGCGATTAGTCTTAACGCCGACACAGGTGCCGTCCTCGATAATGAGGTCAGTCACTTCCGTCCGCTGAAAAATGTCCACACCATGAGCATCCGCGCCACGTGCATAGCCCCAGGCAACCGCGTCGTGCCGCGCAACACCCGCACGCGGCTGCCAAGAAGCACCCAGTACGGGGTAACGGGTATTAGCAGAGCAGTCCATGTGCGGAACAATCTCTTGAACCTGTTTCGCATCTAACGCCTCACTATCGATACCGTTCAGACGGTTAGCGTTAACGCGTCGATGAATGTCACGCATGTCTTGAAGCGTATGACCGAGGTTCAACACGCCACGCTGCGAGAACATTACATTGTAGTTAAGGTCTTGCGATAGGCCCTCCCAAAGACCCATAGCGTGCTCGTAAAGATGAGCTGCCTCGTCCCACAAATAATTCGAACGTACAATCGTAGTGTTGCGGCCCGTGTTACCCCCGCCCAAGTAGCCTTTTTCGACGACCGCAACGTTAGTAACACCGAATTCTTTTGCGAGGTAGTACGCCGTCGCCAAACCATGACCACCGCCGCCGATGACAATGACATCATATTTCTTCTTCGGCGTTGGATTCCGCCATGCGCGTTGCCAATTCTCGTGATGGCTAAGACTGTGCTTGATCAGCCCGAAAGCAGAATAGTGCTGCATGCGACCAGCTCCTTCTAAATATTCCCCAGTCTAAAGCCGCCCAAATTGAGTGTGTTATGCGTTTACTAAATAGGCAGAACAGCGCGCTTTGACTTTTCTGTGAACGTTATCAATTTTTGCTTTTAGCGCCGCACCCCGGGCTACATCACAACGTCTAAATGATCCATGATTTTGCGCGCGATTGTGACACATAGCTCCTCGTGAAAACCACATTTTATGATGACTAGGGAGCCTAAAATTAGGTAGAAATTAACAAGTGTGGATTGTGGCTAATCAGAGGAATTACGGACTTATCTACAACGCTATTGCATCAAGCAAAAATCACTCGATATCGGTACGAATTTCAATGTGACACGAAGCGGCTTACTTCCACAAATCTGTCGATAAGTATTTCAATCCCGAGTCACAAATAATCACTGCAATGGTGCTTCCGCTCATAGGCCCCTCGAGTAATTTCAGCGCAGCTGCAACATTCGCACCCGCGGAAAAGCCCCCAAAAATCCCCTCTAGACGTGCTAAATTTCGGGTCACATCAGCCGCGTGTTCGCCAGAGACTTGCAGGTAACCGTCAATGACTGATGTATCTAGAAACGCAAGTTCAGACAGGGAGTAGCCACCACCTTGGATTGGATGATTTGGGATTTGAGCTGCCTCCCCCGCTAGGACTGCAGCGCCCTCAGGCTCGACAATCAAGCACTGGATGGCTGGGTTACGGTCTTTTAACGCGCGCGAGACGCCAAAAAACGTCCCGCCAGAGCCAAGAAAATCGACAAAACCATCTAGCTTTCCCTCAGTCCCCTCCCAAATTTCGGGCCCAGTGGTTGTATAGTGCGCCCGCCAATTTCCGTCACGCTGAAACTGATCGGCTCTAAACGCTGATCGTTCCAAGGTTATCTGCTTGGCCGCCTTCTCGA
>CBFHQN010000149.1:0-4953 GCA_965657765.1 Luminiphilus sp. | reverse complement strand
TGAGTCTGTCGAGCAAACAGAGATCATCTACAAGCCCAATCAACTTGAGGCAGTGGCTGCGTTTTTCGAAAAGCGCGAAGCGAAGTTCGGCTGATCTTGGCCTTGAGGCGGTTTTGGTTGCGTGCACTATCTGCTCGCAACGGTGCGAGGGGAATGAGCCCTCACAAAAGTTTCTCGAGTTCTGTGGCGCTACTCGATGCTTAACACATGAGTATTAGGTGCATCTGTCGCACGTATCAGCCGGCAGTGCTCTGTTCGCTTAGCAGTGCTCGGTCCGCTTAATAGCCACTGGCTATGCCTCAACGACTGATACATAACAAAAAAGCGCCCTAGGGCGCTTTTTTGTTGATCGTTTGCATTGTGGTCCGCGTTAAATCCATCTTCGCTTGCGCGAGCAACATCTAGGCAAGGGCTGCTTCCAACTTTACCTGATCCGCAACAAAACGCCTGATGCCGTCAGCGAGTTTCTCGCTAGCCATCGCGCTCTCATTATGCTCGAACCTAAAATCACTCTCAGAGATCGGTTGGCCAGTTTGCGTCGCAGCCTGTGCTTTCGAGAGCGCTTCGGGAAGTTCGCCGTCGCTCGCACCCAGTTCATCAAGCAGATCAGGCGAGATAGTTAAACGGTCACAACCTGCCAGCGCTTCGATCTGTCCCGTATTACGGAAGCTCGCCCCCATAACCACGGTGTTATAGCCGTGTGTTTTGTAGTGATTGAAGATCTTGGTAACCGACTGAACACCGGGGTCCTGTGCAGGCGAGTCAATGACAATGTCCGTATTCGTCTTATACCAATCGGTAATACGACCAACAAAGGGCGAAATGAGGAAAACGCCAGCGTCGGCACAGGCTCGCGCCTGTTCAAAACCAAACAACAGTGTGAGGTTGCAATGGATGCCACGCTTTTCTAATTCAGCCGCTGCTTGGATACCTTCCCAGGTTGATGCAATCTTGATGAGCACTCTGTCAGACGAGACACCGGCTTTGTCATAGAGTTCGATCAGCTTTTCCGCTTTCGCAATCGTCGTTTGAGTATCGAAGGACAGTCTCGCATCGACCTCAGTACTGATAACACCCGGCACGAGCGCAACAATTTGTGAGCCAACGCGAACAGCGAACTCATCCGCAGCGTTTGCATTGCCCTTTAGCGCGTTTACGTCTGCCTCGAAGCGCGTGAGTCCTGCAGCTTTGAGAAGTAGGGAGGGGTTGGTTGTTGCATCTACTGGCTTAAGTTTCGCGATCGCATCGATATCGCCCGTGTCTGCGACTACCGTACTCATCGCAGCCAGTTGCTCCAGTTTGGTCATGTATTCCCCCAGTGGTTTTTGGATATGTGTTGATGTGCAAAGTTTACCGCAACGCGATCGGCATCCTGTAGTATTTGAGCAGAGTTATTTTAGTCGAGAGAGTGTTTTATGCCTGTTATTCACCGCCACCAGTTTGTGGGAGAGGGTCGATTTAACCCTGAGACGCTCGGGCAGTTTGATGAGGCAATTTCGAATGCTATCGCGGACGAGGAGTGCCAGATTCTTTTACTGTCCGGTGAGGGAAAGAACTTCAGCCAAGGGCTCGACTTGGATTATTTGATGGCGAGTGGTGACAAGGAATTCACCGAGCTTTGTATGCGGGTTCTTGCCCGTGTGCTAGACGCGCCGTTCCCGGTTGTGTCCCTTGTTACTGGCCACGCGTTTGGTCTGGGCGCCATGATTGTGTTGGCATCGGATTACAACGTCATGAGGGATGACAGGGGTTTTTTCTGTCTTCCTGAGGTCGATCTCAACATGACGCTGACGGTGCGAATGAACGAGCTCGTTTGCAGCAAGTTGAGTCCCACTGCAATTCGGGCAGCCTTGCTGACGGGCGAGCGTTTGACCGCAGATCGCGCGCTTGAACTTGAGGTCGTCGATGCGATCGGCACGCTCGATACACTCGAGGAACTGGGACTCGAGGTCGCCGCGCCCATGATGGGCAAGAACCGCCGGTCGCTGGCGGGCCTAAAACGTGGATTTAATCAGCCAATTATCGAACTTATTGAATCTGACGAGCCTGACGGTCCTATCACTGCACCAGCGTTTCCATAGTTTTTCGCTATGGAGCAGGTGGCGCTTTGTGCGTCCGAATTATCGCTGTTGACGTGGGTGAGTTCCTCAACCGTTCGCAAGCGCGTCTAAAAGCATCTCGCTGTCCGCCCATCCCAGGCAAGCATCGGTAATACTCTTCCCGTATGCCAATTCGTCGGGCGCTGCGATGGGTTGATTACCACCCACGAGATGGCTTTCGATCATGACGCCTTTGATTGCTGATGACCCTTCGCGTCGTTGGTCAACAATGCTCTTACAGACACCAATTTGTTTGGCATGGTCTTTTTGACTGTTCGCGTGGCTGCAATCCACCATCAAGCCTGACGTGAGTCCTGCGTTTTCAAGTAAGAGCTCAGCTTCTCGCACGCTAGCCGCGTCGTAATTGGGTTTTAGACCGCCGCGAAGAATCAAGTGGCAATCAGGATTGCCCGCTGTTTTCACAATCGCGGCCGTTCCTGTTTTTGTTACGGATAGGAAATGATGGCCTGCGCCGGCAGCTCTGATGGCATCGACTGCAATCTGGACGTTCCCCTCGGTTCCATTTTTGAAGCCGACAGGGCAGGAGAGCCCTGATGCAAGCTGCCGATGAACCTGACTTTCGGTGGTTCGTGCGCCGATTGCACCCCACGACATGAGGTCGGCAACGTACTGCGGTGTGATCGCATCTAAAAACTCACCAGCGGTCGGTAAACCCATATTGTTTAAGGTGAGTAGCAGCTCGCGCGCTAGCGCCAGCCCTTCGTTGATCTTGAAACTGCCGTTCAAGAATGGATCATTTATGTAACCCTTCCAGCCAAGGCTAGTGCGGGGTTTTTCAAAATAGGTGCGCATGACCACTTCGAGCTTGTCGGCGTATTGGTTACGGACATGCATCAATTTCTGTGCGTACTCCAACGCTGCATCCGCGTCGTGTATCGAGCAGGGCCCAATGACCACGAGCAAGCGAGGGTCTTCGCCGCGCATAATTTTCGCAATGCGGCTTCGTGTCGCCTCGATCAGTGCTGCGGTTTCGGCAGGCACAGGGTAATTGGTGATGATCTCATTCGGAGAAACGAGGTCGTTGATGCCATCGATTCGAACATCGTCGATGGTAGACACGTCTTGGGTGGACACAAATACTCCTAACTTGGGGATTGGGCCTTAGATATCAGCGCGCAGTATACTCTCTGGGTTGTTTCATTGCTCTTCGTTGATTGTGCTCTTTTTAACGGACCAAAGAGAGATGCTTGCCGGGGTTCACGCCGTTTCTTGAAATATCTCACGACCGATAAGCATGCGGCGTACCTCAGAGGTTCCTGCACCAATCTCATAGAGCTTCGCATCCCGTAAGAAACGACCTGTTGGGTAATCCATGGTATAGCCGTTGCCACCTAAAATTTGGATTGCATCGAGTGCGGCTTTTGTCGCCGCCTCCGCCGTGTACAAGATGACGGCAGCTGCGTCTTTTCGGCTATCCTCGCCTCGATCAAGCGCACGGCCGACTTCATACAGGTAGGCACGACATGCAGCTGTAGAGGCGTACATATCGGCAAGCTTTCCTTGGATAAGCTGGAACTCGCCGATGGGTTGCTCGAACTGCTTTCGTTCATGAACGTAGGGTACAACCGTATCGAGACACGCCTGCATAATTCCGACGGGGCCGCCCGACAGCACTGCACGCTCGTAGTCGAGGCCTGACATGAGCACCGCGACCCCAGCATTGATTTCACCAAGTACATTCTCGACGGGCACAGGGCAATCTTCAAAGATGAGCTCTGCCGTGTTGGAGCCACGCATACCCAACTTATCGAGTTTTTTGCCTTGTGAGAAACCAGGGAAACCGCGCTCAACAATAAAGGCAGTGATGCCGCGCGATCCTGCGTCGGGCTCTGTTTTTGCGTAAATGATGTAGGTGTCGGCGTCGGGGCCGTTGGTAATCCACATCTTGTTGCCGTTTAAGATGAAGTGATCGCCTTGTCGCTTAGCGCGAAGCTTCATACTCACGACATCGGAGCCAGCACTGGGCTCGCTCATGGCGAGTGCACCGACTTTTGCCCCGGAGCAGAGGTCGGGTAAATATTTTTCTTTTTGGCTTTCTGTGCCGTTGCGCTGAAGTTGATTGAGGCAAAGATTGGAGTGCGCGCCATAGGAGAGCCCGACACTCGCGGATGCGCGGCTGATTTCCTCAAGAACAATGATATGCGCGAGATAGCCCATTGTTGATCCACCAAACCGCTCGTCCACAGTGATCCCTAATAGGCCAAGCTCACCCATTTTTTTCCAGAGGTGATGCGGGAAGTCATTTGATGCATCAACCTCATCTGCAATCGGCATCAGTTCCTTCTCAACAAACTGCCGCGTTGTATCGCGCAGCATGTTTAGCTCTTCACTCAATCCATGGTTAAGGCTTTTCAAGGAATTCGTCATAACAATTACTACCTAATAGCAGAGGGCAACAGTACCCAGAGTGTGCGGGCACCAGCTTAGGCCGAGATTTATTGCTGTCAACTCATGAGGGCCAGCAGAACGACTCCCATTGCGACACGAGTATTTTCTTGAGTTTTTGAGCCTTCACCGTCAAGGGTTTTCGGTAATGGATCAGCCGATAAGTTAGTCGCTAATTTGTAGCAGCGTCAGGTCCCGCTACTCGGAATTTAAGGAATCGCTTCGCACGTCACGGGGGTCAGAAGCATCGTTTCGATAACAAATCTCGATGCGATTGATGCAAAAATCAGACGGACAAAAGAACTTATAAAAGAGACTAAAACCACGCGCTTTTCATGCGTTGACAATTGTGGAGTTCACTTATAACGTCGGGTGATGGCAAAGTGGCCTGACCAATTCTAATTGCCTCAATAATTATAAGGAGAGGTTATGAACATAAGCAGTAAGC
>CBFHQN010000148.1:0-4994 GCA_965657765.1 Luminiphilus sp. | reverse complement strand
GAGGTCTGAGGTCTGAGGTCTGAGGTCTGAGGTCTGAGGTCTGAGGTCTGAGGTCTGAGGTCTGAGGTCTGAGGTCTGTCAAATGATAAGCTTTCGGTCGATTAAAAAAGGGCGCCGCTGGCGCCCTTTTTTTGTTGATTCACCCATGCGTTTTTATCCAGCAGCAGCACCAATCGCGACAGGTCGTACAGGCGATCCCGAGCCACCGTCTATTCTAAGCGGGAGAATCATGGTGCAGAACGACCAGACTTTATCGGCAGCAATATCGCGCAGACGGCTGTTCTGGATCTGCAAAACGCCGGCTTGGCTCAAGTTGTGGTGATGAATCGCAAACGGTAGCCCCGCAGGTGTTCCCTCGGCAGGTCCTGCTTTGCCCTGCAACTGACCTCGCAATACGGGATCGGTAAATGGGTTATCCAGTGAAACCAACACGACGCCCTGTTTGCCGAGATACTGTGCAGCATCGTAGCCAAGACCCGGGCCCATACCATAATACTCGGGATCTTGAGCTGGGTCTGACCACCGCTCGCCCCAGCCTGTATGAATAAAGACGGCATCTCCCGGAAGAATGCCTCGCTCAGACATCCCTTGCGCCGACATCATGGCATCAATATCCACCTTGGTAATCACAACTCCGGCATCGAGTGCCTCACCGTTACCCATTGCGGCTTTGGCGTCGAGCAAAATACCGCTGGTTACAATCGGTGGAACGGTCTCGATACCGAGTTTGAGCAGGGGTGATTCGACGCTTGGTTTGACGTCATCCTGAGAGAAGCCACCAAAGTATTTCACCTCATTGCTGGGAAAATCTCCCTCGCCGCTCCAAGGCTTTTCGAGATAGCCAAAGTGACCCAAGGCGTCCATCTGTGTTCCCTGCGCCGCATGTTCACCCGTGACTGTCTCGCCGTTAAAGGCATGAAGCGTTCCGGGCAGACCAACGGTGCCACGGAAGGTGTATTCCAACGGGACTCCAAACGGCGATCCCGGCATTGTATTACTGCGCAGGTACGACAGTTCGTAGGACTTCGCACTAGGGTCAGCCATGTGTGGCGCACAGCGAGCCCAGGTGTCCGTTCCCAGGGCTTTAGCGTTACCAAGCTCATCACCCGCAGCAGAGTCGCCCCACCCCGCCAACGCGGAACTCGAGGCCACAATCGTTGCCAACGCTACGGCGATCAAACTTGAATTTGATTTTTTGAATGCCATTCCGGCCGATCTATTTTTGTAAGCTGCCATAGTGTTAATCCTCATAGACTTGGCTTTCTTATTGTTTGTTATTAGGTATCGCTCGTCGCGATTTCGCTTGTTTCGATTACAAACGCCGAGATAGCAACATTCAAGACATTTTTAACTTAAACTGTTCTCGTCGTTATAAGAATAAAAAGGACTCAATATGCAGAGCTCAAACGAGACCTCATCACCCAGCTGGTATCAAATACTAGGCCCTGGGCTTTTATTTGCAGGTGCTGCTGTCGGCGTGTCGCACCTAATTCAGTCAACCCGTGCTGGAGGCATTTACGGCCTTGCTCTAATCGGTTTTATCTTGTTTGCGAATCTCGCGAAGTACCCCGCCTTCCGATTTGGTAACCAGTACGCTGCAGCATCGGGAAGCAACCTCATTATCGCGTATCAAAAGCGTGGCCCCGCCGCTATCGGGACGTTTATCATCTCCACGTTGCTGACTATGTTCGCGGGCTGCGCCGCAGTGTCGCTCACCACCGCAGGATTATTCATGGTTACTTTCGGTGTGCAGGCCGAGACTTTCTCTGTGGTTTTAGGTGTCTGGGTAGTGGTTGCCAGCATTTTGTACTTCGGACAGTTCAGGGCACTTGACTTCATCGTAAAGTTGCTTCTCGCCTTTCTCACGATCACGACATTGCTCGCCACAGTCTTGGTGCTTCCCTCGTTGGCAAACTTATCCGGCCTCTCGCTCTGGCCAAGTAACTTCGACACCATGACAATTATTTTCATCGCTGCACTCATCGGCTGGATGCCAGCGCCACTCGATACGTCGGTGTGGCAGTCACTTTGGAGCCAAGCGAAGTCGCGTGTAGAAGGACGAAAACTTTCTATGGATGAGTCCGCGCTCGATTTTAATATTGGCTTTGTAGGCACAACGGTACTCGCCATCTGCTTTGTAATTATGGGTACAGCAACCCTCTTCAATTCGGGGCAGGAGTTTGAATCAAGTGCAGCGGGCTTTGCTGCTCAACTAGTCGATATTTATCGCGTGACGCTAGGTGACACGATTGCAACACTGGTGAGTGCTGCGGCTATGGCGGTTATCTTCACAACCACATTAACCGCTATTGATGCCTGGCCTCGTTCGATGGCGAGCGCAATGGTAATCATCCGAAATCCCGACCATCCGCCCGAGCAGGAACTCAGTAATAATCGCGATCGAAACTATTGGCTCTGGATGCTTGTTCTCCTTGCGGGTGCGGCAACCATCATCAATCTACTGACAAACTCGTTTAGTTTATTGGTGGATATTGCAACGACTGTCTCGTTTATTACCGCGCCGATTTTCGCCATCCTGAATCATCAGGCGATGTTTGGGGCAACGGTGCCTGAGTCATCACGACCTAGTGAAACGATGCACCGATGGAGCCTAATTGGGATATGGAGCCTCGTTATTTTCACCGGAGCCTACATTGCTATGCGGCTGCTGGGTTAGAACCACCGGTCGTATTTTCAAGACGAAAAAATTTAGCTGCGCGGGGCTAGTAAGGTGTCAAGTAAGCGAGAAAGCAATGGTAGGTGACGACAATAAGCGGCGATAGAGTGCTGTGCTGCGAGCCCTGCCGACTACAAACCACCTCACGCCCGCCTCGCCTTTTGGGGCGGTTTCATAAAATCGTGTTTAGCCACGCACCTTACCGGTTAGACATATAATGCCGTTTGCGGTGGCTTTGCCACCGCATACTAGGATCTAATATGGTCACCAACAAACGCATTCTCCTGAGTCAACTCCCCACCGAAAAATTGACTTACGATTGTTTTAGTTCGGATGAAGTTGCGGTCGCCGCAGCCGCGGAGGGTGAGGTTGTCATCAAAACGCTCATCTTGTCGCAAGACGCTGCGAATCGTGCCTGGATGCAGGGAGCGACCTATCGCAGCGCGCTCGCCGGTGGCGATGTGATGGCGAGCTATGGCATTGGTGAGGTGATTGAGTCCAAACATGCTTCATGGGCCGTTGGTGATCTGGTCATGGCAGATATTGGCTGGCAGGAATACGCTGTAGTTCAGGGCGATTTGGTGACGGCCGTGCCCGAACATGAAGGCCCGCTCAGCCACGGACTGTCATTACTGGGCGTCGCGGGCCTGACGGCTTATCACGGGCTCATCAACGTCGCTGGCATCCACGCCGGTGAGACGTTAATGGTCTCAGCTGCAGCCGGCTCCGTGGGATCGATTGTTGGGCAAATTGGCCGAATTAAAGGCGCTCGCGTTATTGGTGTTGCCGGAGGTGATGAGAAGTGTCGCTGGGTGGAGAGTGAACTCGGCTTTGACGCCTGCATCAACTATAAAAGCACTGAACAGCCACTGCGCGATCAACTGCAGGCAGTCGCACCCACGGGAATTGAGGTGTACTTCGACAATACGGGCGGTGACATCCTGCAAACAGCGCTATTCGCCATGAATATGAAAGGTCGAGTTGCCTGCTGTGGCGCCGTGTCGATGTACGATGGCAAACCAAAGCCCGGCCCCTTCGGTGTGCCCGGCCTATTGGTGACCAAACGACTACGCATGGAAGGTTTCATCGTCAGCGACTACGCGCATCTTGATGCGGATGCTGTTCACGACTTGTCGCTCTGGGCGCGCCAAGGCGAGCTCAAAATCGTCGAGGATATCCTCGAGGGTTTAGAGCAAGCGCCCGCAGGTCTTATTGGACTATTGGCCGGTGAAAATCGGGGTAAACGAATGATTCGGGTTGCGTAAAATGACGCACGCAGCTGTGGTATTTTGTAAAAAAAGATAAGGGGATTTTCATGACTACACCTGAAACGGTGGCACTGCCCGAAGAAGTGGCGGAAGTCGAAGCTTTGATTGAGCGTGCACGAGTAGCTCAAGCGGCAATTGCCGATTACACGCAGGAACAGGTCGACGAACTCATCAAGGCCATGGTTTGGTCCTGCGCTCAGCCCGGCGTCGCTGAAGAGCTGGCGCAGCAAACGCTCGATGAGACTCAACTCGGGGACTACAACGGTAAGTTCGCCAAGATTTCAGTGAAGACTCGCGCAACGCTGATGGACATCCTCCCGGATAAATCGGTAGGAATCATTGAGGAAGACCTCGAGCGCAACATCATCAAAATCTGCAAGCCTGTGGGTGTGATTGGCGCACTGTCACCTTCGACGAATCCGGAAGCAACGCCGGTCATTAAGAGCATCAACGCGGTGAAGGGACGTAACGCCATCGTCATTGCCCCCCACCCTCGCGCTAAGTTCATCAATATGACCATCGTCAACAAAATGCGCGATGCCATCGAGAAAATGGGTGCCCCCGCAGATCTTGTCCAAACGATGGCTCAACCATCCATTGGCAAAACAGAGGAATTGATGCGTCAATGCGACCGCATCCTCGCAACCGGCGGCCCCGGCATGGTCACTGCAGCCTATTCAAGCGGCACACCGGCGTTAGGCGTAGGCGCGGGCAACGCTGTCATTACTGTCGACGACACGGCTGACCTCGTCGATACAGCCGAAAAAATCCGCATCTCCAAAACGCTCGACCTCGCCGCATCCTGTTCGGCAGATAATTCAGTGATTGCTTTCGCGAGCATCTATGACGAGCTCATGAAAAATCTCGTCGCCGAAGGTGGCTATGTCGCGTCAAGCGAAGAAGCAGACAAAATTGCCGCGGTTCTGTGGCACGACGGCGCTTTGAACACAGCTGCTGTTGTAAAGCAGCCACAAGTACTCGCTGAGATGTCCGGTTTCAGCATTCCAGAAGACCGAAAGTTCATCATCGTCCCCTACGAGGGAGTCGGT
>CBFHQN010000147.1:0-5082 GCA_965657765.1 Luminiphilus sp. | reverse complement strand
GCCCGGCGAAGGCGCTGAGCTTGCGTTACCGCCTTCTCGAGTGGAATCGGTCAAACACTTGCGTGTGGGGCTCTGGCTGGGTGATGACTACTGTCCCGTAGACGCTGAAATGCTTGCGGGGATTGAGCGGGCAGGGCAGGCGTTGGCGTCAGAAGGCGCAACGGTAAACGAGGCAAAGCCTGGCTTTTCGCTCGCCGACCACCACGAAACCTATCTCATGCACTTATCACCCATCATCGGCGCCAGTTTTGGTCCCGATGAAATTGCGCTCATGGAGCGCGTTGCGCGCGACTTGGGGCCAGACGATAAGTCTCACAACGCGATTCAGGCTAGGGGGACCTTATTGCCTCATCGTGAGTGGCTCCTTTGGAATGAGATTCGTGCTCATATGGTGGCGAAGTGGACGGCTTTCTTTGACGATTACGACGTGCTGATTTGCCCCGTAACACCGACCACAGCGATGCCGCACGATCAGGACACACCGTTTGGTGCGCGCAAAATCCTCGTCAACGGCGAGGCCCGACCCTACTCTGACAATATTGTGTGGGCGGGCGTCGCCACTCTGTGCAGTCTGCCCTCAACCGCCGTACCGATCGGTCGACACAGCGATGGTCTGCCGTATGGTTTACAGATCATAGGTCCCGAGTACGGCGATCGAACGACGCTTGCTGTTGCGAGGATGCTGGAAGAAGCCGGCTACGTCAGCACACTCGCAGACGGTTATGAATGACTCAGAGCGAGCAATACACCGATGGTATTCACGCTATCGCTGCGGAGCTGGCTTGATTGCGACAAGCACGCGTTCCGCTCCATCTGGGGATCGATTGTAGAAGGTCATGACGCGGGTGGCATTGAGGTGGCATTGAGGTGGCATTGAAGGGTCACGTAGGTAAACTGCGTGTGGAGATCAGATAATTCGGGGCGCGCTGATTCATTCGATTCAGCAACTGGGGAGCACACCATGAATACGTCGACAAACGATGCCCAGCAGGGCATGGGTGGATTTTTAGGTTGGGTCGAACGAAGCGGTAACAAGTTACCCGATCCCGTCTTTCTCTTCTTTTGGCTGATCGTTGGCTTGGTCGCTATTTCGGTCCTTGCCAGTCTGTCAGGTGTCTCTGCGCTGCATCCCACGAAGATCGACCCTGCGACCGGTACGCAGCAAGTAATCACCGCAACCAGCTTATTGTCAGCTGACAATATCGCGAGGTTGTGGGTGGATATGCCCAAGACTTTTACCCATTTCCATCCACTAGGCTACGTACTGGTTGTTATGTTGGGTGCAGGTGTCGCTGAGCGTGTTGGGCTCTTTGGTACTGCAATGAGAGCGGGTGTGAAAGACGTTCCCAATGTATTGCTGACACCGACGGTAGTGCTTGTGGGTATGGTAGGTAACCTTGCTGCTGATGCCGCGTATGTCGTACTGATTCCTCTCGCCGGTATTATATTTCACGCGGCAGGGCGGCACCCGATTGCCGGCATCGCAGCAGCCTTCGCCGGTGTCTCCGGCGGATTCTCCGCAAACCTATTACCCGGTCAGTTAGATGCGCTTTTGTTTGGCATCACTGAAGCAAGCGTTTTGACCGTATTCGAGGGTTTCACGGCAAATATTGCCGGTAACTGGTTCTTTATCGCGGGAATGACCTTCGTATTCCTTCCGGTCATTTGGTACGTCACCGACCGGGTCATTGAGCCCCGTTTGGGTGCGTTTGACCCTTCGTTGGCTGCGGCAACTGGCGCAGACGAGGATAGTAATCGCGAACTTACCGGTGCTGAGCGCAAGGGCCTCAAGAACGCCGGATGGGCTGTGCTCTTTGTTATCGCACTCTGGACCTACTTCACGATAGGCCCAGGCACCCCACTCATCAATGAGAGCGCGTCGGCTGAGGCTCAAATGGCGCCGTTTTATAAAAGCTTGGTGGCAGCTTTCTTTGTGATGTTCCTACTCGCTGGATGGGCCTATGGGAAGGCCGCGGGCACGATCAGCAATCACCGTGATCTTGTGAAAATGATGACGGGTGCGATGGAAGATCTCGCCTATTACCTCGTGCTGGCCTTTGCGGCAGCACACTTTGTGGCGATGTTTTCGTGGTCCAACTTAGGCCTCATTCTGGCGGTCCATGGGGCTGACTTTTTAAGCTCAACGAATATGCCGGCGTGGGCACTGCTCACCTCAATTATTCTCGTCTCATCGCTGTTGAATTTGTTCGTGGGTTCAGCGAGTGCAAAGTGGGCGCTCATTGCGCCCGTGATGGTTCCAATGCTGATGCTTCTCGGAATCTCACCAGAGATGGCAACCGCTGCCTACCGTGTGGGCGATGGGGCAACAAACATCATTACGCCACTCATGGTGTACTTCCCATTGATCCTCATTTTCTGCCAGCGTTGGCAGAGTAACTTTGGTCTAGGAAGCTTGGCGGCAACCATGCTGCCGTATTCTATTGGCCTCCTGTTATCGGGTCTGGCAATGACCATCGCTTGGGTGATCTTCGACTTGCCTCTGGGCCCGGGTGCCAGTGTTTTTTATTCGATGTGACGCCTTTGAGTCTTGTCGAGTGGCGCCTTTAGATGCTTTTCGTTGAGGTATGGTTTAGGTGGTGTTCAAGGCGCGTTTGCTGGTTATCGTAGTCGTATGTCAGACCGTCACGGGGAGTGGTTGCCACTGATCAACGATCTCCCCGCCTGAGAACACCACGATCTTCGGAAACTGAAGGAAAACAGCCTCACTCTGCGTGGGCCGTAAGAAAACGAAATCATCGACTTTGAGCGACGAATTCTTTGGCGCTACCAACATCTCTTGGTTGCTCGAACGGCCAAACAGACTGCTGTACTTAAGACCGCCCGGGTAAACAGGGTCGGCCTTCCAGTACCCGCCGTGAAGAAACACAGTCTTACCCGATTTTGGCTTTCCCAGTGCGCGATTTGCGTATTCAAGGCCGGGAAGGCGAACGCCATTACTCACTTTGATCGCCGGTGTGGCGATAAAGCTTGCGGGTAAAAAGTCTTTGAGAATGGGGAGATCGAAATCGCTAGGTTTTACAAGTGCTGAGCCCGCAGCAATCTCGTTGGCAAGATCGGTATCGGTATACAAACCAAAAGTAGGGCTCCCTGCCATATTCCTGATCATTGCATCGCTATGACCCTCGCCGAGTACCGAAGAGACCTGTGCGAGTGCCTCGCGGAAACGATCGGCTGCGCCTTTCTTCGCGCGCTTTGGCCAGCCTGCCAGATTGGGCAGCTTGGTTAGGTGAGGCTCGTAACCCATGAGCCCCGAGAGCTCGAGGCAGTTGCTGTTACTAATGAGTTGCAGCGCAGTCGCCAACGCATCACCGGGCTCCATACCTCCGCGGTGAAGGCCGACATCGATCTCAAGGTTAATGCGCAGGCTTAAGCCAGAGCTCGCCGCAAACGCTTCGTATTGTTCAAGTCGTTCGGGTGTGTCGATTAGCCATTGAATCTTGTGCTGCAGCGCACTCGTACTGGAAGCGTCCGCTCGCTCAAAGATACGTTGCACTGCAACAATCGGAATCGGCTTTCCCAGTAACTGATCGGCCTCAGGCATCAGCGCTATCAGCTGCTCGACCATATTGGTGTTAAAGCTCATTAGCCGGTCGGTCCCAGCACGACGTGCGATGTGCTCTATTAGCGGCGCAGAGGGCAGAGATTTAGCGACGATGCGATAAGCCATACCGTTAGGCAGATGAATTTTCAGTCTGTCGATGTTGGCATCGAGCCGATCTCGATCAATGACCAGGACGGGCTCCGCCAGTTCAGCTTGGGCTAGCGCTTCTTGTAATTGCTGAAAATAGCTTGCAGCGAGTGGGTTGTTGCTCATAGATAGTCACGGTCCTGTAAAACGTCTGCCTGGTAATAGAGGCCCTTTTAATAGAGGCCTTGTGACGAGTCCTTTTACAGCCTCGAAGAGAGGTCCTGTTTAAAAAGATCTGAGAGGTAGCCATTGAGTAATCGACCATCAGGATCGAGTTCTCGCCTGAGCGCCGCAAACTTATCGAAGTCCGGATACCACTCTCGTGCTTGCGCTGCCGTCATGCTGTTGAGCTTGCCCCAATGCGGCCGCCCACCATATTTTTGAAAAATAGGTTCGACGTCAGTGAACAGAAAGTCAAAGGCGTCTTTGTGATAGCAATGCACAGCAATGGAGATGCGGCTGCCGCCGTTGAATGGGGATAGCCATGCGGTATCGCCGGCGGTCTTTCTCGCCTCGAATGGAAAGAAAACATCGGGTCGCTTTCTCTCAATGTAGTGGCGTACTTCCTCGAGCGCTTCCATACCATTGTCTACGGGTAGGTGGTATTCCATCTCGTTGAACAACACGTTGCGCTCGCTGGCGAGCATATCCCAGCTTTCACCAACAACATTTTCAGTCGGCTCGTTTGAGATGGCGCGTTTCAACAACCAGCGCCGTAACGGTGAACACCATTTGAGCGCATCCCTCAGTGACTTCAGTTGCATCACCGCCGATGTGCTGTTGTCGTCGTTGCGCGGTGTATCGGGCTCTTGAGTCACGTTATGCGTGATCAGCAAATTGGTATCGGAGAAGGGTATGTAAAAGAACTCAAAGTTTCGGTTTTCTCGCCAGTAGCGCTCTGCGTTTTCTAGCGTATGTTTGTGCGACTCAGGCCATACTTGGCGGTGTAATTTAAACCGTTCAACAAGCTGCATTTTGATTTCAGTGAGAATTCCCAGCGCACCCAAGGCGACTCGGCCACCGTCTAGCCAATCTGCATTCTGGTCAGCACTGATCTCAATGTGATCGCCGGTTCCTGTGACCAACCGCAGGCCCTGAATCTCCGCTGCAAGTGCTTGAAGTGTCTCGCCCGTACCGTGGGTGCCCGTACTCGTGGCGCCGGCCAGGGTTTGTACGTCGATGTCGCCGAGATTTCGAAACGCATAGCCTTTATCGGCAAGCTCCGGCGATAGGTCGTGAAGGCGACCGCCAGCGCCCAGCCACGCTTGTTTAGTTTCTCCGTCAATTTCACCAACACCACCAAAGTGATCGAGTTTCACGATGGCTGTCTTGCTCGGAACCAGTGGCATCCAGCTGTGCCCCGAGCCTACTGG
>CBFHQN010000146.1:0-5182 GCA_965657765.1 Luminiphilus sp. | reverse complement strand
ATATCAGCGAGCATCATGCCCGCACAGGGTCCAGGGCCAATGCCCGCAATTTCTACAACTTTGATTCCGTTAAGTGCGCCTGCTGTCATGACTTCCCCCTAATTCGAAGGCAGTGATGCTCGCACCAAGAGTGGCGTGATGCAATCCGTAAACAGCCCACAAGGATGCGTTGATCACTAGACTGAATACCACGGCCTCAGGCTAAGTCCCACTCATCGGCTGACTATCAGCCTATAGCAGCATCGCTATAACCACTTGGACCTCGCGTTGACCCGCGTTATGTTGTGAACGTGACGGGTTTTCTCCCTACAATGCTGACACGGAGGGCCTCGTCGACAAGCAAAGCGACTCGAAAAATAAAAGGAATCATCATGAGCTTTATCGTCCATCTCGCTAGAACCAGTCTCTCGCTGTTATTGATCGTCGCTACTTCTGCCGTATCAGCAGATGAATGCGTTCCCTCGCCTTGGGGCGCCGATGATCAAATTGGCGCTGCAAATCGCGTGACCCCTGAACGCACAGCGGCGGCTGCAAAACTCGTCGAAAAAGGTATCAGTCATCCCTTGGGTATTGAAATAGACCCAAGCATGCCCGCCTATCCGCCGCGTTATACCCAACTACAGGTCGTGCAACCCAACCAACAATTTGGTGCTGAAATGGGTGTGGGCTGGGACGGTAACTACAATGACGATGTGCTGCAAATGTGGCTTGGTACAGGGCCGCAGCTCGATGGCTTAGGGCACATGGGTGAAGCTGGTGAATTCTATAACTGTAACCAAGGTAAAGACTTTTCATTCTTGACGGGCTTGACAAAGCTCGGCATTAGCAACATCCCTCCGATAGTCGGACGGGGAGTGATGATCGACATCGCTAGACAAATGGGTGTTGAGCATCTCAGCGCCGGCCAACCCATCACATCCGACGACATTAAGGCCGCGATGAAAGCTCAGAATGTGAGCATAAACGAGGGAGATATCGTTCTGCTTCACACAGGCTATACCGATGCAAAGCTGAAGTCTGAACCTGAGCTCTGGGCAGGCAGTATCCCGGGAATTACCAATGAGGCCGCAGTTTTCCTGGCGGAATTAAAACCCACTGCCGTCGGCGCAGATACATGGGGACTCGGCGCAGTACCCCCGCGTCCCGGAGATAAGGTTTTCTACGATCATGTGGTGCTGCTCAAACAAAACGGAATCTACATACTCGAGACAATGAATACAGGCCGCTTGGCAGAGGAGCGTGTTCACGAGTTCATGTTTGTTCTGGGTCAGGCGCGGCTAAAAGGCGCGGTTCAGATGATCATTAACCCGGTGGCTATGTGGTGATCAAGGCTACGAGAAGGTGACACAAAAAAGGCAGCCTCGGCTGCCTATTTTTTTTAAACTGAATTCCGCGCGCTAATCGGCGAGCGCGCGCTAATCGGCGAGTAAGTCGCGACCGATAATCAGCTTCATCACCTCGCTCGTACCGCCATAAATGCGCTGGATTCGCGCATCGGCGTACGCACGCGTTACTGGGTACTCCCACATGTATCCGTAACCGCCATGCAGCTGGACGCACTGGTCTGTGACACGTCCCTGCAACTCAGTTGCGAGCAACTTAGCCTTAGACGCGTCGACAGTTGTCAGCTCTTTTTTCAGTAAAAGCTCTGCACATCGGTCAATGAAGATGCGCATTGCTGTTACCTCTGCCTCAAGCTGTGCCAAGACAAATTGCGTGTTCTGGAAATCCGCAATCGTTTTTCCAAACGCTTTTCGCTCCTTCACATACTTTACCGTCTGCTCCATCACAGACTCGCAACCAGCCACGGCGGATACCGCAATGCTTAAACGCTCCTGCGGTAGCTCACGCATAAGGTAAATAAAGCCCATGCCCTCCTCACCAAGAAGGTTTTCCTTGGGAACCTTCACATCGTTGAAAAAGAGCTCTGAGGTGTCCTGTGCTTTCTGACCTAACTTATCGAGGTTACGCCCGCGCTCGAAACCCGGCATATTGCGCTCGACAATCAGAATACTGAACGCCTTTGCACCGGCTTTGGGGTCAGGATCGGTTCTGCAAACAACCAACACGATGTCGGCTTGCTGCCCGCAGGTAATGAATGTTTTGGAGCCATTTAGGAGATAGTGATCTCCCATATCGACTGCCGCCGTCTTAATGCCCTGCAAATCTGAACCCGTACCTGGCTCCGTCATCGCAATCGCAACGATGCAGTCACCAGAAATACATCGGGGAAGGTATTTCTGTTTCTGAGCCTCGTTTGCGACGTTAGTGAGGTAAGGCGTTGTGACATCGTTGTGCAAGGAAAAACCGATCCCGGTCAGCCCTAAACGACTGACTTCCTCCGCTATCACCATGTTGTAGCGAAAATCAGCACCCACACCACCGTATTCTTCCGAGGCACCCGGGCAAAGCATTCCCTGCTCTCCCGCCTTATACCAAAAGTTTCGGTCTATCTGGCCGTCCTTTTCCCACTGAACGTGCTGCTCGTAAGCTTCTTCCATGAGAAATTTGCGAACCATATCCCTAAAGACATCGTGCTCTGAATCGAATATGTGACGTGGAATCATGCCTTGGCCCCTTGTGCTTATAGCGTCTAATTGCGCTTTTTGTTCGTTTCGCCGTTTGTGCTTTTCTTACTCTTTTTGGTCTATCTTTTTGCTAGACCCCGCCCCCAAGCAGGTCGCTCGCGCGGGCGTGAGTCTAACGACATCCTAACTAATCAACCACTGTGCCACTGACCAAAAGACGCAAAACATAATCGTATCTTGAGGCTGAATTATTTGCAGGATCGCCCTTCTTCCCGCTGGAACAGAGCATAGGTAATCCATTGGTCAAAGACAAAGCAGCGTTTGCACTAACGCCCAGTTCGGCAGCGCGAATAGAAAACCGGCTTAGCTGCGTGGGTGTTTACGCGCGTAGAAGGGAAGCGCCACCAAGTATGTTAAGCTTAGCGTGGCCAATGTCTCCCATGGATAGATGAGAAGACTCGCGATTAACAGCGTAAAGATGGGAACCACTAAAAAGCCATAGCGTTGTGAAATCTTCAGTGATTTCAGTGACAGCGTGGGTACCTGCGATACCGCTAAGAAGCCACAGCCGATCAGATAGATTGAGACAAGCGCAGGCGACTGTGTGACAAAACTAAATTCGAGTAGGTGTAAATAGACCGGCATCAATGTAAGTAACGCGAGCACTGGAGCAGGCACGCCCTCGAAAGTTTGCGCACTCTCAGAGTCCTCAGTCGCGTTAAAGCGCGCTAAGCGGTAGGCGCAGCACGCAGCCACTAACATCACCGCCACCCACGTGAAATCAACTTTAGTTGACTGATTGAAAAGCGAGAGGTGGAGTATTAGCCCAGGCGCAATACCAAAGTTGAAGAAATCAGCGAGTGAGTCGAGTTCCTTACCCATCTTCGAGGTGGAATTAAGTGCCCGCGCTAGTCTGCCGTCCAAGCCATCCATGACCATAGCAACAACGAGTGCAATAACAGCGAGATCAGCGCGCTCATTGAGCGCGAACCTTACCGCAGTGAGTCCCACGCAAACGGCACCCAACGTCATCATGTTGGGGATTAGGTTCGCGAGGCGATCTCGCCCTCGAACCTGCCCACCGTTTGGTTGTAGCTCGGAAGTCACTTTGACGCGCTAACTCTTGCTGTGGACGAGTCTAGGTTCGCCAAGACCGTCTCCCCTGCCACCATGGTTTGCCCAAGACAGACAGCCGGTGCAACGTTCTCGGGGAGATAAATATCGAGTCTGCTGCCAAAGCGGATAAGACCAAATCGATCTCCCGCGGTAACCGTATCTCCCTCAGAGACAAAGCAAACAATGCGTCTCGCCACGAGCCCAGCGATTTGAGTAATGCCAATAGCCGTACCGTCATCCCGAGTGATGGTGATCGAATTACGTTCGTTATGCTCTGACGCCTTGTCCAGCGAAGCGTTCAAAAATTTTCCGTGATGGTAAGTCACGTTAGTAACCATACCGTCAATGCAGGCACGGTTAACGTGGCAGTTAAAGACATTCATGAAGACTGAGACACGTGTCAGCGGCTTGTCACCCAACCCCATCTCTGACGGTGGGGTGACCTCTTGAATCAGGGATACCACACCGTCAGCCGGACAGATGACGAGGTTGTCACCCTGCGGCACAACGCGGACGGGATTACGGAAAAAGTAGTAACACCAGACGGTCAATCCAACGCCGATCCAAAATAGGGCTTCCGAGATTAATCCCAGGATTAGCGCGATTGCGCCAAATATAGCGACGAATTTCCGCCCCTCTGGGTGCATCGGAACCACCACCGCATCCATCATATTCATACTTTTCACCGTACTGCGATCGCAGTATTACCGTCTTAATGAGTTAGTGGGCGCAAGTATAAGAGGTCTGAAGATACTGTCGAGTTTACTTTTTCATAAATGGTTGTGGAGCGACCCCGTACCCACTAGCGCTTTGATTAAAAGATGCTGAGGGGGCTGACTCACCACACTGAAACGAACACTTAATCTTTAAAGTGCCATAGCAACCCAAAGCCATCGAAGGCGCGATGTATCTTCGGCCTTCGCTAGTTGGCTTTGGCACAACCGAATTTGGAAAGTCAGACGACTTAAGGCTGATCTCATCCTCGGGTGAGCCTTTATTTAATGCCTCGACAACACACCTTGAACTCAGCGGTATCTTTTCAGCTTCTCACCTTCCTTACCTCCTTACCTCCTTACCTCCTCACCTCCTTACCTCCTTACCTCCTCACCGACTCTTGTGTAATTGTGAAGTATTGACACTCTTTATGCCGCAACATACCGTCAAGGCAACACTGCTGAAAACGCTATCACCATGACTCGATCCGCCTACACACTCTCCTTGGATATAAACGACTTTCGACAACATAAGGTTGTCGCTCCACTCAATAACGCGACCGCTGAGCTCGCCGATGGAGAGGTTTTGTTTCATGTCGACAAACTAGCCCTCACCGCAAATTCGATCAGTTACGGTTTCGCAGGCAAGTCTGGCTTGATTCGTTACCTCGATATCTACCCTGCTGAGCCAGGCTTGGCGAACCTCCCCTGCTGGGGCTATGCCGATGTTTTAGAGTCCATGGATCCTGCGCTCAAGGCGGGCGATCGTGTTTATGGATTCCTCCCGATTGCGTCCCACGTGGTTATGCAACCAGGCAAAGTAAG
>CBFHQN010000145.1:0-5241 GCA_965657765.1 Luminiphilus sp. | reverse complement strand
TTTTGAGCCATGTGTACTCAGGCCCCAATATCGCCGCCCTCGGTCATGTTGGACTTGCTATGATGTCGAGCCCCACATTAGGTGCCGGGCTCAGCGCTTTGGTTTCCTATTTCCAGCTGGAAGCATCCTACTGGAAGCTTGATATGCGCACCTATGGCGGTGTAACTCGGCTTTCCGTCGATTTCGATACTGACGTTGGAGAGCTAACAGCGCTTCATGTCATTGCCGCGCAAATTGTTATCAGTAATTACATCTCGGATGTCGTTGGCGCAGACCACTCGTCCATCACCTATTGCGTTCGAAAGGAAATCGCTGACTCCATCAGCGTGGCACCCGATCCGATCAAAAACCACATGAGATTGGCACCCTACTATGCGGTAGAGCTACCGACTAATCTATTGGATGCACCCTCGCCCTTCTTTGACGAGCAAAACTGGAACTCATCCATGCAAGATTTGGGTCGCCGGCTGCAGATGGTCTCTGGGCAGCAGATGAAAGTCTTTACCGATCACGTAATGCACCGACTTTGTCTTAAATCACCAGCCGGCATTACAGTGAAAGACTGCGCCTCGCACCTACACATGTCTGTCCGAACACTCAATCGACGACTGGAGTCAGAAGGGACGAGCTTTACTGAGCTGAAGGTGCGCGCTATTGACGACATAGCAAAGCGCTTACTTTTATCAGGCAAATCGGTGGACGGCGTCGCCTACGAACTTGGGTACGAGAACCCTTCGAACTTTAGGCGTCGCTTCAAAGAGACCAATAACCTTTCTCCTCGCAACTGGGTAGATACTCAACTCAAAATCAACGAGCAAGCGCATTAAGTAGTGCACTTTATTTGGTCTTTGAAGTTTTCAAATACCGCTTAGCGCGTGATATTTTTCAACGTGTCCTGACGTGTTGTGTCGAGTTCTGTGAGCCTTGACATGGTAGAGGTCGCCAGTTCGAATCTGGCTGGTCCTACCAAACACGAAAGAGCCCGCTGCAAGCGGGCTTTTTTGTGTTTGAAGGTTTACCACACTCTCGAACTGGCGGAGCCAGTCGACAAACGCGACCTTAGGAGCGTTTAGTCCGCCACAGCAAAGCGAAGGCGCCCGCAGGGTTCAATCGCCAAAGGTAATGGCGAATGAAAACAACTACTTGATCTCATCAAGTAAAGATACTTCCCGGCACCACTCTGATTCATAGCCACTCATAACTTGACGCCTTTAAACAAGCTTTGAGTCAAAAAATTGACGTCTAATTTTGCCGCATTTGACTCATTTATCAACGACTTATGGACGTTTTATTGAATGCGAGCTTAGTACGCTTCACATTCATTGGCTGTTCTCACAGCGAGCCATCCATGAGATTCAGTTTATTTACCAAGTCTATTTTTATAGCTGCATGCCTTGGGGCCAACACACCCTATGCGATGGCAGACGACGACGCTCCTACCCTCAATGCAATCTCAATCGACAAGCTCACGGTAGATGTCACTGAAGAGCCACAGACAGTCACTATCAGTGTAGACGCAAGTGATGAATCAGGTGTTGATTGGGAAAACATATATTCGTTCAAGCGATCGGAGTTTCTATTTCGCGACGCGGGTGGCACGCTCCGCTTTGCCAGAGGAAGTAATGAGACTCCGGGGGTGATGACCATCTCTATTAGCAACGAGGATGTTGGCGGAGACTGGCAGGTAGTAGCCCTGAACCTCGTCGACGTAAACGGAAATCATCGCCGTATATCCAACCTCTCGGACTACGGTATGCCTGATTCCATAGAGGTTATAGGCGGCACTGAGGCTGACGCTCCTATCCTTAACGCAATCTCAATCGACAAAGAGACCGTGGACGTCACAGAAGAGCCGCAGACCGTCGCTATCACCGTCGATGCGAGTGACGAATCAGGCGTGGATTGGGAAAACATTTACTCATTCAAGCGATCACAACTCGTACTTCGCGACGCGGGTGGCACATTTCATTATGCAAGAGGTAGCAACGAAACCCCGGGAGTTATGACGATCTCTATTAGCAGCGATAATGTGGGCGGTGAGTGGCTAGTAGTAGCACTAGACCTCGTGGATGTTCACGGGAACCACCGCAGAATCTCCAACCTTTCTGACTACGGTATGCCCGAGTCCATAGAAATCATAGGCGGCAAAGAAGCGGACGCTCCCATCCTTAACGCAATCTCGATCAACAAAGCAACGGTAGATGTTAGGGAAGAGGCTCAGACAGTCTCGGTTACCGTTGATGCAAGTGATGAATCCGGCGTTGATTGGGAGAATCGTTACTCGTTGGAGCGCTCAGAGCTGGTGTTGACCGATGGAGAGGGTGGCTTCCACTACATCAGGGGCAGCAACGACACTCCGGGAATTATGAGCACTTCTGTCAGCAGCGGTGATGTTGGCGGCGCTTGGCGGGTCAGGTGGCTAGACCTTGTTGATGTAAACGGAAACCATCGCAAGATCTCCAACCTATCCGATTACGGTCTGCCAACATCGCTCTACATTTTAAAGGCAGACGAACCTACCAGCGATATATCCGTCTCCTATACTGGTCTTTATGAGACTCTGGGAGAGGATTACGATTATGAAATGGTTGTTACTGCCGAAAATCTGGCGGCAGAGGCCACAACCTCACTGGACCTGAGCATATCAACCAGCAATCTTCGAGTAACTTCGGTAAGCCGCGACAACGGCTCGCAAGCCTGTTCGCTTGTTTCGACAAACTACGATTCGACGGTGTCTTGTACAGTCTCAGCAATCCAGGGCAATTCCAGTGCCACAATTAAAGTCGCGCTAACTGCAGGCGCAACTGGAACCTCATGGATAAATCTGAAGTTAGTCGATGACCTGCCGGACATTACCTTTCTGGATAATTACATATACCTAAAAAGCACTGTTCAAAATGAGGCCGACTCCGACGGCGATGGAACACCTGACAACCTAGACGCGTTCCCATTAGACCCTTCAGAAACAACGGACACTGATGGTGACGGCGTCGGCAACAACGCAGATACGGATGATGATAATGACGGCGTTTCTGATTCTGAGGATGCATTCCCATTAGACTCCACCGAGACAGTGGATACGGACAATGACGGCATCGGTAACAATGAAGATACTGACGACGACAACGACGGGTACAGTGACTCGAGTGATGCCTTCCCACTAGACGCCTCAGAGTGGGTGGACACCGATTCCGATGGTATAGGTAATAATGAAGACACAGACGACGATGGTGACGGTGCCACTGATGAAGAGGAGTCCGCAGCTGGAAGCGACCCACTAGATCCGACTTCCTTGCCAGGCTCATCAGACGAAGAAAGTGATGGACTGCCAGTTTGGATGCTATACATTGCGTCGCAAACCGAGACTGAAATCGACACACCAATTGGCCCGCCATCTCTGGATAAATGTGGGGAGGACCGTTTTGGTAGAGTTAATTGTGATGAGCTATCAACCATCAACTTGCCATACAGCTCCTCGGGAAGTCAGGCTATATCGAGAATTCCCAGGCCCGCTTACTTCACGTTCGGCACATTTATTCTGAGTGCGGAATCTAATGACTATCGCATCGCTGAATTGGTAGCCGAGGATAGAAATGGGCGCGTAACTCCTCAGATTTATGACCTTAGTGAAGGGGATGTGATTACCGAGGGGCAAACCGTTCAGTTTACGCTTCGCAGCCCGCCCACAAATGGTCAGCAAACCAGGCTACGCTTCTACATTCGGTTTGAAGGCGCATCAGGGCAAACCTGTGAGAATTGCACGTTAAACCTAGAGCGAGTGTTCACGTCAAATTAGGAAAAGTAATCGAGGGTATGGTGTTTCTATTGAAGGTGAAGTTCTCATAGATTGTTCAATCCAACAACCTAGAAATCATTTGCGCATGAAGTATCAGCCTTGATTTATTTATCAAGGAAGGCGATTCAAAAACTCAATGAGTCTCGCGAGCTGACATTCTAGTTAATGAGCATGGCGCGAAGCAAAACTAGAGGACGAATTGTGATTTTACAGGGGCGAGAAAAAAATATTGAGTCGTTATTTTATAACGTTTAGATTGCTGATTATTCCGCTTGCATTGCATTAAGAATAACTCAATGACTTGAAAGAACGGTGGGGTTGCCAGCGCGGACGACATCGTTACGAACTTTCAAATCCTCAAAAACGCCGTCGACAGCATTAACACAGAGAACGCCGGACTTTTTGCTTGAATTTACCACGCTCTTGAGCTGGCGAAGCCAGTCGTGAAACACGACTGTTAGCCTTAATCTCGAAACACAAACTAGGCAGTAGCGTGAAGTCCTGTCGGCATAACCTCGTAGCCTGGCTCTTCCGGTTCGTCATCGGTCATTTCAGCGGGGAATCCCGGCGCACGGATATCAAGTCCGGTCGCATCTTCGAGGCGCCGAATGATATTGGGGGACAGTTCCCGCTCTCCGTAGCGTTCGATGCCATCGTCGAATATCTGGCAGATAAGCGGTGAGATTTCTAGGGGCACGTTGTTGCGCTCGGCAATCGCTTGAAACAGCCCCACATCTTTCTTCACAAGATCCATAGTGAAGGAAATATCACGCGACCCATTCAAGATCACCTGACTTTCGGTGACATGGCTGAAAGAAGTGCCGGAAGAAATTGCAATCGCCTCATAAGCCACATTCAGGTCCATCCCCGCAGCCTTGGCAACAACCAACGCCTCAGCGTTAGCCGCCAGGTGCACCGTGGCGAGATAGTTGGTGAGTACTTTGAGCATCGACGCAGACCCTAGTTCGCCCGTATGCAGAACACGGCGACCCAAAGTGGTCAGTAAGGGCAGAATGCGCTCGAATGTAGCCCGGTCACAGCCTGCGAAGATGGAGATGTTGCCCGTATCAGCCCGGTGGCAACCACCCGAGACCGGGCAGTCCACCGCCGCACCGCCTGCTTCGATCACCAGGCTGCCCAGACGCACCGCCTCAGCCTGATCGGTGGTCGACATCTCCATCCAAATCTTGCCTTCGCAGACCTCGGGCAACATTTCCTGCATAACGGCATTAGACGCCGCTGGGGAAGGCAGGCAGGTAATTACGGCGTCACAGTCGCGCATCAGCTGGGCCGCGTTATCAGCTGCTTTTGCGCCTGTGGCGACCTTTTCAGCCACCAGGTCAGGACTTAGATCCAACACCGTAACGTCATGCCCGTTACGGATTAAGCTACCGCTGAGTTTGCCGCCCACATTACCAAGACCGATGAATCCAATTTTCATATCT
>CBFHQN010000144.1:0-5271 GCA_965657765.1 Luminiphilus sp. | reverse complement strand
TTGCCATTATCGATCTCAAGCCAGTGCCTCAGGCGATCCGAGTCAGTTGGCAAAGGTGAGTTAGCGGCAGATGACTAGGCCGAGAGTTGTTATCGATAGTGCTATTCGCGTAACAAATAAACTACGTGCGCTACCCATTGATCTTGTCCCCATCGCTGGCAACGAGATAAGCAATGACAGCCTGATCGGTGCTCAAGCGTTGCTGACTCGAACGGTCACTCGGGTTGATGAACCCCTTCTAGCCAATACAGGGGTCAAATTCGTTGGAACTGCAAGTGCTGGTACTGACCATATTGATCTCGAATATCTGGCGACCAATAGCATCGGGTTCACAAACGCCGCGGGTTGCAATGCAGCGGCTGTCGGAGACTACGTGCTGAGTGCAATAAGCGTGTGTGGACGGCTGGGAGAGATCGTAGATGGCGCTGCTGTCGGACTCGCTGGCTACGGTCATGTGGGTAGCGCTTTGGCAGACCGACTGTTGAGGCTTGGTGCGACGGTAAAAGTCTATGACCCGTGGGTGACCAAATTTGTCGCCGGTGTCGAGCCGGTGACGCTAGAAGAAGTCCTCGGTTGCAGCGTTGTCAGTTTGCATGCAGCACTGGTGAAAGCAGCGCCGTTCCCGAGTTATCAGATGATAGGGGTAAATGAAGCAGACCTCGTTAAGGGCGATGCGCTCTTCATCAACGCAGGGAGAGGCAGCTTGATGACAGTCGAGGCAGTTGAGCGGCTCTTGGCATGCGATGTAGAGGTCGTTCTTGATACTTGGCCGGAGGAACCACAGGTGCCTTTAGAGCTGCTTAATAGAGTTCGATTTGGAACACCCCATATCGCCGGTTATTCGGAATTATCCAAAAACAATGCCACGGACTTTCTTATTCCGGCGCTGATGAATGCCCTGGCGCTAGACTGCGAGGGTACGGTGGCGGAGTACGAACGCGAATCGCCTATCGTACTAACGGCAGAGGGGGATGATCTGCAGACGCTGTCGGCGTTGCTGTGTCATGTTGGACGCATCGAACAAGACGATCGAGACTTTCGCCTCGCATGGGCTAACGATCAAAGCCCCGAGGTGTTCGAAACACAACGTCGCCAATACACGATGCGCCGACAACTCGAAGGCTCAGCGGTATACTCAGAGCGTGGGGTGACACCTCGCTTAGCAGGTTGGATGAAGAGTCTCGGTGTTACCGTCATCCAGTGATCTTGGCTTTAACCAATGTTTACGATGTATGCGGAGATCCTTACCGTTTCAAAATTTCGCAAGGCAAAGCAACGAATCACATCGATGGAATACAACATCCTATTGAAATCCGTTAATTATCCCTCATATCAATGAAGAGACTAAATCAACGCGCTAAGCGAGGCTGTTATGACTGATAAAGATGATGCTTATTGGCGAGAGAAGCTAACGGCGGACGAATATCACGTGCTCCGTCAAAAGGGTACAGAGCGCGCGTTTACGGGTGAGTACTGGGACACCACTGAAGCAGGTACGTACAAGTGCCGGGGCTGTGGTGAGGTGCTCTTTCAGTCAGAAAGTAAGTTCGATGCCGGGTGCGGTTGGCCGAGCTTCGATCGTCCAGTAGCTGAGGCGGCAATTGCTGAGGAGCGCGACACAAGCTACGGTATGGTTCGTACGGAAGTGCTTTGCCACAAATGTGGAGGACATCTCGGGCATGTCTTTCCCGACGGACCGACGGAAACTGGCTTACGCTATTGCATCAACAGCTTGTCGATTGATCTCGAAAAGGAGTGATCGACAGGCAATCGATTAAGTAAGAGGGCTCGTCATCCCGATCAGCGGTACTGGTCAGGAGGTTTGAGTGCTGCTGCTATAACCAGCTACCCGGGCAACCGACTTAAGCAGGGGGCTTGAGCCTAGGAGATTTCGTTCACCCTACGTTTGGCTTACCTAACCATTGACCCCTGCGGACGGTACCTTACACAAACTTGGCACATTAGGCTGGGGCACACTTAACCTTGGCTGCTGGACCCTTACAGTCGTGCAATCAGAATATTAAGTATGGAATTTTGGGTCAGGGAACGAGCGCTTCGGTTGTCTCAATACCCTGCTCATCAAGATAGGTGCGAATGGCCCTGATGTGATCGGGGCCAATTTCGCAGCAACCGCCAATGATCTCTACACCCATTTCAAGCCAGGTTTTCACAAACGCCAAGTAGTCCTCAGGACCCAGATCTTTGCGACTTGCGAGTCGATCTACCGTACTGCCGGGTACCAACGCCTCCACGGAGGTGAAGCCATTGGCATAGGCGCCACATCGAATTCCAGAGGAAAGGGCCGTCTTGAGTCCCTCGGTAACAACCTCAGGCGTCGAGCAGTTGAGCATGATGGCGTCAGGCGAGTGGGGTTTTACCGCTGCTATCGCATCCTCGAGCAGCTCTCCAGAGCGGAGTTTTTTGGGGTCGCTATCACTTAACGTGAATGCTACGGCGCCAATGACACCCGCATCGCGAATCGCTTTGGCGCCGGCCGTTGCCTCGGCAATATTGCTCATGGTCTCCAATAAAAAACCGTCGACACTATCTTTCTGCAATGCCACCAACTCGCTGTATTGCTCGTAGGCACTGTCAAAGTCTGGCGCAACCGTATGATCATAAGACGCATTGAGCGGTGGTAGAGAGGCAACTGTCGCTACAGGGTTCGTAGCGGACGACTCAGTGATGCCAGATTTTGCCGTGGTTGCCGCTGCGTCTAGCATCTCCTTCACAGAGTATTCGGGTGCAAAGGTCTTTAATCGATGACGGCTGATTGCGTAGGTATTGAGACATATGACGCGTGCGCCTGCATCACAAAAATCTCTGTGGATTTCCGAGACCAAATGGGGCTCATCGAGCATGACTTTGGTCGACCATAGTGGGTGAGGTGGTGCCGAGCTACGTTTAATAAGTTCCTGACCCAGCCCACCGTCGAGAAGAGTGATTTTCATAGTGCTAACGTCTGCATCGTTTATCACAAATTACCTTCAGAGAAGGTGCCCTTTGAGTTGATCAAGTACATGGTTGGGATCTTCCACCATCAGCGAATGTCCTGCACCGGACACAACACTGATACGCGCATTATTGAGCGTCGACTGTAGGATCTTCGTTGCTCGCAATGGCGTTAGACGGTCGGCATCGCCGTGAATCATTAAACTTGGCGCAGTGATTTCCGCCGCCGCTTCGAGTCCGTTGCGATAAGCATTGCAAGCCCGCATATCCAAATCTAAAGCGGCCTGTATTTCGTCCTCGTAGCGTCGCATGCTGTCGCTAACCATCCACATACCAGGGTTGGGATTGCCGCCCATTAAATTTTGTTTACTAAAACCAAACGAGGTGAGCATCGCATGTGCGGCACCCGGTTTATTAGCGGTGGCATCGAGAATAGGTTCTGAAACGGGCATAGGAGCAATCGAGCCGATCAGGACAACTTTGGAAGCACGCTCTTTGATTTTTGCGGCCGTTTCTATGGTGATGAGACTACCCATGCTGTGGCCGACAAGTGCTACATTTTCCACTGAGAAGTGGTCTAGTACATTGATAACCCAATCAGACATCGCCTCGATAGAGGTGAGCGTGTTGCCTGAGGAGCGGCCGTGCCCTGGAAGATCGATGGCCAGCACATTCCAGTTATGACGGGAAAAATGTCGCGCAAAAAGCGTCCACACACTGTGGTCGAAGCCTGCGCCATGAATAAACATCACAGATGGCTTGGCAGGGTCGATCTCTTTGTTGTTTGTGTAGAGGTAAGCTTGCTCGTTGTTGATCCTAAGCTTCATTTAACAGCCCCTTCTGCAGAACTCTCCGCCACTTTCGCAGCTGCTTTCTCTGCGGCACGCAAACCCGCCTTGAGATCCGCAATCAAATCTTTAGGGTCTTCAAGGCCGACAGACAGGCGGATGGTACCTTCACCAATACCTGCTGCTGCCAGTGCTGCTTCGTCCATCCGGAAGTGCGTTGTACTCGCCGGGTGGATAACGAGGGATTTCGCATCTCCAACGTTTGCAAGGTGTGAGAATAGGTTGAGCGCGTTTACGAAAGCGATACCGGCTTCGCGACCACCTTTGATTTCAAAGGTGAATACCGCGCTGGTACCCTTAGGAAACAGTTCTTGTGCCAATGCATGATCGGGATGGCTCTCAAGATCAGGGTGGGCGACACCCGCGACAGCATCATGGCCATTTAAGAACTCGACAACAGCCCGAGTATTCGAAATGTGCTTTTCCATTCTAACGCCGAGGGTCTCCATGCCTTGCATGATGTAGAAGGCACTCGTTGGGCTTTGGCATGCGCCGAAATCACGAAGACCCTCTTTGCGGGCTCTGGAGATGAACGCAGCAGGACCAAACTCTTCCGTGAAGACGAGATTGTGAAAACCTTTATAGGGCTCAGAAAGCTGAGGGAATTTACCCGAAGTGTCCCAGTCAAAGCGTCCACCGTCGACTAATAAGCCACCAATGACAATGCCGTGGCCACTCAAAAACTTAGTGGCGGAGTGCATGACAAGGTCGGCACCCAGTTCAAATGGTTTGATCAGATAAGGTGTTGTAAATGTAGAGTCTACGAGGAGGGGGATGCCGTTCTCGTGCGCAATAGCCGAAATCCGTGGAATGTCCAGAACATCAAGCCCCGGGTTGCCGACAGTTTCACCAAAGATCAATCGTGTGTCCGGCCTAATTGCCGCTCTCACAGCGTCTTCATCGCGTGGATCAACAAAGGTTGTGGTGATGCCAAAACGCGGGAGGGTATAGGCCAACAGATTGTGGCTACCACCGTAAAGCGCACTTGAGGCAACGATGTGCGCGCCTGCATCCATAATTGTCATGATGGCCAATTGCAGTGCCGCCTGACCGCTTGCAGTTGCGATAGCCCCAACACCGCCCTCAAGTGCTGAGATACGCTCCTCAAGTACGGCGGTCGTGGGATTGCTCAAACGAGAATAGACGTGTCCTGGGCGCTCCATATTGAACAGCGCTGCAGCGTAATCAGAGTCGGGGAAGCAATAGGATGCGGTCTGATAAATTGGCGTGGCTCGTGCTCCGGTCGTGGGATCAGGCTTGCCACCAGCATGCAGTGCTAGCGTATCTAACTCGGCGGGGGAGTAGTCTTTCATTATCTCAGCTCATATCTGCGCGCCCTACGGCGCCGTGAAGCGCTGCATTGTACGCGCTTCTGCAAAATCATGAGAAGAAAATTGGAGCGGGAAACGAGGTTCGAACTCGCGACCTCAACCTTGGCAAGGTTGCGCTCTACCAGCTGAGCTATTCCCGC
>CBFHQN010000143.1:0-5332 GCA_965657765.1 Luminiphilus sp. | reverse complement strand
TGTTCGCCGTCTTCGATTTGGGGCCATAGCTCAGCTGGGAGAGCGCAACACTGGCAGTGTTGAGGTCGGCGGTTCGATCCCGCCTGGCTCCACCAATCGAAACTTCCCCTCTTTAAACGCTTACGCAAAACGCCTAATTATCAAACGGATACAACCTATTGATAGGCGCGTTTTGGTAGTCAAGTGCGTCCAGTCGTGTAGTGCCAAACCAGTCCCCCGGCGCATCGACCACCATAATGGTTTTTGCGTAGCCGGTTTCGTCAAAGCCCCGTCGAAAGTGGACACGGGACTTCACGACAAAGACGTCATAGTCGTCGGGGTTAAGGCCTTCAATCCGCAGTGGCGATAGCGTTCTGATCTGGGTATAGGTGGGAACAAGGAACAGAAGATTGTTGTCCCCGAATTCAATGATTGCGATCTCGTCGTAACCCCAGCCCTCGCCAAAATATTTGACCGTTCCTCTGATGTGGACAGGCTCGCCTGCTTGCTCACCTGTGAAACCTCCTACACGCATATCAAACGGATCGCCTGGCTTCGCTTGCTGCGCGCTTAATTTGGTCAAGGCGCGTTCATCTCGAAGAGCCGCGTACATGACGTTGCTGACATTCTTTTCGAGGAGCTCTTTTAGGATCCAAGTAGCATCGCCCGGTCGGTCAGAGTAGTCGCCCAATACAACCGGTACTGCACCCTTGTTAATAGCTGCGACTGTTCTTTCAACAGCTTCCTTTGGCATAGGGAACTTGCCCTGCGCAAAGTCTTCCCGCACACGCCAGATAAAATCAGCCATGTCGTCAGCGATTTCATCAGCCAGTTTCTGGTCGTCGTTGGTCATGACATGCACGGTGGCGCCGACGTCGGGAACGTCTGACCAAGGAAAACCATAGAACACGCTGACAAATGCATCAGGTTCGCGTGCCTCCCAGCGACGAGCACGCTCCATGATATCCATAGAGGGCGATTGTCCGGTCCATTGCAGGACGCTCGCCGTAATGACCGGCGGCTTTCGAGTAGCCGTGGTCGACATGTAGAGACCTTGAAGTGACCGATAAATAAAGTGAGCGGAGCGCTCGCCCTGTAGAAAGGCGTCATAGTGCGGATATCGCTTGGTGACGAAGGCTGCGTCTGCCCATGCTAAGAACTGTTCGTCCTCATTACCATGCAGATCAAATGAGCCTGCAATAGGCGCGTTGGGACCGACAATTTCTCGCACTCTTCGCGCAATTTCAGCTTCAGGTCGTGGCACGTCTCGCACTGCCATGGCACCGTGCAGGGCGAGGTAAACCCCATCTACCGGCATGTTCGCTCGGAGATCGCCGGTAATGATCTTCATGAAGTGCTCAAAACTCTCTCTGCTCTCCCAGCTTCGAGACGACCCGCCAAATACTTCGTCAGGTGAGTTGATACCGACAACGGAGAAATTCGGAAGTGCCTGTGCCGCGTGAACAAATCCGCCAATAAAGCCTCGTTTACGATCGATCAGTTTCTTGCCAGTTATAAAGGGGACGCGCCAAGCTCTATCCTCGATCTCCGTGTCGCCCCCGGGACAAAAGGTGCAGGTCTCCTGCGAGTAACTGATCACGGCTACCTTGAATGGTGCGTTCACATTCATCGCTGCGTTCAAAGCTTCGCTATGACTCTGTTCACCGGCAATAACGGCAGTCGTGAACAGAAGTGGAAGTAAAATCAAACTTCGAATACGCATACTGTGTTCCTTTGTTTTTCAAAGAAATCCCTCACTTTACTCGGGGATATGCCATATGGGAGAGCCCCAGGCCCTCTCGGATATCTCGGTATTCATCTCCGGAAACTCATCGCAGCGTCCGGCTTTTTCGCATTGAATGGCGCTCCAGCGTGGTACTGATTTCTCGTTCACTCTTGGGTACCAGGCGTTTGCGTGGCTCTGATCGAACTCAGTGTCAGTCCACGTGATGCAGGCTGTCATGTCATCGTCCTCAGCTTTCCAAACCTCGATGACTTGTTCTCTGGTCTCACCGTCCACACGCGTCAGTTTGATGATCTCGATTTCCGACAAGGGCGTGGTATCAGCTTGTGCCTGTACGTAGAAAGTGGGTTGCTTAGAGAGTGTGGAAACACCGCCCATGTTGACCTCGGGTGCCCACTCATCTGCCTGGCACATGTTTTTAGTTTGAGTTGCTACACCAAAGCGCAATGAAATACGGGGTCCTGATGTTGCATAGACCTCGCGTCTGTAAAGCGCGTCAAAAATCGCTTCTCGCGTATTTTCCTCAGCCCATACGCCTACTAAGCCTCCAGCACTCCACGCATTACTTCGCACGGCACCCTCAAAGCCAGCACCCGCCAGCGCACTGCCTGACCAGGTTCGCTCATCGACATAACCGGGTGTCGCAGCATGAGTATCGGTAGAACCGATAAATCCCATGCGCAGTGGTGCCGCATCCCCGGGAAACGCAAGCCCACTCCCGATCAGCGAACGTGCATAGGTGGAGCGCATTTTTTGCCAGTCTTCTTGAGAGAAAGCTTCTCGGGGTGAAGGCCGTGACTGCTGAGTCAGAAACAACTCAAAGCTGCAGTCGCTAGACTGGTCAGCTTGATCTTCGGGTAAGCATTCACTGGTGCCTTTTTCTTGAGTGATCTCGATGAGCCGTTCGTACTGCCCTCGCTGCTCGAGGCTTTTTTCAGTCGCTTGAGCAAGCTCAAAGCTTATGCCGTTGCCCATGTTAGTGTTGTGGGGAATTGTGAGCGCTTTGCAGCCGTCTTGCTCGGCGCAGGTCTCATCGAGCGCATCCCAGAGCGATTCGACAGTTGGGTAATGAATGTAATCGAGCGCTTCATCTGTGACGTCTGACGTTCTGAACAATATGTTTCGGTGCGCGTGTTTAAAGTTGGGCGTATGGCTCCATTCGTATCCGTGTAGTGTTGTGAACGCGCAGGGTTCGTAAGCGGCCTCCGTTTGGGCCTGAATCGATTCCCACCGCGTTAGCGCAGTTTCAGTACATTGCGCATTTTCATCGTCACAAAGAGCGAGTGGTTTTGGCTTAGCTCCCGTTATTGTTGTGACTACGTACTCCCCGAAGAGTTGTAGGCCTTTCGCGGGCGAACGGTTTGACAGTAGGTTCTGGCAGTCTTCGTAAGAAGACGCGTCCGGACCGTCGCAAATTGCCGTGAAGTCGAGCCACTCGGCGTGCTCAGTGACCGCAACAAAATCGAGCGGGCGCGCAAGCTTTACCGTTGTGCCATCGGCCCGGGTGAGCGGCTCGCCTTTGGCAAACCGGTAGGCATCGGCCGGTGTAGCCAGCGTGCCAAAGACATTGGCGTCGAGGGAATAACTCGTGTGAACGTGAAGATCGCCCCATAAAGGTCGACTCTCCGACTCCGACTCACCACATCGCTCAGAGGCTACAGATAGAGGAGCGACCCCGAGTAAAATTAAGGCCAAAAACGAAAAGATGCTGTGTCGCTTCCTTGGTTTAATCGGCATATTGGCCTATCTCCAATCTCTGAATGATGTCGTTTCAGTGCTGACAATAAGGAGCAATATGCGCTCGGGTCAATGACGTTTGGCAGAGGTCTTGCTCAGATGGAATGAATATCGATACATCCCAAACTTAGCAGAGCAAGCTCTAACGAGAACAACGAGGGCGTAAGCAAGGCGATGCGCTGCTACTGTGCGCTCTTTTTCATACCCTCGCTTACCGCGATGCGTATTTTTTTCGCACCCTGTCGACGTCGTGTATAGCCGAGTCTGAGCGAGTAAAGCTGTCCAAGCAGAGATTGTCGACGAGGGCTCGGTCTGTGGCGGTACGGGGGATTTCCGGTTAGAGTCGCAGTCGTCCGAAAGTGGGTCGACGTGCTGCTAGAGCGTTGCCAGTGAAGCAGAGGTAGGTGACATTTAAGCCGGCTCTTTTAAAAGCCACTCTGCAAAAAGACATTACATCGTTTAATTGTTCGTAGAGTTATCTCAAATGAGTAAAAAGAAGCTAATCGTAGGAATCAGTGGCGCCTCAGGCATCATTTACGGCATCCGAATGCTCGAAGCTCTCCGCGCGTCGAACGTCGAAACGCATTTGGTGATGAGTAAGTCTGCTGAACTTACTTTGAGCTATGAAAGTGATCTACGGGCTGATGATGTCAAAGCGCTGGCGGATCATTGGTATCCGGTGAAAGACGTGGGCGCCGCGGTTTCGAGTGGCTCATTCCCCACGGCAGGGATGGTGATTGCACCGTGCTCCGTGCGAACCATGTCGGAAATCGCGACGGGCGTTACCTCATCGCTCCTCACCCGAGCGGCTGATGTTGTTTTAAAAGAGCGCAGGAAACTCGTTTTGATGGTACGTGAGACGCCGTTTCATACGGGGCACTTGAGAACGATGACGGCACTATCGGAAATGGGGGCGATCATCGCACCGCCACTTCCTGCCATGTATACACGGCCCGAGAGTGTAGATGACATCATTAACCACAGTGTCGGGCGTGTTTTAGATTTGTTCGAACTTGAGAACGATCTTGTGAATCGTTGGGGCATTACATCGGGTGTTAGAGACCCTGGTCGAGCCTAGGGTCATTCTAAAACTGCTGAAGGTAAAGGCGCTGAACGCAATCTAGGCAGTTTGGCCAGACGCCGAACCCAGACATGTCTCTTAGGCGGTTTTAACGCTCTTACTTGCGGTCGATCGCTACGGCGTTATGTGCGTGTAGGCTCTCTTGGTGATCGACTTTCAGCCAGTAATCCGTGACATCGGCCATAGCTTCTAATGACTGTTTGATGCGCCTTGCTGCGTCCTCGCAGAACATTAAGTTTTGCGCATTGAGTTTCGCGAACTCCTGCTCGTCCACACGTTTTACTGCGGTCTGCACAGGCGTCCCAATGACGCTTTCGATGTTTCGAACAAGCGAATCAAAAGTCGGCCATATCGACGCTTCTGAGATTAGTTTTACGTAAGCATACGATCGTTGCGCGTGCGGTGTTGCAATGCTACCCGATTCGGACTGCATCCACTTGAGCAAACTCGCTTTGTCGATAACGTCCCCTTCGAACCGCTCATCGACGGCATTCGCAAAGAGCTGGCGTGCAAGCGACGCTGAACAAGGGCAGGTGCTGGAGTAGGGCACTGTCAGTCCGAGTTCGTAAATGAACTCGCCCTCTACAGCGGTTCCTACGACTGAAACTGGATAGGCTTGGTAGCCGACCTCACCGCTCAGTAGGGCCGGTTTTTCGAGCAGCAGATCAAAACTCAGTTCGATCTTTGCGTTAGTGCTGATGCCTGCTTGGGACTCTATGCAATCCGCTAGAAAGCGCTCCAGTGTCTCTTTGCTGCACACTTCGCGACCCAGCTTCTGAACCAGCGCGTGG
>CBFHQN010000142.1:0-5340 GCA_965657765.1 Luminiphilus sp. | reverse complement strand
TTCATCGTCTGCGTTTGATACTGCATAGGACTCTGTTGCGACTTCAAATAGGCTGAGGTCATTGTCGCCATCTCCGAAAGCGATAATTTCGGAGTAGCCAGCCGTTTCTGCCACGTGACGAACACCATTGCCTTTCGAGCCCTCGCTGTGATGCACGTCTAGCCAAGCTAAGCCTTGCTCTTTTAGGGCGATCCCGGTGTAGGCTACGAGGTGAGGTTGATGGGAAACATAGTCCACAACGCGGTTCACGGCTTCCTGAGACCCCATGGCAGAGACATTGATAACGTGTGCGTCCTGCGGCATTTCTTCGATGCTCTGGAGCGGTAATTCACGCTCCTTTTCGAAGAGGTGCGCGAGCTTGATCTCATATCCCTCTCTGAGGGGCGCGTGATAGACAGCGTGACGCTCGCCCTGTTCAAGGGAGAATACAAACGGGGTCAGTTGGCTTTGAATGAAAATGCCAATCACGTCATTCACTTCGGACGGGGTGAGTAGATGATGGTGGCTGTAGCTTCGCTCATTTGGTTCCCAAATGACGGCACCGTTTTTGAGCACCATCGATCGGTTGAAGCCGTTGTCATCAAGCGGTTGCAAAGCGGCTTGGAGGGTTCTTCCTGTGGCGATGGTGTAGTCAATATCAGCTTGACGCATGAGACACAGCGTTTCTTGCGTATATCCAGAAATCTGCGACTGGGCGTTGAGCAGCGTCCTATCCATATCAAAAACTACAAGTGTCATTGCGCTGCGCCTTAAAAATATGACTAAACTGAGAGGCTGAAGACTATCGGTTGTCTACCACCTAATCCAGAGTAAACGGGCAGTAGACCATGCCTGGAGGAGGGCACAATCGAGGCAGTAGCAAACTATTAGCGCTGGGTACTACCCTCGGATTACCTTAGCCTCAACGGTATCGCATGCCAGTAAAGGAGATTTAAGAAGCGCAGGCGTTTATAACTGAATCGTAACTTAGGCCACTCTTAACCCGGTAACCTTTGAGGGGCTGATATTTAGGGCCATAGTGCTGTAAGCGTGGGCTGATCTTCGAAGCGAGACTTGATAATGAAATGAGGATCGATGGGCATTGACCGTTAGACAAAGCATTGCGACCACAAAGCATCGGCGCCATTAATTTTTTCATGGGAATTAGCGCTACGGATCTGAAGTAGCGTCATTGTAAAGAGGCAAAAGCGTGTCACAGAAAAAGCAGGGTATTGATCGTCGCGCATTCAATCGCATAATACTCTCATCAATAGCTATGGGCTCAGCGGCAAACAAGGCGAGCGCTAACGGCGATAGGCGTCAGATAGCGGTCATTGGCGCCGGCATTGTAGGGTCGAGTATTGCTTACAATCTTGTGAAGCAGGGTGCGCGCGTGACGTTGATCGATCGGTCTACGGTAGGCGGTGCAACCAGTCACGGCACCTTCGCGTGGATAAATGCCACCTGGGCTAAGCAGCCCCGGCATTATCATGCCTTCAACCAACTTGGGATAGAGGCGTGGCATCGCTTGCAGAGCGAGCTGAATTTGCCCGTTAAATGGGGTGGTTCCCTCGAATGGTTTTCGTCTGAGTCTCGCCAGCGTCGACTCGCTGAGGACATTGCGGAGCAGCAGCTCTGGGGAGAGCCGGCGAGAATGATTGGCGTGACTGAGGCTAAAGGTCTCGAACCCGCTGCTAGCTTCGGTGACGCAGAGCGGATAGCGTACTCGCCTCGGGATGGTGCAGTCGATGCAAGATTTGCGTCGCAACGGATGGTTAAGGCGGCAGAAAAACTTGGCTTAACGTTGCTCGAAAACTGTGGTGTTAATGGAGTTACTACCGCCGGCAATGGGCAGTCAGTGCTTCAAACGACATGCGGAGACATCAAAGCCGACAAGTATGTTATTGCAACGGGGGCTGACTCTGAGGCAACCCAATCATTGGCAGGTATCGATATTCCACAACGGTCAACGCCAGGTGTCATCGTGGTAACAGAACCTTTGCCCATGATGCTCAATACGATTTTTGTGGCACCGGGCGTTCATATTCATCAACGCTTGGACGGTCGGATCGTATTGGGAGAGCAGGATGGCGCCCCTGATACCACAGTGCATAAACAGCGACTCGCCAGCTACCCAACGCACTTCCCATCAGCGGAGATCGCGCAGCAGCATGCGAACAGACTTTTGGCGACTGCACGGAAGTTCTTACCGTCGTTGCCTCGGGTCATTGCTGTGGAGGAGGTGGTTATCGGCTGGCGACCGCTACCACTCGACGGCCATCCGGTCGTGGGCCCCAGCCCAGCCGCACCCAACAGTTATGTCGCCATTATGCACAGTGGTGTGTCACTCGGCCCTGTTGTGGGTGAAATGGTCGCGGATGAGCTGATTAATGATACGAGTCGCACTGAGCTGTCGCCGTATCGGGCAACGAGAGATTTTAAGCGCATCAAACGGTACTGATGTCGTAAGACCTCATTGCCGATAACCTGAGATTATTCATATGAACAGGTGTTTGTAAGGCCGATTACTCGCAGAAACCACTAACAGAGGGAGGCTTGGGAAGGATCGGGCCCCTAACGGAGCCCTAGGCTGATTAATCTCGCATCAGTGCGAAGTGAGAACGAGGTCTTTCGTCAACGCATCTCGAGTTGCGTTAGCAACCTCAAAGCGCGGGACAGGGTAGGCAGCGTGCTCAACACTCGCAAAGAGCTTGGCACCATCCTTTAGCGCTGCAATTTGATCTGTTGATAGCTCAAAACGCATGAAGTGCACTGCGGACGTTTTCTCTTCGGTTTCGCGCTCAAGATCTTCGTCAGCAATAACCTGCGCTACGCCATGGCCTTCGATCTCGAGGTTGATACAGTTTTCGATGCCGCGCATCTCGCGAAGTCGCTCAGCGCGCACCGCTGGGTCACCAAACTCAATCATGAAGGTTGCTTTCCAGTTGGTGCCATCGGGAATGAGCGGGTTGTAAGCTTCAAGCTCTTCCTCGATACCGGCAACTTCAAACACCTTCTCAATGCGCAGCATTTCCTGGACCTGATAGCGGATGGTAAGCTCATCTTCGAAGTAGACGCGAGCGTTCTCCCCGAGTGCTAGCTGGCGCGTTTTCTTGTGCGCAAGCACTTCCGCACGGAAGCTTTCGCGCTGTTCAGAGTAGTGTTCTAGCGACCAGAGATCGCTGCGTGTCAAATGAGGCATCAATAATCTCCTTGTTTATTTAATTCCGTAAGCCATTCGCAATAACGTCATTGGGTGCTCAGCACTGCTGACCCCATCAGCCAGATTGGCAATGTGCTCTCCAGCCATTGGGCAATCCGAAATAAAGTGATCAGGCTTCTGATCGTTGACCTTGCGCACGGTTGGCCGCGCTATTTTAACGGACTTGTCGCGCGTTTCCTTTTTCACTGCATAAGTACCGTCGTGACCGGAACACCGCTCGTGGGCGACAACGGTTGTCTCCTCGACCAATGACAAAATGTCACGGGTTTTGAGTCCGATATTCTGCACACGCTGGTGGCAGGCAACCTGATAAGCAATGTTGCCGAGGCTCTCAGCAAAATCTGTTTTTAAGGCTTCGCCTTTGTGTCGCATCCAGAGATACTCGAACGGGTCGTAGAAGGCATTCTTAACTTTTAACACATCGGGATCATCCGGAAACAGTAGCGGCAGCTCTTGCTTGTACATCAACACGCACGAGGGGATGGGTGCGGTAAGGTCGTAACCCTGATCAACGAGTCCAGCAAGCAGCGGAATATTGGCTTCTTTCAAGGCCTCAACCGCGTCGAGGTCACCCAGCTCGAGTTTGGGCATACCACAGCACTTCTCCTTGGGAATGACATCAATGCTGATATCGTTGTGCTGGAAAACTTTAATAAAGTCCTCGCCAATGGTTGGGCTCGAATAATTGCCGTAACAGGTGGCGTACAAGGCAAGCTTGCCTGAAGTCGCACCTACGGGCGTTGCTTCGATGTCAGTCACCAACTTCCTTGCACGTTTGATGAGCGTATTTCTGTGAATTTCAGGAAGCGGTGCTTCTGCTGCGATATCAAACGTGCTCTCCAGTGCTTTTCGAAACATACCGTTCTTGTTCAGCGCATTGGCTGTAACGTCCACCAGCGGGATCGTTGAGATGGTACTCATGAGTGCATCAGTGGAGGTCAGGACCTTGTCGCGGAGCTTCGCGCCTTTTTCCTTAAAATTTTGTGCCTTTGCCCGCAGCATCAGGTGCGGGAAATCCACATTGAATTCGTGTGGTGGTACGTAGGGACACTTTGTTAGATAGCAAAGGTCACACATGTAGCATTGATCGACTACTTTGTCGTAATCGTCTAGCGCGACGCCGTCTACCTCAAGTGTCTCCGACTCATCGATAAGATCGAAGAGGGTGGGGAATGAGTCGCACAAACTGACACAGCGTCGGCAGCCGTGACAGACGTCGTATACCCTAGCGAGTTCTTCATTAAGCGAGTCTCGATTCCAGAATTCTTCTGTTTTCCACTCTACGGGGTGCCGAGTTGGCGCTTGAACGCTACCTTCACGCATCTCTCAATCCTTGATTAGTTGGGGTGAACCAAAAGAGGGGACTGACGTCCCCCCGTTTGCAATTAATAGCCGCGGTTTATGCGTCGAGGTTATCAAGTGCTTTTTGGAAACGGTTAGCGTGGCTGCGCTCCGCTTTCGCTAGAGTTTCGAACCAATCCGCGATTTCGTCGAAACCTTCATCGCGTGCAGTCTTCGCCATACCTGGGTACATGTCAGTGTACTCGTGGGTCTCGCCCGCGATCGATGCTTCCAAGTTTTTGACAGTGTCGCCCATTGGGAGACCTGTTGCGGGGTCGCCTACCTCTTCGAGGTACTCGAGGTGGCCGTGCGCGTGGCCAGTCTCGCCTTCTGCTGTCGAGCGGAATACCGCAGCAACATCGTTGTAGCCTTCTACGTCCGCTTTTGAGGCGAAGTAGAGGTAGCGACGGTTGGCTTGCGACTCACCTGCGAAGGCGTCTTTTAGGTTCTGTTCGGTTGCACTACCTTTCAGTTCCATTGCTTTTACTCCATGTTTGATCGTTTACGTCATGACGCGGCCGAATCACCGGCTGCACGGTAACTATACCCAGATACGGGCAAAATGGTTCGAAAAAAAGCTGGCAAAACCAATCGAAATTTCCGATCGTACATAGGACAAATGCACGACAATGCCGATTGCAGAGGCGAGAAGTTTATATGTCCAGACAACCTACGCTAAAGCAGCTGAAATATTTGTGTGCACTGGCACAGCATCAACATTTCGGCAACGCCGCGAAAGCCTGCCACGTTAGCCAGAGCACGCTGAGTGCGTCGATCGTTGAGCTCGAAGATATTTT
>CBFHQN010000141.1:0-5360 GCA_965657765.1 Luminiphilus sp. | reverse complement strand
GGGCGCACTGGGGCTGTAACCCCTGTTGCTAGGTTAGAGCCCGTTTTTGTCGGCGGTGTCACCGTGAGTAATGCAACGCTGCATAACGCGGATGAGATTGCGCGGCTCGATGTGCGTGTTGGTGATGAGGTCATTGTGCGACGTGCCGGAGATGTTATTCCCCAAATTGTTCGTGCGCTAGCCGACCGACGGACAACACCGCTGCAAAAAGTAGCTTTTCCAACGAACTGTCCGGATTGCGATTCAACATTGATGCGTGACCTGGAGGAGGCTGCGGTTAGGTGTGAGAACACGACCGGTTGTCCCGCTCAGCAAAAAGCGGCGCTAGAGCACTATGTCTCGCGAAAGGCCATGGATATCGACGGAGTTGGCGAGAAGTTACTTCATCAACTCTTCGATGAGGGGTTAATAAGGAGTGTTGCTGACCTTTATTCCTTGAGCGCCGATACATTAGCAAATCTTGAGCGAATGGGATCTAAATCCGCTCAGAAGGCGCTCGCAGCAATTGAAGCGAGTAAGAAAACTGAGTTGCCAAGATTCATCTATGCCCTCGGAATTCGCGAGGTTGGCGAGGCAACAGCGCGGAATTTATCGACGCACTTTGGCCGTTTAGAGCAATTAATGCAGGCCTCCAAGGAGGCGCTCGAGGATGTAGATGATGTTGGTCCGATTGTTGCCAACCACATACATCGCTTCTTTGCCAAAGAGCAAAACAGATTGTTGATTGAGCAACTTCTGGCCGCCGGGGTGCATTGGGATAGGCAAGACGATCAGGTGGCCGCGGATGGTGTGATATCGGGGCAGACATGGGTAGTCACCGGCAAACTCGAGTCGATGTCTCGAGATGAAGCTGGCAGCCTGATTCGGCGACACGGTGGCCAGACGGCAGGTTCTGTCAGTAAGAAAACAGATGTCCTCTTAGCGGGCCCGGGGGCGGGTTCTAAGCTGAGCAAGGCCGAATCTTTGGGTATCAGAATAATCGATGAGGCGAGTTTTCTTGCGCTTCTTGAGGACGTTCAGCAATGAAAAGATTCCGAGTAACTCTCATGCTACTCACCGTTATTCTGATTTGTGGTTGCGCGACTAAACCGCCCGAAAAACTGGACAACATTTGCGATATTTTCAGAGATAAAGATGACTGGTACGAGGATGCCGTTGCTTCGCGTCAGAAGTGGGGTGTGCCTGTATCGGTGATGATGGCGTTTATGCACCAGGAATCGCGGTTTGTTGCCGGCGCAAAACCACCGAGAAAGCAAATTTGGGGCTTCATACCCGGCCCACGGCCCAGCGACGCATACGGTTATTCCCAAGCTAAAAATAGCACTTGGGAGTGGTACAAAACTAAGTCTGGCAATCACGGTGCTGATCGTGATGATTTTGACGATGCGATTGATTTTGTCGGTTGGTACAACCACACAACCAACAAGACCAATGGTATTGCGAAGGACGACGCCTTCCGTTTGTACCTCGCTTACCACGAGGGTCATGGCGGCTACAAACGCGGTACTTACCGATCTAAGTCGTGGTTAGTTGAGGTGGCGAGGAAGGTCGACCGCAGAGCGAATCTCTACAGCCGGCAGCTCGCATCCTGTCAGGACGAGTTCAAAGAAAAGGGTTGGTTTGACTGGTGGTAGCCACCGTAACCTTTCTGTCATTTTTTTTTCATTTAATGAACGCGTATCTAGAGGATCAAAAGCATGACAGGTAAAAAGGTATTGATTGTCGACGATGAGTTTTCGATTCGCGACATGCTACGAATGGCCCTTGAGATTGCCGATTTCGAATGTATTGAGGCTGAGAACATTCAGGATGCGCACCGACTTATCGTAGATGAGCGGCCAGCTATCGTATTACTTGATTGGATGTTGCCTGGTGGTAGTGGGCTGGAGTTGCTCCGACGTTTGAAGCGAAACGACGCTACCGCGGAAATCCCGGTCATCATGCTTACGGCAAAAGCGGCAGAGGATAATGTCATTCAGGGCCTGGATGTCGGCGCTGACGATTACGTGACAAAGCCCTTTGCGCCCCGCGAATTGATTGCGCGTATAAAAGCGCAGCTCCGGCGCGCTGCCGGAGGCGAGCAACGAGACCGTCTCGAGGTCGAGGATCTTCTACTCGACATGGATAGTCGGCGAATATTCGTAGCTAACGAGCCAATTGAGATGGGGCCGACTGAATTCAACTTGCTCCAGTTCTTCATGTCTCATCCCGAGCGAGCATATACAAGGAATCAGCTCTTAGATCATGTCTGGGGAGCCAATGTCTATGTTGAAGAGCGAACCGTCGATGTACACATTCGGCGTCTGAGAAAAGCGTTAGAGGACGGGGTGAAAGATTATAGCGATCTCATTCAAACAGTCCGTGGAACGGGTTACCGGTTCTCAACCAAAGGCGTTATCGCCGAGTGAAAGCGTCGCGCCCCAATTGGCGTAGCTTACTGCAAACACCGCTCGTTGTTTTAGCGCTTGCGCTGGTTGGATACGCTTTCGATATGCTTCAAATGACGCTGCTGCTGGTTTTCAGCGTGCTCGTCGTTTACTGGGCTTGGCAGGTATATCGTTTAGAAAGGTGGCTTGAGAATAGTCGAACTGCGCCACCAGAGGCTCGAGGTGTTTGGGGCCGTCTTTTTGACCACATCTATCGACTACAGCGTCAGAGTAAAGAAACACAAGGTCGTCTCGAGTCTTCAGTAAATTACCTTCAAGACTCCCTCAAACAGTTGCGTGATGCGGCCATCATCATCGATCAGCGCGGTAATATCTCCTGGGTAAATGACTCGGCAGGCGAGCTCGTGGGTATTGAACTACCGGGCGATGTAGGACGGCCACTCATCAACTTGATGCGTTCGCCTCAATTATCCGATTACCTAAGCGCTGGTGATTACCAAGTTCCCCTGCGATTACCCCCAACACCCGAGCAGGATCGCTGTCTTCAGATAGAGGTCACAACGTTTGCAGGGGGTGATCGTTTAGTATTCGTTAAGGACGTTACAGAGCAGTACAAGCTAGAAGTCATGCGCCGTGATTTTGTCGGTAACGTTTCTCATGAGCTTCGTACGCCATTGACGGTGCTTAAAGGTTATGTCGAGACATTACAGAGTCTTGATCCGCAAATCGTAGCGCCTATCGCGCGCCCACTCGCCCAAATGGATATGCAGGTTGTCCGGATGGAAATGCTGCTAAAGGACCTTCTGTGGCTCTCGCGCATTGAGTCTATTGAGCACTCTGATAAAACCACCTCAGTTGATATGTGCGATTTAACAGCAGAGTTGGTGGAGGACTTGCGGGCGGCGTGGCCCGATAGGGCAATTACGCTCCGGCATGAATTTAATGGATTGGTGCTTGGCGATCCAATGGAACTTCACAGTGCCGTGAGTAATTTGGTTGTTAACGCGCTCAAATACAGTGCCCCTGTATCTGAAGTAATCATCGAGTGGGCGTTACAAGAAGGTCGTCCAACGCTCAGCATTATTGACAAGGGAGATGGCATTGATCCCGTTCATATTCCAAGGTTGACCGAGAGGTTTTATCGGGTCGATAAGAGCCGTAGTCAAAAGACCGGCGGGACTGGACTTGGCCTTGCTATTGTCAAACACGTGGCACTCTCCCATAACGCGGAGCTCAAAATTGAGAGTAAGTTGGGAGTGGGCTCTCGGTTTTCTCTGGTTTTTGACGCTGATGCTAAATCCGATGAAGGCGCGTAAATCCTCGCTCGTTCTGTTTCTGTGCTCGCTTTCCTGGTTTTCTGGGATGACCCATGCACAGTCTTCTGCTACCGGTTCTCTAACAATCGTTGGGTCGGACACATTGTCACGCCTCATGACTGACTGGACTGAAAAGTTTTACGCGGAACATCCCGAAATCTCGGTAGAAATTCAGGCAGTTGGGTCAGCGGCAGCGCCGCCTGCGCTGCAACAAGGGACTGCGAACATTGGTACGATGAGCCGCGCGATGAATAAAGATGAGCGGACTGCATTTCGCGCGCTAAGGGGGTTTGACCCTACAGAAATAGCGCTTGCTGAGGATGCTGTAGTTTTCATTACTCATCTGTCTAATCCAATGGATGCCATTTCAGACGAGATGGTTGCGAGGATTTTTGGAATGCCTGGCACCTGCGGGACGAGTGGGCGAGTTTCCCGTTGGAACCACTTAGATCCCGAGCACGCCTTTGGCGAAAAAGCGATTCAGGTGTTTGGTCGCACAGCAACATCGGGAACCTACCAGTATTTTCGACGCGCAGCTTTGTGTGACGGTGATCCGGGTGTGTTTATCAATGAGGTTCCGGGCAGCAGTGGCGTTGTGAATACGATTGCGAGGTTGCCATACGGGCTTGCATATTCTCCAGCAACGCATGCAGAAAGGGGGGTGAAGGTACTCAACATCATCATGCGCGATGGTACTGTTTTGTCGCCCACTGATAAAAATTATCCCTTCAAGCGTGTGCTGTACATGTACACAGCAACCGCCTTAGCAGTCTCCAAAGACTCTCCCGAGTGCCAATTCATCAGGTTTATTGCCACCCCAGCGAGGCTGGCATCACTGCGAAATGCTGGGTTTCGCGTTCCGAGTGATGATCAGGGCCTAACGATTAGAGAGGCTGCTGATGCCTGCGGCTAATTGGAGGGACATACGTTCAGCCCTGTCGGGTGGCGCGATCCGCCTTGCGGGCTTTGCCGTTATATTTGCTTTGCTGGGTATGTTTGTACAAATGGTAACTGTAGCCTATCCAATTTTAGCGCCGAGTTCGCTGACGGAGGTGCCGGTTAGGTCTGGGTTGAACGAAGCTGATCTGCCCACGGGTGAGCATGTCACTAAAGTGCGGCTCGACAATAGCCGACTATTTCCTGTGCCGGGGAATTGGCAGCTTTACGGTAAGCCCGGTGAGCCGTGGTTCTGGGTTCATCAGTTCACCGGATTTCGAATTGAAAATACAGCGTTACCTACTGAATGGGTGAAGGCCACTGCCGTGGGTCGAGATCGTGGACTCGTCTTACTCAATGAGGATGGCTTGATTAGCCACCATCACTACCTAGCACCTAAACTGGCGGGCGATGCGCCGAGCACTGAGTTGGTAGAGCAGCTATTCGTTTCGGATGATTTGTTTTTACTTCAGGGTCATCCTCGGCTCTCAGTGGTTGCTGTTGCCAGTGAGCGTAATGTGATCCAGTTGCTTGATTTTCGAAACCCTGAAACGCCACTGTCACAAAGCATCACATTTGTTCCAAAAGCCCTGGAATGGAGGTCGTCGACGCGTCTTGTGGTTTTGGGAGACCGAGAGAGACGGACATTTGAGTTTGAGACCACCGATATTGGTGGGGCTTGGGATCGACTGATTAGCCCCGTGCATTACGAAGGGTACGA
>CBFHQN010000140.1:0-5366 GCA_965657765.1 Luminiphilus sp. | reverse complement strand
GGAGTTCCGGCCAGCACTATCGACTCTGAGTTACAACGCGAAAATATGGCGCTACACGGGGTCTTTGATTGGTCAGATGACACTCAAGCATTGATAGGTCTTGATCACCTTCGCGAGGATGGTGAGCTTATTGGCGAAATAGAACTTTTTCCTGGTTTTTCGTTGCCACAGGATTTTGCCTTAGACAGAACCACCACCGGTTTCTTTTCTGAGTTGGTGCACCGGCCGATAGAGCGGTTTGCTGTCAATGTATCTTTGCGGATCGACAAGGCTGATGGTTTCAAAGAGCAGGTAACCGGGCGGCTAGGTGTCGAATATCGCAGTGGTGCGGCGCGATTCTTCTTGAGCGGTGGCGAGGGTTTCAAGTTGCCGAGTTTCTATGCGCTGGGACACGCGCTTGTTGGGAATCCCGACTTAAAGCCCGAGACAAGCCAACATGTGGAAGCGGGTGTTGAGTGGCAAAGCGGGCCGAGGCAGGTAAGCGTCAGCGCTTTCCGAAGTGACTATAAAAATCTCATCAATTTTGACCCTACGATCTTCCGTTTAGTTAATGAGAGTGACGTAAGAAGTGAAGGTGTTGAACTGACAGCTGGGTTTAAACCGACTGAGTCATCATCTATTGCACTCAACGCAACATACGTTGATGTTGGTGTCGAGGGCGGTGGTGCTTTATTGCAGCGCCCGGACTGGCGGTTTGGACTTAATGCGAAATGGCAACTCGCTGAGGGTTGGTCAGCTTCAGCGGATTGGATACACGTGGGTGACTTACTCGATAGCTCGGTTCCTACGGGTCTGGAGACGGTATCGGCCTATAACCGATTAGACGTGGGTATTAGCTGGCGGCCAAGTCCGGCGTGGCGAGCCTATTTGGCGGTCGATAACGCGCTCAACAAATCATTTGAGACGGCCATTGGCTTCCCAGGTATCGAACGCAGGCTGCGTTTGGGTGCAACGTATCGCTTTTAAGCAGTATTGCTCTCAATTATCGGTGGCGCTCAGTGATCTCAATGGTAAATCGAATGCGTAATTGAGGGGGCATGCGTTAGTTAGCCACTCAGGCACATACGGCGTGCCGGCGCTGTGACTGCGATGCCGTCTTAGGCCATCTGGACGATGGGTTAGTTACCCTAAAAGGACGCCTTAATTGCGCTTCTCTGATGATAATCTCACGCTGTAAATAAGGGGCGTACTTTGGATACACGAGAGCTTAGAAACACGCTGGGACAGTTTGCAACTGGTGTCTGTGTCTTGACGACGGAGTCAAGCGAGGGACCTATTGGGATGACGGTCAATTCGTTCGCTGCGGTATCACTTGAGCCCGCACTCGTGCTGTGGAGCATCCAAAACACCTCGGACTGTTTTGATCAATTCACGCAGTGTGATCGCTACGGTATTTCCGTGCTTCAGCGCTCCCAAGAAGCTTTATCAAACCGTTATGCACGCTCAATGGATCATCAAGTTGAGGCATCAGACCTTATTCGAGACGAGCAGGGGACACCCTTAATCTCTGGCGCGTTGGCGACCTTCTCGTGTCGCACGAATGCGATTCATGCCGGTGGTGATCACCACATCATCGTTGGTGAAGTTGAAGCGTTCACATCGGTCGATGGTGAACCGCTTTTGTTCTTCGGAGGCGGCTACAAAAGCCTGGGCTAGTAGCCAGACCTGCTTTGCGGGTCCCACAGAGGAACTGGGGTGCCGACAACAGCGATAGTCTCAAGCGAATTTTGCGCAACCCATGTCGTTTGAGCCCTTGTAGTTTAGCGTCGGCGACCTGCTTACATGCCGTCTAAATGCCGCTTACATGCCGTTGGGGTAGGGTTCCAAATCAGCGGCGCCTGATGCGCGCACCTGTTTTAGCGCATCGCTGTAGGCGGCAAGCTGCTTAACGCAATAAAGACTTCGCTCTGACACATAGCTGTGCTCGCCTTCATCATTTGCGGCTGCGTCCTCGTTCATAACAACCATACAATTACGAACAATGAGATGTTCAGGCAGGTAGCACATACGATTGTTCTTATAGCTACTGAGCCGCAATTCGGAAATGGGGTAGGTGCCCCCGGGGCCCACTGATACACCGACGGCAAGCGCTGGTTTGTGTGCTAATGCGGTTCCGTCGCAAATCAAGAAGAAATTTTTGAGCGCTGCGGGGACCATGCCATGCCACTCGGGTGCAATGACAATGATGGCCTCTGCGACTTTCAGCTGGTTGTTAACCTCGGTTAATGGTGCCCAGTGCGCCGCATCAGAGCCGATCTCTTCATCCCACATCGGCAAGGGGTTCTTGCCGAGGTCGCAAGTCCAGCAGCTGTGATCGCCCAGGAATTCGATTTGCGCCCGTAAAAAACGCCCGATCTTGGCGCTCTGGGAATCTTTTCTGTGGCTTCCTACGATGATGGCTACGTGCATACGTGCGTTCCGTTTTTGCTGAAGTCCGGCATGATACTGAGGCACTCAGCGCATAGCTAGGCATTGTCGCCAAAACGCCCTTGCAGGCGCAGACAGTACGTTATCTTTGCGTCTGATCATCGCCAGATGCCGCGGCATTTTGCGCTCACTCGGGATGTGAAGCGACACCAATGTTCCGTCCATCAATTCACGCTCGAGCACACGAGCGGACAAGCAGCCAATACCAACGCCTTTTGCAACGGCGCGCTTAATCGGTTCGTTGTGACGAAACTCCATGGCTATTTCTATGTCGGGTAATGCGGTCCTAAACGTGTCGCTGAAAACGGTTCGTGCACCTGACCCCAGCTCCCTTAATACCCAGTGAGCCTGCTCTAACTCATCGGCCGACAGCTGGCCCTTGCGCGCTAGGGAGTGCTCGGGGCTTGCAAAGACAACAAGTTCATCATCGAGCCATCGCTCAACTGTGATCCGAGGGTCGTCGACGGACGATTCAATGAGCCCGAAATCGACATTCCCCGCTATCACGGAATCGATGATGCCCGGTGAGTTGTCACTGCTTATCTCAATTTCGACGCTTGGGTGGGCACGTTGGAAGTCGACCATCGCATCAACCACAATGTGGTTCGCGATGGTGAAGCTTGCGCCTAAGCAAACCCTACCGGCGATAGCGTCGCCTCGCAGCTGCGAGTCAAGTCGTGCCGCGTGCGCTAGAAATTCATCAACAGCGGGCAATAGAGATACACCCACTCGATTGAGCAATAGCTGCCTTCCGACGCGGTCGAAAAGTTTCTGCCCGATTTGTAATTCGAGTTGCTGAACCGCGGAGCTCACTGCGGATTGTGACAATGCCAGCGTCTGTGCTGCTGCCGTGGTGGACTGGAGACTCGCTACTGCTTTGAACACCGTCAGTTGTTTGAGTGTGTACTGCATAAATCAATTTAATCGATAGGTTTTATTTATTTAAACCGTTTTTATTTGTAAGCGCCATCCTCTACCATCTCGCCATGTAATCGGAGGTAGGTATGACAGAGCAGAAAGCGACCAACATTCACTGGCACAAGGGTGAGGTGACGCGTGACGAGCGAGCGACGCTACTGGGGCATCGCGGTGCCACCCTGTGGTTCACCGGGCTCTCGGGCTCAGGTAAGAGCACAGTGGCCGTGGCGCTTGAAGGCGTTCTCCATGATATGGGCGTACTTTGTTACCGCCTCGACGGAGATAACGTCCGCTTTGGGATCAATAAAAATCTCGGCTTTAGCGAGGAAGATCGGGCGGAGAATATTCGTCGAGTAGGTGAAATCTCAAAGCTATTTGTCGACTCCGGCGTGCTTGTCCTGTCGAGCTTTATCTCTCCTTATCTGCGTGATCGCGAGTTGGTTCGTCAGATCCATGAGGAGGCGGGAATGGCGTTTATTGAGGTTTTTGTCGACTGTAGCTTGGAAGCAGCGGAGTCACGTGATCCCAAAGGCCTCTACAAAAAAGCACGTGCAGGTGAAATCAAAAACTTCACGGGCATTGATGACCCCTATGAGGCGCCAATAGCTCCCGAAATCCACTTGCGGACTGATCAACAGACTCTTGAGCAAGAAGTTTCGCAAATCATCGAGCAACTTCGGGAGCTAGGACTTATTGCCAAGTAATAAAGCCTCTCGTTGGGCGTAAACTAGTTGGCTATGAACTGGTTGGCTGTGAACCATTTGGTCGGTGAATCACCCCTAATAAAACTTGTGAGTGGCGCACTTCCAAACTTTGACGCCCGCCGTGGCCTGAAAAGGCGGGAAAACAACTTAAAGACAACCTTATAGTGAAGACAGAGAGCAGCATGAGCCTTATTAAACCCCACGGTGCGGACGCACTGACACCCAGAATCGTATCGGATCAGCGTAAGTTGGCGCTTGAAGGAGAGGCCTCGAGCGTGCCTTCCATTATTGTTTCATCGGCAGCCGCTGCTAACGCAGTAATGTTAGGTGCGGGTTATTTCACACCTTTGGTCGGTTATATGAATCGTGATGATGCGATGAGTGTTGCCAGGGAACTTAAAACCACTGACGGGCTCTTTTGGCCCGTTCCTGTGCTCAATATGGTCGCTGAATTTGCCGGTGAGGTGGGTGATCGCATTGCGCTGAGAGACCCTAACGTTGACGGTAATCCCGTATTGGCAGTCATGGATGTTACAGGCATCGATTCGCTATCTGACGACGATATGTCGCTGATGACGCGGGAGATCTTTGGCACCGAGGACCCCGCGCATCCGGGCGTTGCAACCTTTAACAATCAAGGGCGCGTGCTGCTATCGGGGCCCATCGAAGTGCTGAGCTACTCATACTTTCAAGCGGACTTTCCTGAAACCTTTAGAACGGCCATGGAGATACGCGAAGAAATTGCGTCTCGCGGTTGGCAGCGTGTGGTGGCTTTCCAGACCCGGAACCCAATGCACCGGGCACACGAAGAACTGTGCCGCATGGCGATGCAGGATCTCGATGCCGATGGCATTCTGATTCACATGTTGTTGGGCAAGCTAAAGGCGGGCGATATTCCTGCGGACGTTCGTGACAACGCAATTCGAACCATGGTTGATCACTATTTCCCCGAAAACACAGTGATGGTGACCGGCTACGGCTTTGACATGCTCTATGCAGGACCACGCGAGGCGGTTTTGCACGCGCTATTCAGACAAAATGCTGGCTGTACCGAGCTTATTGTTGGTCGCGACCACGCGGGTGTTGGCGATTACTACGGTGGCTTTGACGCACAGACAATATTTGATGAGCGCGTGCCGAGCGGCGCGCTGGAAATCGAGATTTATCGTGCAGACCACACCGCTTACAGTAAAAAGCTGGATCGAGTTGTCATGATGAAAGACGCCCCTGATCACGATAAAGAAGACTTCATCCTACTATCTGGTACCAAGGTGCGCGAAATGCTGGGGCAGGGTATTGCACCACCACCTGAGTTCT
>CBFHQN010000139.1:0-5395 GCA_965657765.1 Luminiphilus sp. | reverse complement strand
CTTCTTCGGATAGCGTTTAGGACTTCCTTTTCTTGCGAGCGAAGTGGTGGCGCCAACCCACCTCCGGCAATGCAACCATTTTTCGGTATCTGCGGCCCTCTAATTCATTGCCTTTTACAACTCGAGCATGGCGGCCAGGGGCATTGGGTTGCGCCCGTCACCCTATTCACGTGCCAATGCTGTTGCCTGCTTAATACTTAAGCACCGGATTACAGGCGACTACAGCGTTTTGTATGGATGGCGCGAGCTAACAGCTTCGACAATATAATGAGCGGCCGGCTCCAATGCTATTCTGCACCCGTTGTATCAGTGACGCTTGATTACTACCGCTCATTAGCGTCTCACTTTCATCTGCTCTAGCGAAAACCGTTCTCGACTTGCCATGGTTTTCGTCTTTAGTGCCTCAAACGCCCTAGCTTCCTCTGCAGAAATCAGCTTTGCAAGAATTCGCTCGAAGTGATGGTGCATAGCTTGTCTTGCAGACGCCGCATCTCGCAGCCTGATTGCCGTAAAGATCGCCTCGTGTTCCTCATATCTCGCACCACTGTCGGTTTCGCAAATGGCTTGATAAGCGTGATGAATGCCTGGGTTGTTGTTTCGTATTTGCCAGAGATCACTAATCATTCCTTTTATCAGCGGATTGTGTGTCGCATCAGCAATGATTTGGTGAAAATGTTTATCAGCTTGTTCTGAAAGTAATTCTCCGTTTTGGGATTCGTTCTTTAACTCAAGAAGCGCCTTTTCCAGTGCTTCCAATTGTTCAGGCGTGATCATTCGAGCGGCTAAGGCTGCCGCCTCACCTTCGAGTGCCGCTCGTGCTTCAGTGAGTTCAAATGCACTTCCCTCCCGCATTTCTCTCTGACCTGATGCGAGTTTGTCGACAACGTTTGCTGAGAGTACGTATACCCCCGACCCACTCTTTATCCGCACAAGCCCCTTAGCCTCAAGGGCGATAATGGCCTCGCGTATGGTAGGGCGGCTTACCGAAAATTGTTCGGCCAATTCTCGCTCAGGGGGGAGCCGTCCGCCCGCAGGGTAAGCGCCTGAACTAATCATCGCGAGCATCCTATCGGCTACATCTCGATAAAGTCGGTTTCCTCTAGACATAAGTCACGCAACAGTTCCAAAACGTTGATGCTAGCAAATCCGAAAAATTTTGGTAAGAACTTTATTCTGCCAAAGGTTGAAACGACGGGTCTGCGGTCCTTTTGGTCCAATGAATATCCTTATAGATTTTTCATTGGTTATTTAATTACTCATCGCCCTTGCAATGTATGACAAAACTGGGTTTTACTGGTAACTGTACGTATCTCAAATTGTATGACCAAATTGCAGATAAAAATTAAATTGGTATGACCAAAGTTATGCAGAGGTTATGGTCGAGAATCTACGAGACCGTTTTTAGGGGCGGAGTTTCTTAATCAGCAGTTTCTTAATAAAAATCGCGACGCGCGCAATCGCGCAATAATATAGCGGTGCGAGAACGCCTCCACGGAGGCGAGCCTAGCTAGCCGAATACGGGTGGTGGATTTTGAAAAGGAGTTCAGGTAATGAGTCGTAAAGTCCTTTTAGTGTCTTTGTTATCAGCTTTTATCGTTGGTTGTGGTAGCGGGCGGAGTAGCATCGACCCCGTCGCCAGTTCCAATGGTTCCGCGAGCATTTCCGGAGAAACAGTTGTTGGGCAGACGTTGTCCGCTTCTGTGTCTGACCCAGATGGGGTGGAAGCCGGGACTGACACCTATCAGTGGTATTCCAATGGCGCTGCGATAAACGGGGCGACGTCGGCAACCTACACACTCACGGCCGATGAAGGCGGGGAGACGGTAAGTGTAGTTGCTCGATACACCGATTCAGCGGGTCTTCGCGAAACTGTCGAGTCGACAGGTGTATCCATTCAGGCGGCGTTCTCGCTGGGTGCAACATTTGTGCATGCTCTGGTCGATGGGGCGGCTTGCGATATTTCTGCAATTGGAGTCGATGGTGCAGCGGGATCCGCGCTTGCATCCGGTGTAACTAGCAACGGTCTTGTAACGTTTGGCGGGCTAGTTCCTGTGAACGGCGCGGCTTTGCTGTCGTGCGCAGGCGGCACCTATGTTGATGAGGCGTCCGGAGATACTTTGGCCGCCCCACTCAGTCGTGCGGTCGCAGATGTGACCGGCGATGCGATATTCACAGTTTCTCCGTTAACCGAGATCGCTACTGCACTTGCCGAGCAATCGGGTGACTTGAATCAAGCGCTTTCTCAGTTCAACGGGTCTGTGGGAGTGAACTTTGGTGTTTCAGCAAATATCACCGAAATAACACCGTCAGACATAGCAGCAGCGCCTTTGGCTAATGATGAGGCAGGTAAATACGCAACCGCGCTTGCGTTGATTTCACAGGTAGACGCCACAGATGCAACTAAAACGGCGGCTGAGGTCATTGCTGCTATTACTGCCGACCTCGTGGATGGCGTTCTTTCGCAAGAGACTATCGATGCGTTTAATCAGGCTGCGAACGACATTACATCGTCGCCTGTAGGCGGCAACCTAAATGCCGATGCGCTCTCGCAGGTATCAGGTGCGGTGAATAACGTGCCCGAGCCGGCGACGTTTGAAGGGCTCAGCGCGTCTATTCCAAACGATCAAGTAGCGCCTCTGACCGGCACTGTGACCGTCAATGACGTGAACTTCGGCGAAGATGCGGTCGCACCGCAGACGGATGTGGCTACTACTTACGGTACTTTTTCGATTACCGAAACGGGCGACTGGTCTTACACACTCGATACCACCAACGGTGATGTTGCCGGACTTGAGGTGGGTGAGTCGGTCAGCGACGTAATTCCAATCACCTCTGCGGATGGCACTGGTGCGGCGCTTGTGATCCGTGTTGCTGCGTTAACTCAGGTCGCGGAAATTACCAACACAATTAATGGTGATACGGGTGAGCTCCGTCTAGATTTGGATCCTCACCAATACGCAGGCAAGCTGAAGTTCTCTTTCTTGAAAACGGACGCACTGGCCGATGACGGTAATCAGAAGGACGCCTACGTCACTTTGTACGGTGCGTCAGGTAGTTCATCTGAATCATTGGTCGACCTGCGTATTCAGGGTTCTGCGACTAATGACGATGGCAGTACTCGGGATCCTCGTTTCCTCGTGAGGAATACGGATAATGCGTCGTATCCAGGTGAAACGATTGAAGCGCCATTTACCCCCAACGAATGGTATGACATCGAAATTATTTGGGATATGGCTGAAGAGAAGCAGATCACTATTCTGATCAATGGTGAAGCTCTCGGAGGTGGCCCATTCTCCACGGCTGCGGTTGTTGATGGTGACTTTACCGATCTAAATCAATGGTTTGCTGAAGGTGTTCAACGTGTGCAGTGGCGTTTTGGTGACAACGGCACCGTTATTCCGTTTGGCTCATATTTAATTGATAACGTCGAGATTTACTCAGATACCGCGGGCACGGCGTTGGCGTTCGCTGACGACTTCGAGGGCTACGGTGTTGGTGACGTGTTTGCCGGTTCGCAGACTTATCCCAATTCAGTTGACGCGTCCGTCGTCATATTTGATCGAAGCGAGGAGAGCGCATCGACACCGGCAGCTTTCTTTAATCTCGTTGGCGCAGTGAACAGCGACAGCGCAGAGGCGATTACCGGTGCGATTACCGTGATAGATCCCGACCAGGGCGAAGCGGCACTCGTCGAAGAAACTAATGTATCGACGACCTATGGCAGCATCTCGATATTGGCGTCAGGGGAGTGGGAGTACACGCTCGATACAGCGGATCCCGCTATTGCGGCTTTGGTTCAGGGTGATCGAGTCACGGACTCCATCACAGTGACGTCGGTTGATGGCTCAACAGCGGAGCTTGTTATTACCATTAATGGTGTTGGCGGTGAAGTGAACGCGGGAACAACGCAAGTCGCAGTCATTGTTGATACTGACGCAGGTGATACCGGTGAGCTTCGCTATAAGCTTTCTGGCGACCCATTGGCGGCTGGACGCGTTGAGCTGAAGATCAAGCGTCTCGATGATGACCTCGGAAACGGTGATGCCTTCATCACACTCTTTAACTCCGCGACGAACAATGACGGGGCTATTCTTGATTTCCGAATCAAGGACGATAGCTTCGCGGTAAGAAGCCCAAGTTCCATTGATACGTCTTCGCTACCTCACAAGCTTGATGAGTTTATGGATGTTCGTATCACGTGGGAGTATCCCGATGGGTCGACATCCGTTAACCCGTCAGTGACGATCTCCGTGGACGGCGTGAGTTTGCCATCGTTTACGCCAGAAAATAATTCGGTGGGTGGCGTGACTCATGTCTCTGTTCGGTTCGGTGACAACAGTGGTGTTCGCGAGGCAACAGGCAAAGTAAGCGTTGACGACTTTGCGATTTACTCTGATACGGCAGGTTTCGTCGAAGTTTTCTCTGATGACTTTGAGTCTTATGTAGAAGGCGATTCTCTCGATACTGACAATGGTGCATCGCCTTACAACTCGAGCACTTCAGAGGCGACTGTGGAGTCAACGGAAAGCTTGGGCGGTCCAGGAACTCCCGGCAATAAGTTTGCGGGGATTGTCGATACGGACAGCGGCGATACCGGTGAACTCCGTTATAAGCTTGCTGATGAAGCTGCACCGATTATTTCTGGACGCATCGAAGCCGCCGTGAAGCGACTTGACGATGAGCTGGGTAACGGCGATGCCTTTATCACGCTATTTAATTCGTCGACAAACAATAGCGGATCGATCCTCGATTTCAGAATTAGAGATGACAGCTTTGGTGTCCGCTATCCCAGCTCGACCGATACGTCTTCATTACCCCATGTACTTGATGAGTGGATGGACGTCGTCGTCACTTGGGACTACCCCGGAGGTGATACAAGTCTAGCCCCTCAGGTGGTGATTGTTATTGATGGCGTGGCGCTTGACCCAATTACGCCCGATAACTCACCGTTTGGCGGCGTTACTCACGTGGCCTTCAGGTTTGGAGACAACAGCGGCGTGAGAGAGGCAACCGGTATCTTTAGCGTCGATAACTTCGGAATTTACTCTGATACCGATGGTATGCAGAGCGTCTTCTCCGATGACTTCGAGTCTTATCTTGAGGGAGACTCTCTCGATACGGATAACGGTGCTTCTCCCTATAACTCCAGTACCTCTGAGGCGACGGTTGGTAAGGAGCCTGAGGCCGATGTGGGTGGCCCTGGTACCTCCGGTAACAAGATAGCTGAAATTATTGATACCGATGCGGGCGATACAGGTGAGCTTAGATACAAGCTTTCGGATGCAGATGCACCGCTGGCGGCTGGTCGTGTTGAGGTGGCCATCAAGCGTCTGGACGACGACTTAGGCAACGGTGATGCGTTCATCACCTTGTTCAACTCCGATACCAATAACAG
>CBFHQN010000138.1:0-5417 GCA_965657765.1 Luminiphilus sp. | reverse complement strand
CTGAGATCGACATACTGAGTCGCAAACCCATCGAGCAAGGGGCTAAGCGGTGTGGCTTGTTGTGATGCGAAAACCACGCGCTGGAAAGACGCTGGGAGAGTGCTTCTACTTAGAGCGTTTCCCAAAGCAGCAGCACCCATGCCAGCGATGAGTCGTTTACCGGGCCGACGGCCGTTCAGTCCTTTACCACGCGCCGTGACGATATGCGATCGGAGCCAAGGATGCTCAACAACATGCCGCTCGCCCTCCTCTCCAAGAAGCGATCGCATTAACCACAGCGCCACCTCGGTAATCTCCGGAACCGTCGGCTTTTTCGACTTGTACTTTTGGGTGAGGTAGGCCTCCTCAAAACGATCGTAAGCCTCAACCGGATCTGGCTGCGCCATCGCCGCATGCCGCCAGGAACCGATCGATGAGCCAACGGCGTCGAGAGGTCGACTTCGCTGGGCTAATAAGTCCGATATCAGCACACGGTCCATGCGACCCAAGATCAACCACTTTGGTCCGCCGGAGGCGCCAATGAGACCGTCAATAAGGTCCGCATGCCATCCGTCCGCCTCAAGGCGCTTCGCTGCTGTTTTACCCACTCTAAGCTCGAGGGCCTTCATCTTTGATCCTTACTTGCAGGCGATGCCGCTCACCTTTAAGGCATACGCGACAGGCTTTATGATGGCCTCATAACTTTTCCGATTAGGCCGAGCGAATTGGCTAGCTGCCACACATCACGGTCCGGACAATAAAAAAAATTGGGGGTAAAGACCATGGCTTTTGATGGACAAGCGGCAACAACTACCTATATCGACTCGCTGGGTTCGGAGGCCTTGGCTCAAGCGGCCGCCTACACAGCCGGTAATCAATGGCTGATGCTGTGGTCGCTTGGGGTCACGATTATCTCGACCTGGCTCATTATCCGCAGTGGCATCCTGACTTCACTCTCATACAAACTGTCGGGAAAGGGCGCCTTTAACCGCGCCTTCAGAGTTAGCGCGGCCTTTATCGTTTTGTCTGCCATTATCGAGCTACCGTGGACCATCTACACCAGCTGGTATCGACAGACCCAATACGACATGACAGATCAACCGCTGGGCGACTTCCTTGGACAATCGGGTTTGAGCCTCGCGCTCACTGCCGTGCTTATGGGTCTGCTGCTTGCGACGTTTTACGTACTGATCAAAAAAGCCGGCCGACTCTGGTGGGCCTGGTTTGGTGGCATTACCGCAAGCCTTATGGCGACGATGATGTTACTAGGACCCGCTGTCATTCAGCCCATGTTTAACGAGTACGCACCGGTGCCAGAGGGAGAGGTAAAACAAGCGGTAGAGGTACTGGCCATCGAGGCCAATATTCCTACCGAGCGCGTCTTCATGTACGACGGCTCACGCCAGTCAAACAACTTCACGGCTAACGTCTCAGGTATTGGTTCCTCCGCAAGGATTGCCATTTCCGATGTGGCTTTGAAAGAAGCCAATCTCGACGAAGTAAAAGCGGTGACCGGACATGAGATTGGGCACTACGTCTCGGGACACATTTGGTGGGTGGTATTCCTGGTCAGCGCGCAGGTGGTGATCGCCTTCCTGCTCGCAGACAGATTGTTCAAGCCCGTTGCACGGGCCTTTGACGCCGATGAGGACATTCAAAACCCGGCGAGTGTACCTGTTTTGATTTTGCTCGTGGGTGTTCTGATGATGGTATTCCAACCTTTGAATAACACCCTATCGCGAATGAACGAGGCAGATGCAGATCGCTATTCGCTAGAGACCGTGGGCTTACCCGATGGACTCGCATCTGCGCTGGTAAAAACAGCGGAGTACCGGGACCCACGACCCTCAGCGCTGCAGGAATTCTTGTTTTACACGCACCCCTCAGTGGAGAGCCGTGTGCGAATGGCGATGGAGTGGAAAGCAGAGCAGCTCGCTGGGGAGCCGCTCCAATAGCGAGACTGTCTCAAGAGACGCCGTCGAGGTATTCGATGTCAGGGCGGCCCGCGAGCAATGGGCCCAACTTAACATTCGCCGCCTTGAAGTACTCGGTCTGACCGTGTGCTTTGAGCGCGTCCTCGTCAGTGTATGACTCGAGCACCTTGTAGACCTGTGGGTCAGACTTGCTACGGTTAAGCGTGTAGAACATGCAACCAGGCTCGTTAGCGGTTACCTGTGCAGCGAGCTCTAAAAAAACCGCTTCGAATTCTTCGTTTTTACCTTCTTGAACGGGCAGTGTTGCGACGACACCAATGGCCATATCAGGATCCTTATTATCAGTAGTAAACAGGGATCTTGAGACTACTGGCTCGCCCAGCGAATTCCTACAAAATCTTGAATCGATTCATGTAGTCACGTACCGATATTGGTAATACGAGGGGCATTGACGATAAAAAGGGGCGTATTTTTTGATAACTAATCGCTCAAAGCGCGTAACCTATGATGATTAGGAAATTTGTGTATTGGTGGCAACTGATACACCCACCTTACTTCTTAAAGGCATTGGTTAATTGCACCGGTTTTGTGCACGAGCCAAATGCACTGGCGCTTACGTAGGTACTTACTATCAAAGACAATGCAATTAACAACAATGACTCGGAGAATGCGTGTCCCGAAATTACCATTGGAGAAGTCGCCTGGCTCAAAATAAGCGAGGTGAATCATTTGGGCGCCTTTGCCGACTGGGGCCTCAGTAAAGACCTCTTCATACCCTTTGGGGAACAACAGCACCCTCTTAAGGCAGGTGCTTACGCAGTCGTTAAGGTCTATCTAGACAATCAAGGTCGACCAACAGGCTCCACACGCATTAATCGCTGGATTGAGGACACCTCCTTGGCGCTCACAGTCGGCCAAGAAGTGGAGCTGCTCATTGCCGAGCAGACTGAGCTTGGCTTCAAAGCCGTCATTAACCATCAATTCTGGGGTCTGCTTTACAGCAATGAATTGTATCGACGGGTGCGACGCGGTCAGAAGATCACAGGCTTTGTTCAGCGAATCCGTGACGATGGCAAAATTGATTTATCACTCAACGGGCCGGGATTCAGTGAGTCGAAGATTCAGCCCGTCGTCGACGCCATTGAGGCTAGATTGAGTGAGAACGAGGGATTACTCGCACTCAATGACAAAAGCCCACCACCTGCCATTTACGCCGCTTTTGGCGTAAGTAAAAAAGTGTTTAAGCAGGCGATCGGTGCGCTCTACAAAGCGCGCAAAATCACCATTGAAGCCGACGGTATCAAAACAACACCGCAAGACCCTTGAAATAATCTGAATCGAGAGCGAGCAGACATTCGAGGCGCTCAAAGATGCTGGTCATTTCAGAGCAAGGTTCTCCATATCAAATCCTAAACCTCATCGCGTTTTAAATCACTCGTTGGTGTGAGATAAAGAGTCTGTTGAATGAACTCATTCGAGAGAAGATGAGGCGCAAGAAGATGATCGGATCACTGCGGCGGCACCGGCATTCGCAGTCGCATTATCGAGCGTTAACGGCGACGCTTGGCGTTCTGCTGATGCTCTTCACAGCAAGCTCGACTGCCGCGACGTCTTCAACCGATTCGTCTGCGACCGCTCAACCGAACATTGTCATCTTGTACGCAGACGACATGGGCTGGGGCGATACGGGTGCCTACGGCCATCCCTACATCAAAACCCCGTCCTTGGACCGACTCGCCAATGAGGGTCAGCGCTGGACCGACTTTTATGTGCCCGCTCCCGTATGCTCGCCTAGCCGCGCTGCACTGCTCACGGGACGACATCCCGTTCGCTCGGGGCTCTATGGCGTGGGCAGCCCGGTGTTATTTCCAGACGACAAGTACGGTATTCCTGAGAGTGAGGTAACACTTGCGGAGATGCTCAAAGATGCAGGGTATCGCACCGCTATCATGGGAAAGTGGCACCTAGGTGATGCGCCCGAGTACTTTCCCACGCGCCATGGATTCGATTACTGGTTTGGCATCCCCTACTCCAACGACATGAAGTTCGAGGGAAGACCGGGTATCGAAGAGCTGTTCATGATGCAGCAGACCGGGAAAACAGAAGCACTTAATGCCATCTTGAATGAATTCCTCATCGCCTTTGAGGACCCGGACTCGTCGAACTACAACGTCCCTCTGTGGCGAAGTCGCTGTGACGAGAGTGGCTGCAAGGACGACCTGTTAGAACAACCGACCTTCCAGCCTAACCTTACAACCCGTCTTACACGTGAAGCAACTCGATTCATCGAGGCGGCAGACGGAGAGCCCTTCTTTTTATACTTGCCATATACCATGCCCCATCTGCCCGTGTTTGCTGACAAGCCTTTTCAGGGAAAGAGCTTGGCGGGGCCTTACGGCGATACGATTGAAGAGATCGATTGGAGTGTGGGCGAAATTATCAGCGCCTTAGAGAAGGCAGGAATCGACGACAATACGCTCGTTTTTTTCTCGAGCGACAACGGGCCTTGGCAATTGGCGAGCACGCATTTCGCGGGAAGCACCGGCCCCTTCAAAGGCTCCAAACAGGAAATTTACGAAGGCGGTGTTCGCGTCCCCGGTATCTTTTGGTGGCCCGGAACCATCGCACCCGAGGTTATCTCGGACATGGGGAGCGTTCTCGATTTCTACCGAACGATCGCAGATATCCTTAAGTTAGATACCCCTCACACACTCGACAGTCACAACCTTTCTCCGGTGCTTCTCGAAAGTAAGGCAAGCCCACGAGACGAACTGGCGTTCTACCGAAAAGGTGAGCTGAGGGCCTATCGCAAGGGCGATTTCAAACTGCATATGTTCGACCAACCACAAGGTGGCGAGCCGCTAGAAACACCCGAGCTCTACAACTTACGACGTGATCTAGGTGAAAAGGACAACATCGCTGAGAAACACCCAGAACTTGTGGCAGAAATTCTGAACGCCATTGCCACCCACAAAGCGAACCTGCCGCGCAAGCCGCCGTTATTTGATCAGCGCTTTGTCGACATGATGAATCGCGCTGCAGACTCTGGAAGCTAAAAGCCGCATACAGTCGTCAAAAGTTTGCTCGCAAAAGCCATCCGATAAGGCTACAAAGAGAGTTAAGAGATAGCAGTACCTACGGATAACTAAGATAAGAAAAGAGAGGTAACTAATGGCACTCGACAAAAAACTGTTTAGAAACGGGCCTTACGCCGACCTTTTCAGCCAAGGGGTTCAAGTCGGAAATACCCTCCACATGGCGGGACAAGTGGGTACCGATGCTAACGGCAAAGCACCTGAAAGCCTCGTTGCGCAAATGAAAAATGCCTATCAGCATGTCGAGTCGGTGCTCAAAGAGTTCGACTGCACCATGGATAACGTCGTTGAAGAGACGTGGTTCGTGACCGACATGCACGAGTGCATGACACAGGTTCAAGACCTATTCGCGGCGCGACAGGCAATCTATGGAAAGCCGCCCGAGGTTGCCCAGACACTCGTGCAAGTC
>CBFHQN010000137.1:0-5442 GCA_965657765.1 Luminiphilus sp. | reverse complement strand
CTGCCTGATCGACGAGTCGTGGTCGGCGCTACTTACCGATTCGACTAAGCAATTATCTGCACCTACCTGTCGCTCCCCTTCGGGGGAGCGACTCTTTTTTCTGATAGACGTGTGAGTTGCAATCTAGGAATTAATAAAAATGCTGACGAGCAATGGCGAAACGAGTCAACTATCGGAGATGCATGTTGCAATCGAAACCACGATCTCGGAACGCCTCTTAGCGGCACGCAAAGCGGCAATTTCTTTGCCCGGATTCCCTGGACAACTCCCGCCTGATACTCAAACTGCCTATGCGATTCAGCACCAATCCATTAACAGCTGGCCTGATGAGGTCTCTGGATGGAAAGTAGGCGGTATTTCTACTTCATTTCTCGAGCAGTTTGCGGCTAGGCGGCTTGCAGGCCCAATTTTTAAATCTCAAACGCTAACGGCCCTAAACTCTGAGGCGGTCACAGTAACTGTCTTTGAAAGTGGCTTTGCAGCCGTGGAAGCTGAATTTGTCATCCGCACTGCTGTTCCTCTTAGTCCGGCTGAGCCGGTGAAAACCCTTGAAGAACTCAAGAACTGTATAGCGTCGATCCATGTGGGCGTCGAAATAGCGAGCAGCCCTATGGCTGACATAAACGAATTAGGTCCGGGTGCTATCATTTCGGACTTCGGTAACAACGCTGGCCTGATCGTTGGACCACAAGTAGTGAACTGGCGTGAGCGTGCTGCGGAAGACATTGACATATCAGTAGTCATCAACGGTATTAAGGCAGGTGCCACTCGCACCTGTATTTCGGAAGATGCCTTCGCTGCGTTCGAATTTTTGAGTGAGCTTTCGAATGCCCGAGGCATTGAGTTACCGGCAGGTACGCTTGTAACCTGTGGCGCCTTGAGTGGCATTCATGACGTTGAGATAGGTGACCAAGCTAGCATAGTGTTTGCGGGCATCGGACAACTCGACGTTAATGTCGCAAAGCGACCACCTAACGAGTAAAGTGCGTGGCAGTCTTCCGCAAGTCTTCTACGTATAAAAAGGTTGTTTAGTGGGGCGCACCAGTAAAAAAGCTGAATTTGACCTCGTCGCGACGGTGAAGCGTTGGCGTGACCAAAACACTGACAATCGCAAGCCCACGATACAAGATGTTGCTGAACTAGCAGGCGTCTCCAAAAAGACGGTATCGCGAATAATCAATAATTCGCCGTCGGTGAATGCGGCGACTCGAGATGCTATTCAGTCTTTGATTCTTGAAATTGGATATCGCCCAGACCCTCAGGCACGTGGACTGGCATCCAAACGCTCGTTTTTAGTGGGTCTCATCACAGACAACCCCACCCCACAGTACGTCGTGAATATTCAGCATGGGATCTTGGACGTTATTAGACAGACGGGCTACGAGTTGGTCGTTCATCCCTGCGATCGGAAAAGTGAGTCGTTTCTTGAGGATGCGCTGCGGTTCATAGAGGTGCAAAAGTTGTATGGCGTGATTCTTACTCCTTCCGTCTCGGAAGATGAGAACCTAGCTGAGGCACTTAGATCGCTGGGTTGCGCGTATATTCGTATCGCTTCAATTGCTCTCGATATGGAGAGCAGAATGATCGTGACCAACGACCGGGTTGGTGGCAAGTATTTGGCAGATCACCTTGTTGGACTTGGTCACAAGCGAATTGCCTGGGTCGAGGGTAGGCGCAGCTTTCGCTCGTCTACCGAGCGCATAGCAGGTTTCAAGGACGGACTTGCAGAGCAGGGAATTTCTGTACCGAACCACTATCAATTACGCGGCGACTACACATTTGAGAGTGGCATCGCTATTGGCGCTGACCTTTTAGATCTAGATCCGCCGCCGACAGCAGTTTTCGCAGCGAATGATGAAATGGCAGCGGGTATTCTGCAGGCACTGCATGTTGCAGGACATACCCCACCAGAATCTTTGTCCGTGGTCGGGTATGACGACTTTGAGACGGCAACCCGGGTGTGGCCTCGCTTAACCACCGCACGCACGCCAGCAAGGAAAATTGGACGATTGGCTGCGGAGCGCCTATTTGAGTTTCACAATGAGGGTAGGGAGGGCCAACGCGAGAACGAAACTTGGCCAACCCTGATCGAGCGCGATTCGACGCGCCGGCCAAAATAAAATCCTTACGCCTTAAGGTGGGCGGAGTAATTCATTATGGATACGCTTTTTGACTTAACTGGGAAGGTTGCCGCGGTAACCGGCGCAAATACTGGGCTCGGTCAAGCGATGGCATTCGCGTTAGCTCGTGCCGGTGCAAGTGTCGCGCTGATCGGAAGGACGTCACCCGATCAGACGGTAGAGATGATCAGTGCTACGAGGTCGAGGTATGCGGTGATCATGGCTGATCTCTCTGACGCGGAGTCAGCGGCGCGGACAGTCGAGGCCGCTGAAGGCGCACTTGGCCCCATCGATATTCTGGTTAACAACGCCGGAATCATTCGGCGGGCTGACGCTCTCGATTTTTCTGAGGACGACTGGGATGCGGTTATGTCGACTAACCTCAAATCACCTTTTTTCATGGCGCAGGCCGCTGCTCGATCGATGGTGGCGACCAATCGGCCGGGTAAAATAATCAATATTGCGTCTCTTTTATCGTTGCAAGGGGGTATTCGCGTGGCCTCTTATACAGCCAGTAAGAGTGGACTGGCAGGGCTTACACGTCTCCTAGCTAATGAGTGGGCAGGGCGTTCTATAAACGTCAACGCGATTGTACCGGGGTATTTTGCGACCAATAACACCGAGGCTCTTAGGCACGATGAAGATCGGAGCAGGCAGATCCTTGATCGGATTCCTGCAGGGCGATGGGGTGTGCCCGATGATTTGGCAGGCGCTATTGTGTTTTTGGCTTCATCTGCATCTGATTATGTTCATGGCGCGCTGATCCCGGTTGATGGTGGATGGTTAGCGCGGTGATCGCACGGCGATCTATTTTATTGGCGCCACTACTACTAACTGCCTGCAGTAAACGACGAGGCGCAAGACCTCTATTCGCAGCAGAATCTCAGCCTGCTGATTACCCCACAACGCAAGGTTTATTTGCCTTAGACCGTTTTTTGGACGAAACCACTAACGGCGAAATGCGTGTTCGCGTTTACCCCGGCGGCCAGCTGGGTTCAGAGGAGGCTACCTTAGAGCTTGCGGTGTTTGGTGGTGTTGATCTCACCCGCGTCAACCTAGGTCCTCTGACGTCGATTGCACCGCTGACGTCTGTGTTAGCACTGCCATTCCTATTTCGCTCGATAGTGCACGCGCGATCAGTATTCGACGGTTCAATAGGCCGTACAGTGCTCGACAGTCTGGAAGCTTACGGACTCCGAGGCTTATGTTTCTACGATTCTGGGGCTCGCTCTTTTTACAACTCGCGCCATGCCATTCGTGTGCCCGAGGATATGGCAGGGATGAAATTAAGGGTGCCAAATTCCGATATCTACGTCGAAATGGTCCGTGCATTGGGTGCCAACCCAACACCTATTCCCTTCGGAGAGGTCTACCAGTCTCTGGTGCAAGGCGTAGTGGATGGTGCTGAAAACAACTTCCCCTCCTATGAAAGTACACGCCATTTTGAGGCAGCTCCGTTCTACAGTCTCACGCAACACGTCATGGCTCCCGAGGTGCTCGTAGCGTCGGGGGCTACCTGGGCAAAGTTGAGCGTCGAAGAGCGGCAATTTTTGCAAGCTTCAGCCAATCACTCCGTACCTGTAATGCGAACGAACTGGGATGCTCGAGTTGAAACAGCGAGACGTCGTATTGCAGCTGCCGGCGTTAACATTGTCGAAGAGCTTGATCAGTCTGCCTTCGAAAAGGCAATGGCACCGGTTTGGGAGAAATTTATAACATCTCCTCAGATGTCGTCTTTGGTTGATCAAATAGCGCAATCGCCGTTACCGCACACAGCAGGAGGCTCACAGAGTGAATAGGCTGTGTCAGAACCTGAGTGTATTCGCTAAGTATTTCAGCGGCACTGCTCTAGTGTTGATGACGCTCATTATTACTGTTCAGGTATTTGGCCGATACGTACTTAATTCAAGTCCAGTGTGGGCCGAGCAGGCTGCCTTATTAATTCTTATCTGGTGCGTATTCATTGCTGCCGCTGCAGGGATGCGAGAAGGATTTCACATTCGTATTGCCGCCATTGTTGATCGCCTTCCGAACAGTTTGAGAGTGCCAGCCAATTTGGTGTCAAATGTCGTAGTGGCTTTCTTTGGCGTGGCCATGATTGTCTTTGGGCTCGAGCTCGCCTTCGCAACATGGCATCACGTAATTCCAACCTTAGGTATTCCCCGAGGGTTCGCTTACATTCCGATTTCGATCTCAGGATTGTTGATCACGCTGTTTTCAATTGAGCGCCAGTTTATATCGCCTCGAGCGGAGGAGCGGCAGATATGGAGCTAGCAATCCTGCTGGGAACATTACTCGTGCTTATCGCAATTGGCGTGCCTGTGGCGATCGCACTTGGAGCTTCATCGCTGTTAACCCTCTTTGTACTGGATATCCCCCTGGTTGTTGGATTTCAACGGATGGCAGCGAGTATGAATATCTTCGCTCTGATGGCGATACCCTTCTTTGTCTTTGCTGGTGATCTTATGCATCGTGCTGGCATTGCCGAGAGGTTAATCAGGCTTGCGGAGGCAACCCTTGGGCAAAGTCGAGGCGGGCTAGGGCAGGTTGGGGTGGGGTCTTCAATGATGTTTGGCGCGGTCTCTGGTTCGGCGATCGCAAGCGCATCTGCTATCGGATCGGCGCTTGGCCCTATCATGCTGGAAAAAAACTACGATCGTGATTATATCGTCAACGTTACCGCGACATCTGCCGTGACAGGCTTACTGATTCCGCCCTCGCACAATATGATCATATACGCGGCAGCCGCTGGTGTGAGCATCTCTCTGGCTGACCTCTTTCTTGCCGGTCTTTTCCCTGGGATCTTAACCGGTGCTCTCTTGATGATTGCGAGCTATTGTGTTGCAAGAAGTCGAAAGTACCCGGCGGGGAGTTTTCCAGGGTGGTCGGCGCTTCTCATGAGTACGTTGGGGGCTGTGCCGGGATTAATCGCAGCGTTAATTATTGTTGTCGGTGTTATATCAGGTGTGTTTACGCCCACGGAATCGGCCGCAGTAGCTGTGGTCTATACCCTGATCGTTGCGCTACTTGTATACCGGTCATTATCTTGGACGCAGTTTTTATCGGCGGTTACATCATCGGTAAAAACGACGGCAATGGTGATGTTTATTATTGGTGCAGCGGGTGCATTTGGTTGGTTGCTAGCGCTGCTCGAGGCACCTCTCCATCTTGCTAGCCTCCTTCAAGGGATAACTGAAAACCCCTTAGTTCTTCTGTTGTTGATCAATGTGGTCTTGCTATTACTCGGCACCTTTATGGATATGGCACCACTCATCATAATTTGTACGCCAATCTTTCTGCCCCTTGCGAGCCAACTTGGCAT
>CBFHQN010000136.1:5204-5457 GCA_965657765.1 Luminiphilus sp. | reverse complement strand
GATCTCTGTACTCGCAGAGGGCTTCCGCACCGCGAATCTGAATGCGCGTGAATTGCTTGCGGAAATGATTTTATCACCATGGTTTAGAGCAAAAGCTCTTTCACCAAACTCGGCTGAACGACCGGTTGACCTTGCGGATGTCGGAGTGGACCGTTTACTGACACCAGAGGAATTGGACGCTAAAAACGCGGCGATTTTGGGCTATCAGTGGGATAAATGGGATGACGATTGGCTCGGGAATGTCAAAGGTTTC
>CBFHQN010000136.1:0-5194 GCA_965657765.1 Luminiphilus sp. | reverse complement strand
CCGTTTGTATTACGGCGGCATCGACTCAATCGGCATCAAAGACAGAAGTCGGCAGCTTACCTCGCTAATGGCAAATGTTGCTGAGCGACAAGCGCTAACACTTGCTTGCGGTGTCACCACCTTAGACTTTCACGACAACTCGGAACAGAGCTCTAGACGCTTATTCCCACTTGTTGAGCCATCAACAACACCTCTGACTGAGAAAACAATAAACGCCGATGTCGCAACAGGATCCTATGCGGATAGGGGCAACTATGATGTCGAGGTCACCCTCTCGCCCGGTACTAAACACCTGAACATTCGTTTCAACAATGACGCTTATGATCAGAGCACAGGCGATGACCGCAATCTTTACATCGACGCTGTCGAGATTTATCAAGACGGTCAACTTATGTCTGTCGTCGAGGGTGAGGACTTTGAGGGCGCCCCGGGCTTTACCCAAACTGTTTACGACGACGGTAATGCAATGGGTACCGTGGAATACTTAGATCTCGACGGCGCTTGGGTTCCTGCCGCATGGAATATGTGGGGTGAGGGCTTTGTGTCTTTTCATGTCGACCTCCCGACGGAAGCTCAGTATTTATTCAGAGTCATTGCGTGGGGCAGTGACTATCGCGATGGTGTGGCCGCCAATATGACGGCGACAGTAGCAGCAACTGAGCTTTCACCGGATACCGCCGGCGCACGAGCAATAACATCCCAAATACAGCATCTGCACAAACTGATGTTAGGTGAAGATCTCGCGAGTACCGATCCTGAAATATCCGCGGTTTACCAACTACTGGTGGAAACCTGGCAAGAGCGCAAAACACACACAGACAACGGACGTGCTTGGAGCAGCCCCGATGAGGAATGCGTATTCCCGAGGCAGATTGATCAAGATGAATGGAACACCTTGGGCAATGACTCGGACCAAATGATCTATGCATGGACGTCCGTCATGCATTACTACCTCACCCACTTTGATTATCTACATGAGTAGGCGGAGGCGATGAAGCGACGTAATTTTCTAAAGACCATGGCTTCCTCGGCAACGCTCGCGGCGTTTTCGTCCTTATCGAATCGCGTATGGGCCGCGCCCAACGAGTATGAAGGCCGCTTCCTTGTGGTCATGCAGATGGATGGTGGTTGGGACGTAACGCAGCTTTGTGATCCCAAAACCAATACTCCAGGCGAGCTCGATATCAACAATTGGGCAAACTCATCTGAAATACAGACTGCGGGGCGTATTAAATATGCACCGGTTGCGAGCAACCAGCGGCTTTTTGAACATCATCACCAAAAGATGTTGGTGATCAATGGTGTCGATGCGCAGACCAACTCACACACAACGGGTGTACTGCACAATTGGTCAGGGCGAAATGCCGCGGGTCTCCCTACGTTAACAGCACTCTTTGCCGCATCAAAAGCACCCGATCTTCCCCTTGCTTATGTTAACAACGGTGGCTTCTCTGATACCGCAGACCTTATTAGATTCAGTCGGCTAAACGACCATAACGCATTAATCGACCTTCTCGATCCATCGGTCGTACCCTGGGATAACACGCGTTCGCTCAGGAGATCTTCGGACATATCGAGAGTGCAACGCTACCAACAGGAGGCGCTGGAGCGGAAGCTTGCGAAAAATACACTGACACCGCGCCAGAGAGCGAATGCGACGGCTTACTTAAATGCGCGAACCAATAGAGATGCCCTCGATAGGCTCAAAAGTATCATCCCAGAAAGCGATGCCATACAACCAAACACGATACTCCCGTATATCAATTTTGAGAGTGATCTCATGCGGCAGATTCAACTGTCGTTGCTCACCTTTAAAGCAGGGGTCGGTGTTTCCTGTGACCTCATGTGCCATGGATTTGACACACACAATGAGCACGACGTACAGCATGAAGTGCTTTACAACCACGCCGCTGATGCCATCGATTACTTCTGGAATTTTGCGGGAGAGCTTGGAATTTCCGACCGTATCACTCTCGTGGTTGGATCCGATTTTGGTAGAACGAACTACTACAATGCCGAGAACGGCAAAGATCATTGGCCCATCGGGAGCTATATCGTGATGGAAGAGGCCCCGACTTGGGGCAACCGCGTCGTGGGAATTACAGATGGCCTTCATAATGCACTGCAAATAAACCCCACCACGCTTAAGGAAGACAGCGACTCTGGCATTACTCTGTATCCCAAGCACGTGCACAAAGCATTGCGAGGCTACTTAGGTCTTGATGCACTTGCGCAAAAACAGCGCCTGACCTTTGGCGCCACCGAGGACATCGATCTGTTTAATCCAGACAAATGGACAAACGGATAGGGCTACCCCCATACCGCCTTCACCACAATGCGATCGGAGCGAACAACAGTGAAAACTTGGTGGACTCTACTCATAGTCTCAACTTCATTAACCATCACGTATTCCCAAGAGACTGAGGGAGTTGAAGATACCGTTGAGAACCACTTTGCATCGATCTTCAGCATGGATGAAGACGGTGACGGAGTGCCCGATGATTCGGACGACTGCCAAGGTACCGACAGCGACGAGGAGGTAGATAACAACGGTTGCAGCACCGCAGACTACATTGAGCAAGATGCAGATGCTCTAACAGCCCTTTACAACGAAACAGGCGGATCTAACTGGGCCAACAGCGACAATTGGCTCGAGGGTGAAGATAGTTGTGATTGGTACGGAGTCACCTGTGATGATGCCCAGCGAGTAACAAAACTGGACCTGAGCTTTAATAATCTTGCTGGAACTCTTCCTCCTGATCTCGGCCGCCTGACAAACCTTCAAGAGTTGAAGCTCCGAAATAACGGCTTGACCGGCGCAATCCCGAGCGAGCTGGGAAACCTTTCTCAGCTCCAGCAGTTGCACCTTCAATGGAATGTACTCACCAACTCTATCCCCGCGGAACTTAGTAAGTTATCAAGCTTGGAGCTTTTGTACTTATACAAAAACAGCCTGACTGGCGGCATCCCAAGTGAGCTAGGCAATTTGCACAACCTCTTTTATTTATCACTCAGAGATAACGCCTTGACTGGCGAAATTCCAACCGAAATCGGCCGATTGGTAAAGATCCGCAGTCTGTTCCTTTTTAACAATCAGTTGTCGGGTAGCATTCCCTCGCAATTGGGTAACCTTGAAAATCTTGAAAGCCTTGCCCTGGCTAATAACCAGCTGACAGGGAATATCCCCAGCGAACTTGGAAGTCTAGAAAATCTCAGCACTCTCTCCCTCACTAGCAATCTACTGACGGGACCAATCCCAATCGAATTCGGTCAACTGAATAATCTGAGCAACCTCTACTTAGCAAACAATCAGTTGTCAGGCACCATCCCGGGAGAGCTTGGCGAGATAACGAATTTAGCCGTCTTAAGCCTTATGGACAACAAACTGACTGGCAAAATTCCTCCCGAACTGAGCCGTCCACCAATTCTTCAAGAGATTTACCTCGGAGGTAACCAACTAACAGGCTCAATTCCCGCGGAGCTAGCTAACTTGCCCTACCTTAGGTATTTGAGTCTTTATGACAACCAACTAACGGGTTCCATTCCTAAGGAGCTGAGCGGCTTGGGTAATCTAAGGGATCTATATTTACACAATAACAATTTGACCGGCGTTATCGACGAATCCCTCGGCGATTTCATAGCAAAATACCGTTTCGAGCTATACGGTAATAACTTCGACTGCCCGTACCCGACCGCGTTATTGGAATACTTTGCACGGAACGAGGAACTCTGCACAGAGGCCGCTAGTGGATTGCCAATTTGGGTGCTTTACTTATTGACAAAGTCGCCATAGTCCCGCGACAGATAGATGCACATTTGGCAGCGACATGAAGCGGCCTTAGCCGGTCTCACTCCCTAGGGGCGCTCCGCCTTCCGGCTTCGCGTGCAAGCTCTGCCCTAGACAGAGCTTGTCGAACCGGAGGGTTCGTCCACACCCCGTATCCCATCAAAAACAAAAAAGGGCCCTAACAGGCCCTTTTTGGATTTTGGCGGAGAAGGAGGGATTCGAACCCTCGATACGTTGCCGTATACACACTTTCCAGGCGTGCGCCTTCGACCACTCGGCCACTTCTCCGTGGCGCGGGAGTCTAGCACATCGCTTAATTAGAGAAAGCGCTCTTATGCTGCTTACACGCTGGTATCGATGTATTAAGCCGCTTCAGACGCTGTAACTGACGATAGACTAGGCTCTCCGCTCAACAGGTACTGCCCGAGCGGTTTAGCACCGAGAGCTTCGCCCGCGCCAGACTCACCGTCCCAGGCCATCTCGCCAGCGATATAAACACTATCTATGATGCCTTCAGGTCGATTAACCATCTGCTCGTGCTCAAAGATCTCACGATGCACCAGAACACGCGTCTGATCCGGCTCCCAACCGTCCAATGCGTCAGGGTTGATCAAAACCATATCCGCACGCGCTCCGATTGCGAGACTGCCAGCGTCTAGACCAAACGTTTCGGCTGGGTCTTTGGTCAGGCGCTTCACCACCTTCGCGACGGTGTCATCCCCGTGTTCCTTTGCCAATTTTAGGGACATGAGATTGCTATCGAAAAACGCCATGTTAGTGATATGCGCACCCGAATCATTAAATCCAGGCAGAGTGTTTTCATGGAGTAAAAACTCAAGCGTCGAGCGATTGCCTGCATTCGCAACATCAGCGTAGAAACGGAAGCTCTTGTCGTAAGTGCGGAGCATATGTAAAGCAAAATCCGCATCATCCCTGAGTTCGAGCTCGATTTTCTCGAAGGCCTCGCGCTCTGAATCAGATCGTGCAGCAGTCGCATCGCCTGCTTTGAAATTCTGTGCACGTACCATCACGTCGGCAAAGCTCTCGCCATTCCAGTCGGTACAAGGCGCGCCATCAAAAATAAGCTTCTCTGGCTCACGAATCACCAAACTATCCGGAAGCCCTCGCGCAGCCTTCCAGCTTGCGAAGTCATCACCTGTGCGTCCGTGACGCCATTCTTTGCGGAAGCGCTCCACCCACTCAGGGTCATGCATCAATCGTTGACGCCCCTCGTAATCATCGTACTCGAGCGCAATGAGCTCAGCGGTGGAAGTCAGCTCCTCAAACAGTGGGCTAACAATGCCATCTGACCACACCCTGAAATTCGTGCCCAGCGCCTGGAAATGCAGTCTTCCATCCAGCAGTTTGCTGTTAAGTAACTTTGCTACACCAAGAAACAGCTTTGAT
>CBFHQN010000135.1:0-5468 GCA_965657765.1 Luminiphilus sp. | reverse complement strand
GCGCAGGGTGGTATCACTTGTGCGATTGCAAGTGCAGATCCTCAAGACGATTGGCGCTGGCACATGTATGACACTGTCAAAGGCAGTGACTATATCGGGGATCAGGATGCGATCGAATACATGTGCTCTGTGGGTCCTGAAGCGATCTTTGAGCTCGAGCACATGGGGTTGCCATTCTCTCGAACAGAGGAGGGGCGCATCTATCAGCGTCCGTTTGGTGGTCAGTCCAAAAATTATGGTGAGGGCGGGCAGGCAGCTCGAACTTGTGCTGCTGCTGATAGGACAGGCCATGCACTGCTTCACACGCTCTACCAGAACAACGTAAAGAACGAGACTGTATTCTTCAACGAGTGGTTTGCGACAGACTTGGTTAAAAACCAAGACGGTGCCGTGGTTGGTGTTATCGCGATTTGCATCGAGACTGGAGAAACGGTCTATGTGAAGTCGAAAGCAACTGTCTTTGCGACCGGCGGGGCAGGCCGCATTTACGCATCGACCACAAATGCACACATCAACACGGGTGACGGTGTCGGCATGGCGCTGCGCGCGGGCGTTCCCGTGCAAGACATGGAGATGTGGCAGTTCCATCCAACCGGCATCTACGGCGCGGGCACGCTCGTTACTGAGGGGTGTCGTGGCGAAGGTGGTTACTTGATTAACGCTGATGGCGAGCGCTTCATGGAGCGATACGCGCCAAACGCAAAAGACCTTGCCGGTCGAGATGTGGTTGCACGCTCTATGATCCTCGAAATTCTCGAAGGGCGTGGTTGTGGGCCAAATGGCGACCATGTGAAGCTCAAGCTCGATCACCTCGGTGAGGAAGTGCTCGAGTCACGACTCCCTGGTATTTGTGAGCTGTCGCGCACATTCGCTCACGTTGACCCTGTTAAAGAGCCAATCCCTGTGGTGCCAACGTGTCACTACATGATGGGCGGTATTCCAACCAATATTCACGGACAAGCGCTAACAGTCGACGCAGACGGTAATGATCAAGTGATTCCAGGGCTCTATGCGTGTGGTGAGATCGCTTGTGTATCGGTGCACGGAGCTAACCGACTCGGTGGTAACTCGCTTCTTGATTTGGTTGTGTTCGGCCGAGCTTCGGGTCTCTTTATTGAGGATGCGCTGCGACAGGGCATCGACCTGCGCGACGCGACGGCGAGCGATATCGAAGAATCCAACTCTCGTCTGGTTGCTCTAAACGAGCGTGAGGGTGGTGAGAATGTTGCCGCGCTGCGCAAAGAGCTGCAGGGCGTTATGCAGAATTACTTCGGTGTATTCCGAAACGGCAAATTCATGCAGCAGGGCATTAAGAAGCTTGATGACCTTAAAGAGCGCATTGCTAATGTGAAGCTCGAGGACAAGAGCAACGCGTTCAACACAGCGCGCATCGAATGTCTCGAGCTGCAGAACCTGTTTGAAACTGCGGAGGCGACCGCTATTGTTGCCGAGGCGAGAAAAGAGAGTCGTGGTGCTCACGCACGCGAGGACTTTACGGAAAGAAACGACGAAGAGTGGTTGTGTCACTCCATCTATCATCGTGAAGGCCGCGCTGTGAGTAAGCGATCAGTGAACTTTACACCGAAGACGGTTGAGACTTTCCAACCAAAAATTCGCACCTACTAATCTGCTGGGAGAAAAGTAATGTTGCAGGTCAGCGTATATCGCTTCAATCCTGAAACCGATTCTGCACCTCAAATGCAGGATTACAACGTCGATACGGGCGGCAAGGACCTTATGGTGCTTGACGTGCTGGAGATGATTAAAGCCGACTATGATGCGAGCGTTACTTACCGCAGAAGCTGCCGTGAGGGCGTCTGTGGGTCTGACGGCCTCAATATGAACGGTAAGAACGGCCTTGCGTGCATAACGCCGGTATCAGCAGCGGTTAAAAACAACAAGCTTGTTATTCGCCCATTGCCCGGGCTGCCAGTCGTTCGCGACCTCGTTGTTGATATGAGTTTGTTTTACGCGCAGTACGAGAAGATTGAGCCATACTTGCAGAACAATACTCCAGCGCCCGCGATCGAGCGTCTTCAGACGCCAGAGGATCGTGCGAAGTTGGATGGGCTTTATGAGTGCATTTTATGTGCCTGCTGCTCGACGAGCTGTCCATCTTTCTGGTGGAACCCTGACCGATTCGTTGGTCCTGCGGGGTTGTTGCAGGCGTATCGCTTCCTTGCCGACAGCCGTGATCAGGCGACCGATGAGCGTCTTTCAAAGCTCGACGACCCCTTCAGTGTGTTCCGATGCCACGGCATTCAAAACTGCGTGAATGTCTGTCCCAAGGGCTTGAACCCGACGCGAGCGATTGGGCATATCCGTACGATGCTTCTAAATCGCGCTGCCTGACCGACAGGTTATAGATCGCATTCCTGGTAGGAATAATATGAAAAATTAACGCCGCTTTTGCGGCGTTTTTTCGCTTTTGTGGCCCAGCTTTCGTGGGAAAGCGAGGACTAAGAGAGTAAGATATTCCTCCGAAAGCAGTGATACATACCAAACAAAAACATCACTGCGTGAGACTTCGGGGGAAGTATGCATGGATGAGTCGATAGACCTACCTAGCATGGAGCAGCAGCGAAGTACGTCTCACCTCTCTGGCGGCAATGCAGCCTACGTAGAGGATCTATACGAGGCGTACTTAAAAGATCCAAACGATGTGCCGCAGCAGTGGCGTGAATACTTCGACCGTCTGCCAAAGGTCGAGACATCGACGCACGCTGTGCGTGATTTGCCTCATTCGGTCTTGCGAGCCCAATTTGCTCGAATCAGCAAAATGCGGGTGCGAACCGAAGCGACTCGCAGCCAGGACTCTCAAGCGACTGAATACGAGCGAAAGCAGGTTCGTGTTGTACAGATGATCTCTGCGTATCGTCAGAGAGGACATCAAAAAGCGCAGCTCGATCCTTTAGCCCTGCATCCAAGGGCGCCAGTCCCAGACCTCGACTTACAGTTCCACGAGCTATCTGAAGCAGATTTGGATACCGTATTCCAGGTGGGCAGCCTCTACATTGGTAAAGCCGATGCAACGCTTGCTGAGATCCGCGCTGCACTAGAGAAAACGTATTGCAATACGATTGGCGCGGAATTCATGCACATTGTGAATACCGATGAGCGTCACTGGATTATGAGCCGTATGGAGTCGGTACGTAGTGCTCCTACTCTCGATCGTGAAAGCCGCATCCAAATATTACGTCGCTTAATAAAAGCCGAAGGATTGGAAAAATCGCTGGCCTCAAAATATCCAGGCACCAAGCGCTTTGGTCTTGAGGGAGGCGAAAGTTTGATTCCCATGATGGCTGAGGCGATACAGCGGATTGGCGGTTACGGTGCCAAAGAAGTCTGCATTGGTATGGCACACCGTGGGCGGCTCAACGTTCTGGTCAATATTCTTGGTAAGAATCCCAGCGAGCTTTTCGATGAGTTCGAGGGGCGTGCCTCCTATTTCGGATCCGGCGACGTTAAATACCACCAGGGTTTCTCGTCTAACATCATGACGCCGGGCGGCGAGGTGCACCTCGCACTTGCGTTTAACCCGTCGCACTTGGAAATTGTTTCTCCTGTAGTTGAGGGCTCAGTGCGAGCGCGGCAGGATCGTAGGAAGGACGCGACGGGGGATGCGGTAGTACCCATCGTGATTCACGGCGACGCTTCCTTTGCCGGGCAGGGTGTTGTCATGGAAACGTTCCAGATGTCACAAACGCGGGGTTACAAGACCGGTGGAACGCTTCACATCGTTATCAACAACCAGGTGGGTTTTACTACAAGCCGTCAGGAAGACGCGCGGTCAACCGAGTACTGCACCGATATTGCGAAAATGGTGCAAGCCCCCATTTTCCACGTAAACGGCGATGATCCCGAAGCGGTCGTTTTTGCTACGCAACTTGCCGTTGATTTCCGTAATCAGTTCAAGAAAGACGTTGTCATCGATTTGGTGTGTTACCGACGTCGTGGCCATAACGAGGCCGACGAGCCTTCGGTCACCCAGCCAATGATGTACGCAACGATTAAGAAGCATGCGTCGACTCGCGACCTCTATGCGCAGCGACTCATCGCCGAGGACGTGCTTACCAAGGCCGAGGACGATGCGCTGATGGAGCGCTATCGGGAGTCGCTAGATCGTGGCGAGCCTATGGTCGCCCAGCTTGTCATGGAACCTAACACCAGCCTCTTCGTTGATTGGAAACCTTACCTTGGTCACAGCTGGGACATCGACTGTGACACCACGGTTAAGCTCTCGCGTTTAAGAGAGCTGGCAGAGGGCATGGGGCAAATTCCTGACGGAGTTGCTGTCCAGCGCCAGGTTAAAAAATTGATCGAAGATCGCAACAAGATGGCTGCGGGGGCGCTTGAAGTTAATTGGGGTTTTGCGGAAAACATGGCCTACGCGACGTTGTTAGCTGAGGGCTATCCCGTGCGTATGACCGGACAAGATGTGGGTCGTGGCACATTCTCGCATCGTCATGCGGTGTTGCATGCCCAAAATAAACATCATGCGCACATCCCGTTGCAACATGTGTCCGATGAGCAAGCCGAATTTGATATCTATGATTCGCTGTTGTCCGAGGAGGCCGTACTGGCCTTCGAATACGGCTACGCAACAACAGCACCGACAGGACTTGTGATTTGGGAAGCCCAATTTGGTGATTTCGCGAATGGTGCACAGGTTGTTATCGATCAGTTCATCACGAGCGGCGAGTATAAGTGGGCACGACTTTGTGGTCTTACCATGCTGCTGCCGCACGGCTATGAGGGGCAGGGGCCAGAACACTCGTCTGCGCGTCTCGAGCGCTATCTGCAACTCTCGGCGCAGGAGAACATTCAAGTTTGTGTGCCGTCGACGCCAGCTCAGGTGTTCCACATGTTACGCCGCCAAGCGATCAGACCGCTGAGAAAGCCCTTAATCGTCATGTCGCCTAAGAGCTTGCTGCGTCATAAAGCGGCAGTCTCCACAATGGATGAGTTGGCCAGTGGTCACTTCCAGCCAGTAATCGACGATCCTCACGTAGCCGATAAATCTGTGGTAACGCGTGTGGTTCTTTGTTCTGGAAAGGTGTTTTACGACCTGGACGCTGCGCGCGACGAGAAAGGTGCAGATCACGTAGCTCTGGTTCGCATAGAGCAGCTTTATCCGCTGCCAGAAGTACAACTCAAAGAGGTTTTGAGTGGTTATCCGCGTGAGGCAAATGTTGTCTGGTGTCAGGAAGAACCAATGAATCAAGGTGCGTGGTATTCGATTCAGGACTCCTTGCGCCGCCTTGTGTCGTTGTCGATGTTTGGTGCGGAACTGCGCTACATCGGACGACCTGCTTCTGCATCGGTATCAGCCGGCTACACCGCGCTTCACGTCAAAGAGCAAGATACATTTATTTCAGCGGCCCTGGGGTGAGGGGTCGATTAACGAAAGGTAAAACGGACGACTAACATGAAAATAGACATTAAGGCGCCGGCGTTTCCTGAGTCAG
>CBFHQN010000134.1:0-5513 GCA_965657765.1 Luminiphilus sp. | reverse complement strand
CGATATCTCCCACGAGATAGAGTTGCTCAAACTCAATACGATCGAGAAATTGCAGTAACTGTTTTGCTTTACAGTATTTGCTGCCTAAGTGGACATCTGAGATCCATACAGACCGACAGGCCAAAACGTCGTTAGGCTTTATCTCCAACATGCACCCATTCCTTACCTAGATAACGCTTCCTTTTCTTTGGTTTCAGTTTGGTGAGATCGGCAATCACAAAGGCGTCGATACAATCAGCAAACTCAGGGTCACAATTAAAGGCCGTAAATGTGACACCTGTATGATCGGTCGTTTGTGAGTAGTGTTTGTAGAGGGTCGGTACTGTGAATCCCTTTGCCCCCAGCGCGTCCTTCAGAGCCTTAAAATCATGCTCCCGATCGACACCGGCAAACTCAGACGAGAGTTTGGTGCGAACATCAGCCGGAATTTGGAACGGGTTTTTGGGCATGACGCTTACGGGTATACCATTAAAGTGCCCGGAGTAAAAAAGAGCGATTCGAGCTGTGGCGTCGGGACCATACAGCTTCGAAATGGAGGCAGGTCCGAACAAGTAGCGAATGTGTGGGTTGCGAATAACGTACGCACCGATACCGAACCATAGGTAATCGAGTGCATGACGTGTTTGATATTTTGGCTGGACGAAGCTCCGTCCTAACTCCAAGCCTTCTGCAAAATAACGATGCATCATTGGGCCGTAGTCAAAAAGTGTACTCGAGTACAGCCCGTCAACGCCGCGCCTTTCCATCAACTGTCTCGAATCACCCAGCCGATAAGCACCTACGATTTCGAGGTCGTCCTCATCCCACAGCACCAATTGCAGATAAGTGTTGTCAAATGTGTCTATGTCTCGTGGCAGTCCCGAGCCCTCACCGACCAAGCGGAACGTGAGTTCTCGTAGCCTCCCAATCTCGCGCATGACGCAAGGCGATTCTGCGGCAGTGGTTAACAAAATCCGTTTGCCATCGGGAGTTATCCCAAGCTCAGTGCTCTGCTTTAACTCCTGTTTAAGCAGCACCCGTGACTCGGGGGGCGCCACCGTCTCGACCGATTTGAAAACTGGCTTCTTACCCTTAGCGAGTCGATAGACATGCCTTTTGAACATTCGCGCTAATGTTTTCGCCGACAAATCGTTAGCTGCGTAGACCTCATGCGGTATGGGCCGACCGATCCTTGCATCTATTGTATTGTGACTGTGACTAAACATCTCGCGAATCAACCAAGCGGTGGACAGAGGCTTGGCTAAAAAGCTGAGGCTGTAGAAGAGAATCGAGTTCCTACCTCCCATATAGATCGGGAGAATGGGTGCCTTCGTCGCTGAGGCCAGTTTGACAAAACCGCTATTCCAACCACCATCTCTTACGCCCTTTGCACCAAAGCGCGACACTTCACCCGCGGGAAAAATAATGAGTGCGCCACCTTCCTGAAGATGGGCTTTGATATCCAGTAAATGCTGGCGTGTGGTTGTACCCCCCATGTTGTCTACGGGCAGCAACACGGGATGCAACCGCTCAACTTGCATCAACAAGCTGTTTGCGACAACTTTAACATCGGGTCTGATTTGGCGAATAAGGTGGAGAAGGGCAATACCGTCTAGTGATCCTATGGGATGGTTCGCCGCTATGACCAGTTGGCCACTCGATGGTATTCGTGCGCGCTCTGATTCGCGGATCCGTAAATTAAAATCAAAGAATCGAAGCGCTGCTTCAACGAACTCAAACCCATATGCCGACGGGTGATCGCGAGCAAATTGCTCAAAGCGTTTCTGGAAAAACAAGAAGCCAAGAAATTTACCTGCTACACGCGCGGCACGACGATGACGAGCTGTGCTACCGGGAAAGTATTCTTGCAGTAGTGCTTGAAAATTTAACATTGGCTAAACCCGCGTGATCCTCTTGATTGCCTAGTTCGTTGATGCCTCGGTTAATGACCCTGCTCGATTTAATAGTCCTGCTCGATTATCGGTGCCGCCGTAGTGGCGTCTGTGCTCATCATCACCGAAACACTATCGGTCTCAAGTATCCGACGAAGCATACTCTAAGGGCTTGGTCTAAAAAGTGTCGTGAAACTTTTGTGACGGCGGAGCCACTGGCTGTGCAATATTTTTCGCCGGAAACAGAGGGTTAGCTTGCTTATTTCGCATGCGGCCTAGGGGTTGTAATAAAAAGATCACAAATCAGAAAGGGTTTTGTAATAAAGCAAAATTACAGTCTGCGGCCATAGGACTCCCACCGGGTGGGGGTAGGTAATCCCATGAGGCCGCAATGAAACTCTCCCAGCACGTCAGCTCACTCTTCACTTTCTCTTTGTTTGCCGTGATCGCGGCGCCTAGTTGGTCGGCAGAGGAACTGTTGACTTACGTCTTTAGCGATGGCGAAGCTGTCAGTGGTGCAGAGATTCGTGTTGATGGAGAGATAGTAGGACGAACTCGGCTGGACGGCGGTCTGTTATCGGACCTAACAGAAGGCGGGCACGTGGTTGCCGTTTCAGTGGGCGGCTCAGAGCGCAGCAGTAGGCTTGTCGTAAAATCAGGCCAGCTTGTAGACGTAGTGTTCGACCTCAATGGAGACGATGGCGCCATTGTGGACGTGTACTCAGGTAGAGAGTCTGCGGCCGAGCGCCGAGGCAAAGCGGAAGGCGATATTGAAGTCCGCGTCGAAAAGGATGGCGCGCCTGCAGAGGGCACGATTGTCTCGTTCTCTAGCGGTGGTGGCGTTGTCGCGACCGATGCGTCCGGTGTCGCGCGGATCAGTGTCCCTAGGGGTCGTTACACGATCACGGTAGACGGGGAGCAATATACAGTGCGCGCCTTTGCGGGGGTTACCCGTGCTGTTGCGGTCGCGCTTGAAAGCGATGCTTTGTCAATCGACATTGCTACGCCGCAACTTGAAGAAGTCTTCGTCCTCGGTTCGTTTGACCCGGGCGCTTTCGAGCTTAGCGAACGAGACACCGGCAATATTGTGGATACCCTCGGGGTTGAACAGCTAGCGAGATATGGGGACAGCGATGTTGCAGGCTCGGTAGTTCGAGTGCCTGGCGTCTCAGTTCAAAACGACAAGTACGTGGTTATTCGCGGCTTGGGCGACCGCTATGTGACTGCGAACCTCAACGGATCGGCCATGCCGTCGACTAACCCGTCACGCCGAACCGTCCCCCTAGATTTGTTTCCCTCCAGCTTTGTGAATCAGCTTGACGTGAAAAAGACCTATCTCGCTTCAATGCCGGGTGAGTCAACGGGTGGCAACCTCGTCATCAACACCAAAACATTTCCTGACGAAGCATTCTTCGATTTGTCGTTCAAAGTGGGTGCGGTCACTGGTTTGACCCTCGACAGTGTTGCAGTTGACCCGCTAGAGGGTGATTTCGATGTTTTGGGCTGGGATGACGGAACGCGCGAAGAGGACATCGCCGTCGCTACCATCGCTGAAGCGTTGCGCGTGGGTACAGTGACCGACAGCAACGGTAACACCTTCCAGGTCGACAGTAATGTGGGTGGTCAGTTGCGAAGAGCTGCCGGACTGCTACTCATGGATGGTTGGGACGCTGACACTGCCACGGCGCGACCAGACATCGATGTGGGCGTGTCTGCTGGCGATGTATTTTATCTTGGTGATGCGGAGATTGGTTACTTCGCTGCAGGGAGCTACTCAAACAGTTGGAGTCAGCGCGAGAAGGGCGTAAGGCGCACTTACGGCGGCGGATCTGCCATCCTTGCTGATGACTTCAGGTTCGAAACCGTGACTAACAATATAGAGGCCAGTGCGCTCGTTTCAGTTGGTGTGGGTATTGGGGACAGTACCTTCGAGTGGAACAATGTCGTGTCTAGGGTCACCGATTCTTTTGTGGAGCGTTACGTAGGTGAGGAAGGTGACGAATTCCGCTCGGTTGTAGGTACCAATATTCAATGGGAAGAGCGTCAGTATGCGTCTACGCAGATTCTTGGCTCTCACTTCCTAAACGACTCGGGCTCGGTGTTCCTTGAGTGGCAGGCAACGGCCAGCCAGGCGGAACGCGATGTTCCTGATCGCAGATCGTCATCGTTCATCGCGAGTCAGTCACAAACGCCAACGGATGTTTTGGTCGATGGCTACGATTTCGGAGCGACCCACGCAGAACAAGGTGAGTTGTTCTCTGGCTTCTTTTACAACTACGGCGGCAGCAGCCGACGGTTCAATAACCTCATCGATAACAACTACGAGGTCTCGGCTGATCTGACGTGGGATGTTTTTGACAATGGTGATTCATTCGGCGTGCTGAAGTTGGGTGTGAGTGCCATCGAGCGTGATCGTATTGCAGAAGCAGCAATCTACGGGCATTCGACAATTTTGTCGGGTGATGTACTGCTAGCCGATAACGCCCTAGTGTCAGATGTCATTTATGCCTGCGGTCAAGGCTCCGGCTTTAATGTGCGGTCGTGTGACCCAGTTGTAGAAGGAGATGTGACATCTCCAGCATTGGGCGGTGTACAAAATTCGGTAACGCGCGGTTTTACATTCACTGAGTCCACATTGCCCTCGGACAACTACGAAGCGGATCTCACTTACAACAGCGCCTACGTACTCTACGACCACACTTTTGGCTTCGATTGGCAGGTGATTGGTGGCGTACGTATCGAAGAATACACCCAGACGACTGAAACATTCAGTAGTTTCAATGGACAACCGCTTGATTCAGTTATCGACGAAACTGTTACCTTGCCGCATTTCGGCGTCAATTGGTCTTTCACCGATACCCAGCAGTTACGAATAGCGGTGAGCGAGACGGTTGCGCGGCCAGACTTTAAAGAGACCGCTAACGCCTATTATCAAGATCTCGAGTTCGGTGCTCAGGTTTTCGGTAATCCGTTCCTCGAGACATCGTCAATCACAAACGCCGATGTTCGGTGGGAGTGGTATTTCGACGAAGACGCAGGAAACAGCGTATCCGTTGCTGTGTTCTATAAAGAAATCGAGGACGCGATCGAGCGCGTGGTGATTGCGGCATCAGGAACTGCCGCCAACGCCCGTAGTTTCCAGAACTCAGAGCTGGCGGAGTTGACCGGTGTGGAGGTCGAGGGGCGCCTATCGTTCGCGCTATCTGATGCGGGCGACTCCGAATTCTTTATTGACCTCAATGCGGCGTCCATTGACTCCGAGGTAGATACGGGTGGCGGCGTCATTGGCGCAATGCAGGGTCAGCCTGAGTACACCGCCAATATCATTTTGGGTTACGACGACTTTGCCACCGATCAGCAGATTACGCTGCTCCTGAACCAGAACGGGGAGACCGTTGCAGACAGGGGTATTCAAGGCGCTGCAAATGTGGTTCTAGAGCCTCGACTCGATGTCCAGCTTGTCTATCGCTGGGACATCAACGAGGCACTGTCACTGCGCGCAAAAGTCGACAATTTACTAAACGAAGAATTTGAGTATACGCAGGGAGGAAGAGTCTTCCAGCGGTACGAGCGAGGCACGAGTTTTCAAGTCGGTATCGACTGGGAAATGTAAGGCAACACCAACGACGTAGGGTCGAATTT
>CBFHQN010000133.1:0-5551 GCA_965657765.1 Luminiphilus sp. | reverse complement strand
TCCGCCTCTTTATCGCACTCCTTGGCTTAACAGGCTTATTCGGTCTCAGCGCTTGCTCGAGCTCAGACAGTATTGAACCTGCAGATCTCATCTTCACAGGAGGTGCGATTTTCACCGCTGACGCTGATATGCCTGAAGCTTCAGTCGTGGCGGTGAGAGCTGATCGTATTGTGTACGTAGGTAATTCAGCGGGCGCAGAAGCCTTTATCGGTGAGCGCACCCGTGAGGTTGATATTGGTGATGGCCTACTGATACCCGGTCTCATGGATTCACATACCCATGTATTTATGGGTTCGTTTACCGACGTTGGCGTTAATCTCAGCCACGCCGATACGCTTGAGAAGCTTCAGGTTGCCCTTGAAACGATTCGCGATGATCAGCCGGGGGATGGACCGGTCTACGCGCGTGGCTGGCAGAACCATCTCTTTTCGAAAACCGGCCCTGAAGCACACATCCTCGATACGGTCTTTGGTGATAGGGTCGTCATACTTCAGTCGGTCGACGGGCATTCGACATGGTTCTCCTCACGCGCCTTGCGCGAGGGTGGTGTCGACGCCTCTTTTCCTGATCCCGAGCCCGGTGTCAGCTTCTTCGAGCGGGACCCACTCACAAACCAGCCCCTGGGGACCGCACGCGAAAAAGCGGGAAGCCACATCAGCGAGGCCTTCATCCCGGGTGACAAGACAGCATTTGAGGCGCGACTGAAAGATTGGCTACCGCGAGCTACCGCAGCGGGCTTAACCGGTGTTTATGATGCATGGGCAGGCGCTCCGTCGGAGGAAGAGGCTTATCAAATCTGGCGTGACTTAGACGAGCAAGGAGCGCTTTCACTCCGTATCTTCGGCTCTGTGCGAGAACTCGATGACGCCAACACCATCGCCTCACGATTTGCAGACTATCGCTCAGCTTATAGCGGAAGCATGGTTCGACCTGAAGCCGTAAAGATGGCCGCGGATGGTGTTCCTGAAGGACACACTGCCTACTTACTGACACCCTATGTCGATTCCTCCAATGAGGATTTCGGCAAGCCGATGATGTCTAAAGCCCAGATGAGCGCGAATATAGAGACGTATTTCAGTCAGAATATTCCCGTCCATATTCACGCCATCGGCGGCGCAGCAGTGCGCCAGTCGCTCGATGCGATTGAAGCGGCCCGCTTAGCCACTGGCAACCAAACTGTCAGAGCCACGATTGCGCATATGGACTTTGTGCACCCAGACGATATCGAGCGCTTTGCGGCGCTCAACGTAACCGCGCAGACATCGATTCAATGGGCTGCTCGCGACCCCTCTTACTTTAATATCGGATCGTTTGTTGGCATGGAAAAGGTAGAAAACGCCTATCCCGTGCGATCGATTATGGACGCAGGGGTCAATCAAAGTTTTGGGGCAGATTGGCCCGCCTCGGCTTATCTTTCGACCTACAAGCCACTTGAACTCATCGAGGCCGCCTTTACCCGCCGTCTACCCGGTGAAGCAGCCATGCCCGCTCGAAATGAGGGGCAATCGGTCAGCGTTGCAGAAGCAATTTTTGCGATGACAATGGCAACGGCGCGCCAAGTCGGCGAGGAAGCTGAGCTCGGCAGTATTACCGTCGGCAAGTTAGCGGATCTCGTTTTGCTGGACCGAAATATCCTTGAGGTCGAGGCAGCCACCATCCATCAAACACCCGTGCGGATGACCCTCGTTAACGGTGACGTTGTCCACGAGCTGTCACCTTGACCACGCCCTTGGTGAGCTCGACTAGCTGATCCTCAAACTGCTCTGGCGAATACCCGTTTGAACACGCGGTCGAAGGTTTGCAGGTCCTCCAGCTTGCCCATGCTTACCCTGATGTAGTTTGGGTAGCCGGCATAACCACCGTTTATCAGTACGTCCTCACTTGCCATGGCCTGTCGAAAGACCTTGGCGTCACGCCCAATATCAGCGAATACAAAGTTCGTCACCGAAGGCACCGGGGCTATACCGACATCTCGGAACGTCTGGTTCACCATCGCTCGCCCCTCGGACACTTTCTTGCGTGAAAAGGCGATGAACTCATCATCGATGTAGCTGTGATAAGCAGCGGTCATACCCACCCCATTCGGCCACGCCATAACATGCTTGGATACACGCCCGACAATATCGGGGCGCGCCATACCGTAGCCGATGCGCATACCCGCCATGCCGAAGATCTTGGAAAACGTGCGCATCACCAGCACGTTGCCACCGGCACGCACTAAATCCACCATCGAATTGGCTGAGGGATTTGCCGTGAGCTCATTGTAGGCCTCATCAACAATTACCAGCGCTTTTGATCCCACTTTTTTGCAGAAGGCCCGCAGTTCATCTGCATCGATGGGCACACCCGTAGGGTTATTGGGATTTGCGAGGTATACGACACTAATGGTCTCATCGACGCGCGCCGCCATAGCACCGAGATCAACTTGAAGATCATCGCGTAGCGGCACTCGAACAATAGAGACGCCTAAGCGCTCCGCGTATCCAAGGTGATCGTTATACGTGAGCGCAGGCGTCAATACAGCGCCATCTCGACCATAGGCCATCAATGCCGCTTGCAAGCCCTCATTAGAGCCAGACGAGACGAACAAATTGTCGTGTGTTAGCTGATGTTTGCTCGAGATTGCATCAAATAAATTGTCTCTAATCGGATAGTCCGTCGGCGAGTCGGGATAGTAAGCACTCAAAGAAAGAACATCCTTTACTGCCGCAAGCGCTTTGGGACTGGGCCCGTAAGGATTCTCGTTGAAAACCAGTCGTACCTGTCCATCGGGAATAACGTATTGCGCAAGCGAAGGGATCGCATTGGCAAATACCAAACCGCCCCCCAAAGCCGATATAAAATGCCGACGATCCATTATTTATTTCCCCCACCTTCTCATCTCAAGCATGGCCTTCAGCCACTATAAGTGTTTTAGATGCTTTTTATTAGAGCGATAGCTTATCAAGGGGTTTTATTGGTCCGCCTACCGGAGGCGCGGACCAGACCTACTTTTTGAATGATGTGATCTGCGTTAAGGCGTCGCGAGCAGCCACAAAATCCTCGGAGTTGTTGAAGTTCAGACATGACTCCCACGCTTCACCTATAAAGACTTCTTCAATTTCGAGCATCTCTAAGAACGCCATGACGGCACGCCCACCTGATTGGACGAACTCCTGTAAGGGTTCCGCGGCAGAAACCGGAAAAAGCCCATGCACTGGATGGAGACGCTCGCCTTTGATGAGCGCAGCGCCCGAGGTACCAAGTCGAGCCCTCGTAAACTTTTCCAGAAGCACCTCGGGTGGGACCAATGTATCGACGGGCATCGAAAAGACATGACCGTCAGTGCCATGCATGTGCTGAACAGCATGCAGTGCCCCAGCTAATCCCGACAAAGGTCCGGCTTCGACGACAACGTCTGGCGCGTAGGTGACATCGAAGTCGTCAAGTATCTCGTAGCGTCTTACACCCGCTGAAATGTAAATGGGCATATCTTGATTCAGACCGCGAATCGCCTCTACATGTCGCCTCAAGAGTGGGGTGCCATCAAAATCAATCAGTGCTTTATCCATACCCATACGACGGCTTTTACCACCACATAGAATAACTGCTGCCTTTAGATTGGGGTTCGACATGCTCTGTAAGTCAACCTCGGTCAGGCGACTCAAACCAGGGAAATAGAGAGACGGTCACTTCTGTCCCAGCGGCAATTTCAGCCACCTCTGCTGGGATTTGAATGGTGCAATTGGCACGCGCCAAACCGAGCACGCGATGAGAGTCCTGTCCGCCGAACGCTGACACACGCCAAATCGACTTTCCTGATGTGCTTATTTCCCTACTGAGCAGCCCCCGTTGAAACTCTAACCGACCTGCTCTTCGCTTAATATTCTCCTTTAGTATCGCGGTAATTTGCTGGTTCGGTACGACAGTGCGTCCATTCATCAAGTATCGCAGCGCGGGTAGGTAGAGCTCTGTCAATACAACAAATGAGGAAACTGCATTCCCTGGCAAACCTAAAAAGAGCGCGTGACTTTTATCCACACGACTTATGTGACCGAAACACACTGGCTTGCCTGGCTTCATGGCGACTTTGTAATCGGTCACCTCACCCATGGACTCCACACACTTACGAACAAAGTCATAATCGCCCACGGACACACCGCCACTACTGATCACAACATCCGCAGTTTCTGCGGCGCGCGCAAGACAAGCAGAGATTGCTTCGGGGGTATCCTTTACCACACCTAAATTCTGTAAATCGAGACGAAAAGCTCCTAACACGGCTTGGATAGACGCGAGATTGCTTTCGTAGATATCACCAATATTCAACGTTTCACCCGGTACTTTGAGCTCGTCACCGGTCGCGAAAAAGGCCACTCGAAGCTTCCTTAGCACTTCAACTTCGCCAACACCCTGACTTGCCAATAGAGGGACCATATTGGGTGTCAATTGCTGCCCAGCAGAGACGATCTCTGTCCCCGCGGCGATCTCCTCTCCCTTCAAACGTATATTGGCACCAATGCGCACAGTTTCGTTGATAACAACCGTCTTAACAGATGGGACTGAAACGTCTTCTTGAATAACTACGGTGTAGGCTGAGCTGGGTACCACAGCACCAGTAAATATTCGTACGCACTCGCCCTCACGCAGTGCCGGCCCTGAATAAGGCTCTCCTGCGCGAGATTCGCCAATCAGTGTGTAATCCTCTCCTTTTTTCATCCCCTCTGGGTTGAGCGGCGATACTGCGTAACCATCCATTGCAGATACGTTTTCACGAGGAAGGTCCAGAGCGGCAATAACCGGACTCGCAAGAAAGCGCCCCTGCGCTTCGGACAAATTAACACTCTCGACTCTCAAATCGTTCTGTGCGATCCATAAGGCGCACAAGCTTCTAAGGTTTTCCTGCGCTTGTAAAAAACTGATCATAAGGGGCACCTCACCAGAGGCCGATATTCTGGGGACGACTTTCGCCGCTCGCAACAACAAGCGAACAAAAAGTGGCCCGAAAATGACTTAAGAGCATGTCCTTGAATTTTGATCATCAGCGCGCCCAAGCGTACCGACCTATTCGATGCGAACACCGTACTATTGGCGAGTGCGGGGAAAACTTCTCTCTAGGACGACGCTAGTAAGTTTTTGTAGGCGCGCAACAACGATTTTTGAGTCGTTGCTGCATCTTGGTTGGGGTCATTTGACCCGATGACTTTTGTTTGCGGAGTACACATCCACAGTATGTGTTTCGGGATACTTAAGGTGCTGCTCCCAGCAGCGACGTTGTCAGCAGCCTGATCCATTTGCAAGACGATGTCCGCGCGGTCAACGGGGTATAAACGTTTCGAATCCTGCTCTTGCACGACATAAATGAAATGGTCAACTCTGGTATCGGATAGGGCGCGGCGTTCAATTGCAGGCATGTTAAATCGCTCCCCGTCGAAAATTTCTCCACCAACAACTGCGAAATTTGCAGACACAACGGCCGGATGGAAATTGGCGTCTTTCGCAATCTGGTATATCGACTTTACGAGCATTTCACTGCTCTCCTTGCAACTCACGAGAGTAACGGGAATCCGCC
>CBFHQN010000132.1:0-5567 GCA_965657765.1 Luminiphilus sp. | reverse complement strand
GCACCTTCGTCGCCGGCACCCTCTTCCCCAACACCGGCGCGGAACTTACCAGCGCCGTGGAACGCTACGAGGAGCCGTAGCCTTGGGACGGCACCATGCGAAGCTCTTAAACACCCTGGAGGCACGGCGAAGGGCCGCCGGCCTCACCCAGCAAGCGCTGTCGGAAGCCGCAGACGTATCGCGCAAAAGCATCAATGCCATTGAGAACGGGGTCTACATCCCCTCCACGGTCCTCGCTCTCAAAATCGCCAGGACCCTAGGGTGTGCGGTGGAAGAGCTGTTTGCCTTGCCCGAGGGCTAAGGCTTATTCCCACTCAGTAGAAACATTTTTTTAACTGACTGTTTTTTATATATTTTTTATTTTCTTTGTATCTAGTTTGCACAATAGAATTGAACGCTCAGCAACCCTGAATACCAATATTTCGTCCTACCTTCATTTTCCTCAACCTGCCTGTACGAACTTTGCACTAGTTCCGATGCTTCACCTCTTTGGGAAGAAGCTATTCGCGAACCGGTCCAGCCAGCTAAGTTTGTCTGCAAGTACGACTTCACCGTTCACCAAAATCGATACTTTCGGCTTCAAAACCCCAGATGCGTACACCTCGATTGAATCAATACCCTCTGCAACTTTGACTTTCGAGAGAACCGGCTTGTGCGGATTCGCCACTTTCTTTGTGCATTGGTCCAAGTGAACTTCGTCGAGGTACAAGTCAGCAGATGTGCTCATTTCCGCGTCGAAGGAGTTGGTCACTTTTATGACCCGCCCACCAAAGTCAACGGTCCATTCTTTGAAGGAAGTCATCGTCATCAGTACCTCCCTTTTCTAGTGCACACCCCTGCTTTGCGACGCGACCCGCGGTGACCAAAAAACGGACTACTCAAGGACACGATAGACGCTAGCCCGCCCAATCCCCAGGACCTTAGCGATCTCAGTCGCGCCCATACCTTCATCACGAAGCTGCTTTACTTTCTCTGCATCGATCGAGCGCTTCCTGCCTCGATACTTACCCTCAGCCTTAGCACGCGCAATGCCTTCCATCTGACGCTCTCGCCGAAGGTTCGTCTCGAACTCTGCGAAGACCCCAAGCATGTCGAAGAAAGCCTTACCTGCACTGGACGAGGTATCTACTGCTTGCTCGGTCGCCTTCAGACTCACGCCCTTTGCTTTGAGCGTCGCAGCGATCTGCTGAAGATCCATCATCGACCGAGCAAGGCGATCTATTCGAGTGATCACCAGCTCGTCGCCTTCTCGAAGAAATGTGAGAAGGGTGTTGAGCTCATCGCGCCCTCGAGTCGATGTGCCTGAAACCTTCTCGCTTCGAATGCAGTCCTCAGAAACGCCATAAGCCTTGAGCGCTTCGATCTGCACGGAGAGATCCTGCTCTTTAGTTGAAACCCTTGCGTAGCCGTATCGCATAGCGACTCCGTAATGTCTCATTTGAATCCAGACACTAGAGGGAGCCGTCTCGTATTTCAACCACCTATTCTTTTGAGACACAAAAAAGGGCTTCTTCTGTCTCAAGTGAGGGTGTCTCAATCGTTTAGCCAATTGAGTCTGCAGGGAAAGTTAACGGACATCCGATAAGGGCAGCTGGCATCAGAGCCACTAAAACTACCCAATCTTTAAAGAAAAGAATCTTTCTGACGATCTTAGAGCAATGCGGCAAATGAAGGGAGCCTGCGGATGACGCTCACACTCAGTAGTTTTGCTAATACAGCTCATGAAGCATCGGCGAGGCTGGAAAACCATACTCAATCGAGTAAGACCGCTATCGAGAGACTCTCGAGCGGGCAGCGCCTCAACAAAGCAAGTGACGACGCCGCTAACATCTCGATTAGTGCTCGTCTCGCCGTAGGTATCACAGAATTTGAGCAGGCTTCTCGAAACGCTGCCAGCCTCTCAGACTTGCTTGGCGTCGCTGATGCAGCCCTTTCTGAGGTAGAAACCGCGATTCAGCGTCTGCGCGAACTCGGTCTCGCCTACCAAAATGCGACGTATAACGATCGAGACCGAAATTCAATTTTGGACGAAGCATCAGCAATAACCTCTCACGTTAGTGCAGTAATCACGGAAACATCTTGGGGCGGTGCTCCTATCTTTTCCGAAACGTCCGGGGAGAAGACGGTTAACCTAGGTCCGCCTGGACAACCCAGCAATGACATCTCAATCAGGCTAAACGCCCTCGACGCCATCACCAGCATCCTCCCTAAGTCGATAGCGGAGCTCACAACATTTCCTAATCAGCAGCTCGTGAAGCAGCCTTCATCAGTTTTTCGGTCGGTCAGCGATGAAGTCACACAGAACTTATCTATCCCTGTCCCAAATTTGAGGGCAACCGCAATTGCGCTAGACGGCGGTGGTCTGCGAGTCGCCTGGCAGACGATTCCGCCAGGCGGAGGTTCTGGCTCTATTTTCATGCAAGACTTTTCATCATCTGGGGCTTCGCTATCTGCTGCTATAGAAATCGACAACAGTGGAGAGCTTAATGTTCCAAGGCTGACAAAGCTTGCTGACGGCAATACCGCCCTGATCTATACGAAGTTTAATCGATCGACCGCTCGCCGCGACTCGGAGCTGGTTATCGTTAATCCTGATTTAGTGACCGTCCATTCAGCAACCATAAACCCAGCTGGGACAGGATTGGATTATATCGACAGCCGAATTATCGCGACGGAAAGTGGTGGATTTATTCATACTTGGACCAATTCGAATAATCACCCCGCACTTCCCGCTAACGGAAGCTTCGGACAACGCTTTGACTCAAATTATCAGGCAGAAAGCCCGATTTTTTCGATATCAGATACTGCAAATAGAGTTCAGTACACAGAAATTATTGAGAAAAGTGCTTCCGAGGTCGGGTCCCTTGTTCTTGACCAGTCACAGCCTGGGCACAAGCTTAGCTATGAGATATTCGACACAGGAACATCCAACAAGCAATCAACGTTAACGCTTTCCTCTTCAGCCGTTAATTCAGTTAGAACGCCCCATTTAATCAGCGTGGGATCAATACCATATGCTGCCTGGGTTGAATTGAATTCAGGGAACTTACTCATTGCAAAGATCAACCCAGACGGTACTGGCATCGAGGATAAAAAAGTCTTAGCGACGGGAGTCGAGCTAATAAGGGAGCTAGAAATAGTAGAGAGAAGTGACGGCGAGAACGAAATCCTAGTGGTTGCAGACTACTCAGACGATGACGCCGGCGCGACAGCGTTTTCAATAAAGCAGGATCTTAGCCACTCCTCACACACGTTTGACATAGGAGGAAGGCTTCTTTACGCGGGAATCAGTGGTTCGAGGCTGAATGTCCTATCGGACAATGGCTTTAATTCACCGGTTGAACGCTACTCTGCGGCGCTAGATCTATCTCAAGAGTCGAGAGTCGCAATCACAACGATTAAGGATCTCGAATCGGCTAGAGCCCTTTTGGATCAAGAGTACTCTCAGATCGCCTCGGAGATTCAGGCTATAGCGACAGCAGACCCGAACATTGCACCAGTTTCAGCCATCGATCCCTCCTTAGCTCCTCAAGCCATCAGCGTTTTCGCTGCAACACAGACTTCCGCTAATGCCCATGTGGTTCCCCTATGGGGACAAAACAACTACCAGCTTGGGGACACGGTCACTCTTGCTGTCAATTCTTCTGTCGATAAACCCGTTTATTTCTCCTTTGATGTCACAAAGGTTAACAGCTTCGGAAACGATAAAATTACTGGGTTGAGGCTTCACGGTTCCTCCGAAGACATTGAGCAGCCGCTCTCTCCAGATCAAAGCTCTTGGTTCGGCGAATCTGAAAAGATTCTGCTCTACACCGACCCCCTGGCTGGGGAGGTTTCGATTCGCCTTACCGCACCCAATGTGCTGACGGTAGAGGGCACAGCGAAAGGGGCTGGAGCTGACTTTTCTGTTTCTCTTGTTACCGCAGCCAGCGACGGTACACAGATAGCGAACGCGACGACGACAAGGGGGCTATTCGCAGGCGGTTATTTAGCTGACGTCAGCACGCTTCAAGGCGCAATCAATGCTGAGCGGTCACTTGCGGAGAACATCTCGACCGTTATCCAAACTAGGGCTACAACGAACGACCATGCATCCTTGGACCAAATCCTTTCAGGGTTGGAGCTGATGAAGGAAATCGCCTCTCAGTCAAAGGCGCTTTCAGTTTCAAGCGCTGCACACTCAAACCAGTTTGACCTAACATCAATGCCTTCGACCGCCCAAATCGATAGATCACTAGACTTAGTAGGCAAGGAGCGCGGCTTAATCGGTGCAGTTATGAACCGCCTCGAGACAGTCCGCTCGCTTTATGATGGGAGTGTTATCGCTCACAAACAGGCGTTGAGTCTATTAAGGGACGCGGATTACGCGTTCGAATCTCAAAGATTAGCTAAGAGCCAGATACTTCAGGCTTCAGCGGCGGAGATGATTTCGTCGGCTAACGGAATGGCTAACGAGGTGCTTGCTATCGTAAGAGCTGCTTCTTTTTAATCTAAAAATGGCTTTAGCTGGTAAAGTTTGGTCGTCGCCGGCGGAGTAGGACAAAGCTAAGAGGCGGATAACCTAACCGCCCGTCAAGATGGTTCTTTTTTCCAGATACGGCAGTTCAAAATAAAGAAAAGCGCAAAAAATAGACTGTACTTATCTCTTCTAGACGGCGCTGTATTAGGCTTTTCTTTCAATATTCAGAAAATCTCCATTATTTTCAATGCTTTTCGGCGCAGAAAAATCCCTCGCTCGTATAAATACCTGTAAGACAGAGCCGCATAGTTTCTTCGAGACAAAGATTGCGCGTCAGCATTGCTGCCTGATCTGACTGAGCTATCACGATCTTTATCAGTGATATGAGCACAGCTTTGCCCAAAGAAAGCTCATCGACCCGAACACAGCACTAACGAATCCACTAGAGAAACAGCACATGAATACGCAAACAGCACAGAAAGCACATCAGCTATTTCAGTTATCGCTCGATCGAGAGCAGCGCGTTGGCGAAAAAGCTTTTAAGCACTTTCGTTCACCCAACGACTACGCCTTCTACTCTCTTACGCTAAACTCACATCGAAGAGACTACGACTTCCTCAGCATTGATGAGCGAGAGCGCGTACTCACGGGGCATTTCAAGAGTCTCGTCTATCGCCTCAACCGTCTGCTCGATAACAGCAACAAGCATCCTGACTACAAGCTCCAGCACCTTTATGCGATCGAGCACTTATCCAAGCGCGATCACTCGAAGCTCTTGCAGCCGCACATTCACGCCACGCTCGCCGTACCCAGATCACGCCTAGAACGGTTCACCAGCGCTCTGGTGCGGGTTTCCTCTTCGAGTAGTACACGCCGTTACACCTTGCTTGAATCGCTCCTAGAGACGCCTAGAGCGTCTCTGAGTGCACACATCGAAGAGCTAAGCCAGCTAACAGACATTTACAAGTGGCTCGGGTACTCGCTAAAGCAGCACTTGATTCATCAGCCCGCTCGAGTTGTCACATGAGAATCACCAAGCAAGCAGCCAGCGATCGACTACGCAAAGCACCAGATCGAGAGATCAGCGCGTCGCTTGTCGCTCGTGACG
>CBFHQN010000131.1:0-5603 GCA_965657765.1 Luminiphilus sp. | reverse complement strand
ATTGAAATGGGGCAGCGCAGGTAACAACGTGGAATTGTACGCAGACTTTCGATTCGAAGCCGCGCATAGGCTTCCAATGGTGCCTGAGGGACATAAATGCGCCCGCTTACACGGACACTCATACTTCGTCCGTCTTGGCATCGCCGGTGAGGTAAATCCAGATACCGGTTGGGTTTTTGATTTCGAGGATATACAGGAAGCTTTCGGGCCTCTTTACGATCAGCTAGACCATCACTACCTTAACGAGGTTGCGGGTTTGGAAAACCCAACGAGTGAGAATTTGGCACAGTGGATCTGGTCTCGACTCAAGCCTCGACTCCCTGAACTGGACTACGTCGAGATCCGCGAAACCTGCGATTTTGGCTGCGTTTACAGAGGGATTTGAGCGGCGCTCCTAACAGTAATTTTCCGTCCTATCTAGCCCACGCTTAAAATTTTTTCTCTTTTTTCTTTTCTTTTTTTCAAAAAAACTATTGACTCATAAAAAATCTTATTCACATCTGAGCCCACTAAGCCCACTTTGACTAACTTAGTCTTCACAGTCGCAATTTAGCTTAAAGAAACCATCTCAAGTTATTGATTTTATTGAAAAATATTCTATTGGTTAAAAATTAACCATTTTGTTTATGGCAACGAAGTTACACCGTTTGGTGACGGCACAAACAAATTACCCACTAAATTATCCACAGGTTGTGTGGACAGAAATGACGTGCCCGAGGTCTATTTTGCGGCGTCAAAAAACTGGCGCACCGCTTTCTCGACAACCTCTGCCTCTTCTTGGTGCAACCAATGTCCAGCCCCGCTTACAGTTACCACGTCAACCTGGGAAAAAAGCGTAGAAAACTCGGCTCCACTGTCCTCAAAGACATAATCGGACAGCTCTCCTCGCAACACCAACATAGGTCCATTAAATACACCCTGAGCTGTTTTCTTCGGTGATATTGCCCCCAAGATCTTGGAGTAACTCGACTGCAAGCCTTCCAAATTAAACCGCCACTCAATGGTCCCGTCGTCTCCTACCCGCGCACTGGCAAGTAAGAAGTCCGCGACTCGAGGCTCGTCTAAAAGGGGTACCATGACCGCCTTTGCCTCCCCTCGTGACGAAACCTTCTCGACCAGTACAGCTCTGAGCGCCTTAAATACGTTGTCATGACGACTCGTGTAAGACACAGGTGCGATATCAAGTACAACCAAACGCTCCACCAACGATGGATAATCCAGCGCCAATTGCATCGCAACCTTTCCACCGAGGGAATGCCCGATGACTTTGCACTGCTCTACGTCATTATCGAGTAGCCACGTACCCACAGTTTCTGCGAAGGCCGCTATCGACGCGGAAGAAAGCCAGGGCGACCTCCCATGATCTGGCAAATCCACACTGAATACACGGCAATCATCTTTAAATGCACGCGCTAACTGCCCCAAGTTATTTGCCGAGCCGAATAAGCCGTGCAAAAGCACGAGATTCGAAGCTCCCTCTCCTGAAACCTTTACATGTAAATTCTCTGCCACTTCAAGGCCTCCTTTGTTAGCATCGCGCAGGGTTTTTCAATCGACAGTGACAGGGGGAATTATGTCAAACGGAAGATCAGCCAAGAAAGCGCTGCGCGTAGCAACACTAGCGATTTGTGCTGCCCTACTCAACGCCTGCGCTTCCGGCGGCAATGTGAGTGGCAGTGGCTTCAATCCAACGACACCCAAAAACGCTATCGATGCTGACGCTATCCAGGCAGCGAATGTAAAGCGCGTCGTGATAGCTGATGTAAACCTGGGTTCTCCCTCGCGCAAATATCTACAGAAGCGAGAGGGCGATGTTGACGCCATCATCGCAGAGGCCCTACAGCGCAATGGTTGGGAAGTTGTTTCCCCTCGCGAGTTTACACAGCGATGGCGAAATGCAGTTTCAATGCATGGAGACCCCGTGGACCCAACAACGGGCCGGGTAAACAGCCGCACATTTTCCCGCATCATTAATACGATTAAAGATCAGATGATGGAATCCTCCAGCATTGACGCACTGGTATTTACGGACTTGCTAGAGAAGGATGTTTACTTTGCTCAGGGCGTCAATCGCGTCGCGCGCTGGGACGGTGTGACGCGTAAACCACCAACGCAAGGTGGCGGACAAGGTGTCTCGGTGAACTTTAATTGGAGCGTACCCGTGGCGGCCACCACCGTTCGCATTTCTATCTTCAACAGCAATCTCGAGCGTATGTTTGTTGGGGAAGGCGGCATAGCACTCAACGAGGCTGTGGATACCCGCAGCGGCACCGGCTTTGTGCGTCGCCGAGAGATTCTCGGTAACGAGACTCACATCCGTGAAGGCGTTGCACTCGCACTGCATCCACTCATGCCAATGAAAAACTGGCCTGGTGACCCCGACTAAACAAAAGGGGTAACGCTACTACGCGAATAGCGCACCTGTCCGCTCGAGCACCCAAAAGGTAGAAACGGCTCCTAGGACATAAACCGGGGCCAGCTTTAACCACGGTGCTGAGCTCACACGCGAGATTACGACACCGAACAGCGTTAGCAGCGCGACGAAAATCAGCTGCCCTACCTCGATACCCACATTAAAGAACAACAGCGCCGTCGGTAAATAGACCTGAGGCAGACCTGTCTCGGCCAGTGCTCCCGCAAATCCCATACCGTGAAGCAAACCGAACGCGCCAGCCAAATACCAGGGACGCTCCCAGAGTCGACTTTTATTCTCGGGGGTAGAGAGCTCGTACGCCAGTGCCCAAATAGAGACTGCAATTAACCATTCGATTAAGGCCTCGGGATTCGTAACGATCCCCAATGAAACCAGTGCCAAGGTAATACTATGGCCCACGGTGAACGCAGTGATGGTGTAAACCAAGCGCCGCCCCCAGCTCACCAAAAGCAATAAACCCGCGACAAAGAACAAATGATCAATACCAATGGCTATGTGCTCAGCACCCAGCCACAGATAGTGCCCTGCCGTTTCCAACAAGGTGCGCTGCGCTGGAACAACAAATACGGGCTCTGAAACAGTCAATACTTCCTGAAAAAACACCTCTGGTTGAGGTCTAACAGACACCACCGCGGATGACTGATTTTCTGAAAGCCCCGATACGCTTAACGCCAAGCCCTCCAGTGATTCGCTCTCACATTGCCACTGCTGACGGAGGACTTTGCCTGTACCCTCGGGAAACCATGGCGTCTGAGAAAAGATCGAGCAGTCTGGGGGTAGCACAGGTAGCATCGGAATATTTGATGTCGCTTGCGCAGGCGTTTTCCACACCACCGATATGTCGCCATTAGAGAGCGCTCGCACATCGAGTGCAGAAGGCGCGAATCGATGCGCTTGTGCCGCGAGCGGCATCAACATCATCAACAAAACAGTGATCAGACGGCTCATAGAATCACCTCGTAACTGGCGAGTCGTGCATCAACCCACTTTTCAATGGCGGCATCCTCTGCGGCTCGTCTCAAATCGCGGACAAGGTCAACAGACACCTCGTTAAGCGTTTTTGTCCTGCCCGGCGTTCGACTCTCCAACCATACCCAGTGTTGCCCAAAGATTGACGTTAGCGGCCCTATCCAAGCGCCTTCAGTATTATTTTCATCGCTGAGTTTCGCGGAGAGCTCAATGGCGAACTGATCACCAAACTGCCGAGAGACATCGAGCAGGCTTGCATTGTGGAACCGATAACCCGCCAGGAAAACATCGCTACTGGCGCGAGCCTCATCGGGAGTCGCCCCAGCCCTTATCGCTTTGGCAAGTGTTGCTGCGCGCTTACCGGTCGAATCAGGGCGAAGAAAAACATGCGCGAAACTCAGACGCGTGGGCTCCTCAAATTCAGAAAGTCGAGTGTTGTACTCATCGAGAAGCTCAGCATCTGTTGGTGTATAGGGAGACTGGGTAGCTACGATGAGCGTCTCCATGACCTGAACCGTTCGACGACGGACAACCTCATCCGCGAGATGCAATCGGAGTTCCCAAGCCTCTGACAAGAGCGCCTCGTCCGTTGCATCGCGGTCTGGGCTCATAAACCGCATATTGCGAATCAAGCGGCGCTGGACCACCAAATCCTGGTCAATCACACCACGCTCAACCGCCTCAATAAAAAGGAGCTCTTCGCGAAGCTCCCGCTTTTTAATCCTTTCAATTTGTTGCTCTGTGAGCTGAGTTTGCTGCAACTGCTGCAGTGCTTCAGCCTGTAGCTGAACCCGCTCTGGGTTTGGCGGACCCAACTGTGGATTTGGCTCGGGAAAGAGCCAAAGGTTTAGAATAAATAAAGCGACGCCTGCAAATACGAATTGATTTACGACGGACCGAAAAAACCGCATGTAACACTCCCCCAAGGAGCGCTAAAAGTGCGTCAGGAAATCGCCAGGGTCAAGCTCCGGAAGATTTTTTGATGGTCCTTGTCGAGTACCGACGTAGAGGAAGCCAATAACTTCGTCCTGCGCATTGCCACCCAGCGCATCGACAACGTGTGGATCCGTAGCGTATTGCCCCGTTCGCCACATCGCTCCGTAACCCAGCGCGTTTGCGGCCAGAGACATGGCATAGGTTGCAGCTGCTGCAGAACCGACTTGCTCGGTACGATCGACTTTGGGATGAACGTTGTAGTTCAACATCACCGCAATCACCAACGGCGCCCGCAATGGCGCCTTAAGAGCCTTTGCCAACTGTGCCTCGTCAGTCACACCTCGCAAGCGCAAGCTCTCGTGAAGGACGGTACCGAGCGCATCACGACGATCGCCCTCAACGACAACAAAGCGCCAAGGCCTCAGCAACGCGTGGTCAGGCGCACGAAGCGCCGCGCGAGTAATAAGCTCGACCTCATCAGAACGAGGGCCGGGAGCCTCTAAGCTACCGTGCGAAACGCGCTCGGTGAGCATGGTTAAAACATCATGATTTTTCATTTAGTAAGCTTACCAACCGTCTTGCTTTGATTTAAGCGGAAAATTTTCTAGGGGCTGTGTTTTAGCTGTATTGAGACGACGGCACCTGCTGGCATACCGTGCCTGTTTTATGGCACGCAGTAATGTGGAGGCTACACATGGCCTTTATTATCCCAGCAGCAAGTAGCGCATCAGCAAGGTTATTTGCTGGCCTCAACGACCGTGGCAATCGCCCGACCCGCTCAGCTCTTGATAGTCCAATCGTCAGAGACAACGCGCTCGTTTGTATCGATCGTGAGATCACCGATCACGAGCTGACCTGACGCTACACGAATATCCTCATCAGATAGTACACCGTCATTAAACCGATACATCGGCTGCCAATCGCCGCACAGACGCGCGCTTTCGATATCGTTGCGGCTTCGCTCAACGACTTCGTTAGTGTGCTGCCAATTGGAAATCGCGCCCGCGGAATGACGTTTTTCAAGCAAGGCCCTAGAAACTTCAGGACTTAACACCGTTGCCGTAGCGTTATTTCCACCGAAGCCTTTACTGTTTACGAGCGCATAGGGGCAGTCCGCCGTCTCGACATCTCTCAGCGCGAAACTCAAGCGATCGGTCTCCACATCATCGGCCTGCTTGTCGATTGATCCGATGACTGGCACCCAACCTGACTGCCAAATACCCAACAGCGCATACATCTGATCGCCTTCGGCAGCTCCTAAGGA
>CBFHQN010000130.1:0-5611 GCA_965657765.1 Luminiphilus sp. | reverse complement strand
GCGTTGATTAACGCGCAATACAACGGCAAACGTGTGCGTGTTGTGGTGGAGCTCGCTGCGCGATTCGACGAGCAGGCGAATATCGCATGGTCGGAGCGGCTCACTGAGGCGGGCATCGAGGTGATCTTCGGTATTCCGGGTCTCAAAGTGCACAGTAAGCTATTCCTTATCGAGCGCCTGGAGGAAGGAAAGCTTGTAAGGTACAGCCACGTGGGTACGGGTAACTTTAACGAGAAGACCGCGAGGCTTTACACCGACTTTACCTTGTTGACTGCAGACCCTGTAATCGGTGAAGACATTAATAAGGTGTTTGATTTTCTGAAATATAATTACCAGCGACCGGATTATCAGCAGCTGTTGGTATCGCCACATACCTCACGCGATGGTTTGGTCGCGCTCATAGACAGCGAAATTGATAACGCGCGCAATGGTTTCAGAGCTGAATTGTTTCTGAAGTGCAATAATCTTGTCGATCGTCAACTCACGCTTAAGCTATACGAGGCGAGCCAGGCGGGTGTTGAGGTGAAACTCATTATCAGAGGCATGTGCTCGTTACTTCCCGGTGTTGCGGGTATCTCTGAGAATATTCGTGCTATCAGCATCATCGATCGCTATCTGGAGCATCCCAGGGTCTACGTCGCCTATAACCGAGGCGAGCCTAAGTACTACATTGGTTCAGCTGACCTTATGACCCGCAACATCGATTATCGTGTTGAGGTGCTTTGCCCGGTCCATGACCCCAAAGCACAGAAAACGCTTCAGGATGTGCTCGACCAGCAATGGAACGACAACGTTAAAGCTCGGGTAATCGACGCAAGCCAGGGCAATGAAATGGTGTCCTCCGAGGGAAGGGCTACCTCCGTGAGGTCGCAGGAGTCGATTCACCGCTATTTCGAGACAGGCAAGCTGCCTAGGATGCCGCAATCAAACATTCGTAAGCCCTCAATGCGTCGCAAAAAGGGGCATCAGAAAAAGGCGTAAATCAGCGTAAATCGTCAGTACGAACGTTGAAGAACGGTCGGGTGATACCGTCGGTCTCGAGCACTAAGAACTCACTGCCGTCTGGGTTCGACAGCACTACCTCGATAGGTTGAAACAGCGGCCTACGAACAAACTTCACAAACCAGCCAAACTGCTGCTTCTGATTAAGCGCAATGCGCTGCTCATGTGTGATCAGACTAGAGAAGTCATCAGGAATGGGGGGCATACGCATGCGCCGCTCTGCAACGCTGCTTGGATTTTCTGCTTGAATGTTGCCTGCTGCATTCATTTTGCGATTACTTTCGTCCATACCCCTGCCCATAGTAGCAACTAAGCTCAGTGAACAAATGACGTCTTTTACGATGCGTGAGCCAGTTCACAATACAGCATGCTGTGGTGACTGGGTCAAATAAGCCAAGGGCTTATCTCATCGTAATTTGCCAGCACGATTTGCTGAGCGCGCGGATCTTCTAGTTGTTTGCCGACATGGAGGTTTAGAAGTTGCAGCAAGTAGGGCGCTAGCTTTGCCCGAACAGGCAGGTTGAGTTGGCCATTTGTCATGCCGTAGTCGTGAGCCGTGACCTCTTGCTGGTCCGGAGTGAGTCGATTGTCAGGCGTAATTTTAAGAGTGACTTGGGTGTGCCATGCTTGATCGTCAGCCTCTCGGTGATCACTTTCGCCCATTAAATCAGCGTCACCTCTGAATCGGCTCAGCACGAAATCACGGAAATCTCGGTTTTTCTCGCACCAGGCGCGAACGTGCCACCGATAGCCCGTCCACACCAGTGTATGAGGGACAATGATTCGTCCTTCTCGGTCAGGGTTGTTGAGCGAGACGTAGTCCACGTCAATTCTTCGAGACTCAGACATTGCGCGAATAATCGGGCGAAGCAGACTTGCCGGCACCTCACGCAGTGGCGCAGCGATGACTTCGACGTTAGCACTGGCAACCGGTAGGTCCCCAAGTATCTGTTGAACATCGCTTTGCTGGGCCGCCATTTGCAAATACTCGGACGCAAGCCCCTGCGTCAAAGTTGGCGCGAAGTCCTCAGAAGGAGAGTAGTATTTTGCAACTGCGTCATAAACCAGATCCCCTCGCGCAAGTCCCCGCCGATAGCTGGTTAAGTCTTTATTCGCTTGCTGCCGACCAATGCCAAACGTCTCGCAAAGCTGACGTGTTGTTAGTCGTCCCTCCCACAAGGCGATGAGTTCGATGTATCGGTAGCGAAGCAGTTGCTCCCAACGCGGATTCGAGAGTTGTGGACGTGAGAGATCGGTCATAGCGCAACGCTACAGGCTCGCCAAAATTTCCTCAATATGGGTCACCGTTGTTCTGGGATTGACAATACAGAAGCGCAATACGGTCTCGTCCTTGTATTTTGTTGGCGTGACGAAGGATTCACCTTGCTCGAGCTGTTGATCGCTCCATCGCTTGTAGTCATCTGCGTTCCACCCTCGACGTCTAAACACACAGATCGACAAGCTCTGATCCGTTACGAGTTCGAGATCCGGGTGATTTTTAATCCGCGTAGCGGCCTCGCGAGCAACCATCAAGGTCTGCTCAACGGCCTCTTCGTATGCCTGCGTGCCGTGTGTTGCGAGACTGAACCACAATGGCAGGCCTCGAGCACGGCGCGATAAATGATGCGCATAATCTGAGGAATTCCAGACGCCATCATAGACAACTTCTAGATAAGCCCCTTGCTGTTGGTGAGCCTCACGCGCGAGCTGCGGATTTTGATAGATCAGTGCGCAGCAATCGAAGGGTGCGAATAGCCATTTGTGCGGATCGACAATAAAACTGTCTGCCAGCTCGATACCTGAGAACTGATCGCGCACGCTTGGTGCGGCGAGACCAGCACCACCATAGGCGCCATCAACATGCATCCAAACGTTTTGTTCTTTTGAAATCGCACCGATGCCCGAGAGATCGTCGATGATGCCCAAATTAGTGGTGCCCGCTGTACAGGCAACGGCGAAAAGCCGCTCTCGATCAATGGTGTTAAGACCTGCAATCGCCTCTGCAACTTGCCCTCTTGTAAGGCGATCTCCGCCGACTTCAAGCAAATCCACATCCATCACATAGGTCGCCTGCTTGATTGAGGCGTGCGCGCCTTTAGAGGAAATGACGAGGCCTCGAAGTGCACTGCGACTCTCGTTGCCGCGGCGCCAATTGTGTCGCGCCGCAACAAGCGCTGAAAGGTTACCGGCTGTGCCGCCGCTGACAAAGGTGCCACCTGCCTCAGGGCCAAACCCTGCGAGGTCTGCAATCCACTTTAGGGCTTGGTTTTCAGCATAGGTTGCGCCGGCGCTTTCGAGCCAACTGGTCCCGCAAATACTTGAGGCACCGACGATTAAGTCGAAAAGCGTCGCGGCCTCGGTGGGAGCCGCAGGAACAAAGGCAAGAAATTTAGGGTGGTCGGTTGATATACAGGCAGGCGCTAAAACATCTGTGAACAAGCGCAGCGCTTCGAGACCGCCAAGACCTTTTGCTGTAATGGTTTGGCCAGCCATGGCCCACAGTTCTTCGGGCGTTCGCGGTGAGTCAAGCTCTGGAGGGTCCATTCGGACGCGCTCCACGCTGTAGCGCACGATCGCTTGTTGAAGTACTTCCATGTCTCTGGTGAGTTCGTGCATTTTTCGTCCCCCAACGAATTCAGTCGAAATCGTACCAGCACAGACAATCGCCACTAAATACCCACGTGGGTTTAATTTATCCGCTCAGACGAGCCTAGTTCTGTGGCGACGTGTAATAGCGATGCCTATCAACGCGCCGAGCGAACAGATAAACATGATTGAGATTGGCTCTAACATTCGGCCCGAGTAGGTTGCTCCGGCAATTGCACCGACGGTTGCTGATGCCACGGAATGAACACTTCCGTAAACCGCAGATGCAGCGCCTGCTTTGTGGGGGTAGAGCGAGACCGCACCCATAGACGCATTCGGGGCAATTAGTCCAACACCGAAGAAGAATAGGATTGAGATTGACGCTAGTAACACTTTAGTGGCTTCGGGATTGATCAATGTCAGCAGTGCAGACGTTGTGGAGAGAGCACAAATGAAAGCGCCTCGCCGCAGGGTTCTATCCGCGCCCCATCTCAGGACCAGTCGAGAACTTGATAGGCTACCAACAATAAAACCGGCCGCTGTCATAGCAAATACAACACCAAAGAACTCTGTCGACACATCGAATACGTCGCGAAGAAAGAAGGCTACGGTCGAGATGTAAACGAATACGCCACAGAACGAGAACGTGCCGCTTAGCTGATAACCAATGAACAAAGGATTGGTGAGGCATTTTCTAAACGATGAAAACACATCGCTTAATCTGAGCTGTGCTTGCGCTGAGTCGTCAGCTTTTTTTACCGTCTCCTGAAACGAGGCCAGACCAAGCAGCACAGCGGCTGCAAAAATCGCCTGAGCAATAAAGGTAAACCGCCACCCCAGTTCGACAGTAATAAGTGCGCCCAATGTGGGCGCAAACAGTGGAACAGAGGCCATCGAGGCGCTGGTTAAGGCCATGATCTGTGCCGCTCTATCGCCCTCGTAGATATCGCGGATCATGGCGCGAGCGATTACGGCACCGCTCGCCGCAGCGGCACCTTGAAAGATGCGACCCACCCACATCGATTCGATACTCCACGCGAGCGAATTTAGAAACGAAAAGGCGATAAATGCGAAGCAGCCAGCGCGCACGACAGGAAGTCGGCCAAAGCTGTCAGAGAGAGGACCAAAGAAAAGCTGTCCAATAGCGACACCGATCATGAAAATAGACAGTGTCAATTGGCCTTCTGACACCGAAGCGCTCAATTCGGTGGACATGTCAGTGATGGCCGGAAGATATAAATCGGTGGATACGGGAATGAGGGCGAGGAGCCCTGTAATGGTGGCGAAAGTTAGGATTTCGCGGCTATTGAATCCGGTTTTTGGGGTGCTCAATTTACGGTTGGTGTTTCAAGCGGGATAACTGGACAAACTTCGGGGATAAAGAACTGTCCGTTCTCCATATCCATCAGATCAAGCCCAATGGCACTGCCGTTTGTGAGTACTGCAAGGCGAATCATGTAAGCTGTATTGGCGTGCTTAACCTCGACCATCTGGAAGGTTGTAACGCCTGCACCCGCTTCCTCAGCCATGCGAACCGCTGTGTGTTCCATGTAGACCTTAGCTTGACCAGGTTCCATAGGAGTGAGTGAGCGCTCCAAGATTTCGTGCAGGTGCGCTTCGATTGCCGCTTTATTTTCATCTGCGGTAAGTGTTGCTGACACGTAGCTACGATTGGTACTCATAGTTGACCCCCCCCTGAGGCGGGCGCGAGTGTATCACTAACTAAAGTGCATTGCGCTACTGGCAGTTCCCGCAGGTCATGATAGACTGCGCCGCCTGTCGATTGTGACAGCCGCTCCGCCCGTAGCTCAGCTGGATAGAGCACCAGGCTTCGAACCTGGGTGTCGGGAGTTCGAATCTCTCCGGGCGGGCCATATTTCAAAGCGCCTCCGTAAGGGGGCGTTTTGCTTTGTGGGTTATTTAGAGAGCTCGAACTCCCGAGTTCGAGTCGAGCGCAGTGAGGCCACGTAGGCGCAACCGACGCTAATCTCTCCGGGCGGGCCGTTCATGAAGCGTCTTGGCG
>CBFHQN010000129.1:0-5644 GCA_965657765.1 Luminiphilus sp. | reverse complement strand
AGCTCAGGTATCTGCTCGATAAGCGTTTTTTCAACGCCATCCTTGAGCGTGATGCTAACAGCGCTACAGCCCTGACAGCCGCCACCAAACTGAAGGATAGCAAACTGATCGTCTGTGACCTCGACCAACGACACATCACCGCCGTGCGCTGCCAACGATGGATTAACCTCGTTATAAAGAACGTAATTGATTCGGTCTTCGATGGAGCTGTCTGCATCAACGCGGGGCATTTTTGCGTTGGGCGCCTTGATCGTAAGCTGGCCGCCCATCCGGTCTTTTGCGTAGTCAACCACCGCATCCTCGAGGAACGGAATACTGCGCTCCTCGATCCATGCAGTGAATAAATCGAAGTCCTCGGAAACGTCGCTTTCCTGCATGTCACCTTCGCGACAGTAGGCAATGCATGTTTCCGCACGGGGAGTGCCTGGGTTGTTAATAAAAACTCGCACACCGAGCGCATCGGTCTGCTTTTCAAGCAACTCTTTCAGGTACTCTCGCGCCGATTCGGTTATTGTCACCATAATTATCTCCCGCTCTGGACAGTGCAAGATTACCAGAAGCGCGTCGTTTTGTAGCAATCGCTTGCAATTGTTAAATCACCAAATAGAATAAGCATATTCCTTATGGAGATATCATATGAGTAACAAATCGTTACATATCATTCAAAGCACGCTAGCCGCGGCGATTGGCGTTCAGAGTAAAAAAAATCGCGAACGCGACTTCCAAGAAGGCAGTGCCGGCACGTTTATCGCTGCCGGCATCATTTTTACCGCCCTGTTTATAGCGGCGGTCATGACGGTGGTGCAGTTGGTAACCGCTTAAGCTGGTAACCCTGACAACCATTGCACTATCGAAAGCACGACCACCGCCACCACGACAACGGCAACGATTGCATCAGCTGTGCTGTCATCCAAACTACTTTTTGCCATCATATCCCCCTAACGACTGATTGAATTTTGATGAGAAACGGCGCTTTACAACGCCGTTTCTAATTCTGGTAATGCTGAGAACAGATCTGCAACGAGGCCATAGTCCGCAACCTGAAAAATGGGTGCGTCTTCGTCCTTGTTGATTGCGACGATTACTTTACTGTCCTTCATACCAGCAAGGTGCTGAATTGCCCCTGAAATACCAACTGCAATGTAAAGATCTGGTGCGACGATCTTACCTGTTTGGCCGACCTGATAGTCATTGGGGACAAAACCTGCATCAACGGCAGCGCGTGATGCACCAATCGCAGCGTTTAGCTTGTCTGCAATCCCCTCAAGCATTGAGAAGTTATCGCCGTTTTGCATGCCACGGCCGCCGGAGATGACGACTGAGGCTGAAGTGAGCTCTGGACGATCCGAAACTGCTACCTCTTCACCAATGAAGCTTGAGACGCCTGCATCATGCGCACCGTCAACTGCTTGCACCGATGCACTACCGCCCTCGGCAGGAACTGCATCGAACGCGGTTGTTCGAACAGTGATGACCTTCTTACTGTCTGAGCTTTTCACCGTGGCGATGACGTTACCGGCGTAGATAGGCCGCTCAAAAGTGTCCGCGTCGATAACTGCCGTAATGTCAGAGATCTGAGCAACATCGAGAAGCGCCGCAACACGAGGCATCACGTTTTTACCGTTTGCAGTAGCTGCCGCCATTACGCAATCGTAGCTGGACGACGCATCGGCCACTGCGAGACTTACATTTTCAGCGAGCTGATGCTCGTAGGCTACGTTGTCCGCACAAAGCACAGAACCCACGCCAGCAACTGCCGCTGCCGCATTTGCCGCGCCTTCACAGCCACTTCCAACAACGAGAATATCGACGTCACCGCCAAACTGTTGCGCAGCTGCGACAGCGTTTAGCGTCGCCGCCTTGAGTGTTTGGTTATCGTGTTCAGCAACAATTAATGTCTTCATTAGATCACCTTTGCTTCGTTCTTGAGCTTGTCTACCAGCTGCTCTACTGATTCAACTTTGATACCTGCCGAACGCTCTGCGGGTGGCTTAACACCAACGAGCGCAACGTGAGATTGGATATCAACCCCCAGATCCGCTGGAGACATTGTCTCGAGTGGCTTTTTCTTCGCCTTCATGATGTTAGGCAGTGACGCATAACGTGGCTCGTTCAAGCGAAGGTCAGTCGTTACGACGGCAGGCATCTTCAACTCAACCGTTTGAAGACCACCATCGACTTCACGAGTCACTTGGACCCTGCCATCACCGATATTTACCTCGGAAGCAAAAGTCCCCTGCCCCATACCGGTCAATGCTGCGAGCATCTGCCCGGTTTGGTTGTTATCGCCATCGATCGACTGCTTACCAAGAATAACGAGATCCGGAGATTCCGCAGCGACAACACCCTTCAGCAACTTCGCAACTTCCAGCGGCTCTGGACGACCATCGGCCTCTACATGAATCCCGCGATCCGCACCAAGCGCCAAAGCCGTGCGGATTTGTTCCTGACAGCTCTTGTCACCGATAGAAGCAACAACAACCTCAGAGGCTGTGCCCGCTTCCTTGAGGCGAACCGCTTCCTCTACCGCGATTTCACAGAATGGGTTGATCGCCATTTTTACATTGTTTAGCTCTACATCAGAGCCGTCTGCCTTGGCGCGAACCTTGACGTTGTAATCAACAACGCGCTTCACTGCGACGAGTACTTTCATAGCATCTCCACTGAAAGTTAACGTTTGTAAATTTCTTAATGATCAATGATCAAATTATTGCTCGCGTTACTACAACTGCGAGGCGCGATACTTTAACATACTGAAAGTTCAAAAAAGCGATTGTCGATGCATATTTTATGTAGATACGGCCTATTGCGACTGTTAATTGGAGGTAAGTCGTGGAACGCGAATCAATGGAATTCGATGTAGTAGTAGTGGGTGCAGGTCCTGCTGGGCTTTCGGCTGCTATTAAGCTTGGTCAGTTAGCACAAGAGCAGGAGCAGGAAGTCAGCATCTGCGTTGTAGAGAAAGGTTCTGAGGTGGGTGCTCATATCCTATCAGGTGCCGTTTTCGAAACCTCGGCGCTCGATGAGTTACTGCCTGATTGGCGCTCGATGGGCTCGCCGCTGACGACTGAAGTAAAAGAAGACGTTTTTTACTACTACACGTCTGGCAAGTCAGCGTTCCAGATCCCTAATCTCTTCTTGCCAGCTCCTGTCCACAACGACGGTAACTATATTGTCTCTATGGGTAATGTTTGTCGTTGGCTCGCAGAGCAGGCGGAGAACATGGGTATCGAGGTCTATCCAGGGTTCGCCGCGGCTGAGGTTCTTTTTAACGATGATGGCTCTGTAAAGGGCGTTGCTACGGGTGATATGGGTATTAGCGCTGAGGGTGAGCAGAAAGACTCCTACATGCCCGGTATGGAGCTACATGCTAAGTACACCTTATTTGCTGAAGGCTGTCGTGGCCACCTCGGCAAACAGCTCATCTCGCATTTTGGTCTCGACGAAGGTAAAGACCCTCAGCACTACGGGATTGGCATCAAAGAGGTTTGGCAAATCAAACCCGAACTGCACGAGGAAGGCAAAGTCATTCACGGACTGGGCTGGCCTCTCGCTGAGAGCGGCTCGTCTGGTGGTGCTTTCATGTATCACGCAGAGAACAACGAGGTCTACTTGGGCCTCATTACCGACCTCAACTACTCAAACCCGCATGTGAGTCCTTTTGAGGAATTCCAGCGATGGAAAACACACCCAAAGACAGCGAAATACCTCGAGGGAGCTGAGCGCCTAGCTTATGGTGCCCGAGCACTGGCGAAGGGTGGTCTCAATTCGCTGCCTAAGATGAGCTTCCCAGGTGGTCTGATCATTGGATGCGATGCGGGCACATTGAACGCAGTGAAAATTAAGGGCAATCACACCGCGATGAAAAGCGGCATCTTGGCGGCTGAGGAAGTCGCTGTTGCACTGATGTCTGATAGCCCTGCGGCTGATCTTGTCAACTTCGAATCGCGCGTAAGCGCCTCGTGGCTGGGCAAGGAACTCAAGTCGAGCCGTAACTTTGCCGGCTACATGCATACATTTGGCGCACTCCTTGGATCTGCTGCTGTCTGGTTTGATCAAACCATCATGCGGGGCAATATGCCCTTCACACTGCGTGACAAAACGCCTGATTACGCGTGCCTCAAGCCAGCAGCGCAGGCTAAGAAGATTGACTATCCGAAGCCTGATAATGTGCTCACCTTCGATCGCCTGTCATCTGTATTTCTATCGAATACGAACCATGAAGAGGACCAACCCTGCCACCTGCAGTTAATGGATACCTCGATTCCGATTCAGGTCAACTTGCCTACGTATGATGAACCCGCACAGCGTTATTGCCCAGCGGGCGTTTATGAAGTGGTCACTGATGGAGATGAACCAAGGTTCCAGATCAATGCGCAGAACTGTGTCCATTGCAAAACCTGCGACATTAAAGATCCATCTCAGAATATTCGTTGGGTGACGCCAGAAGGACTAGGAGGTCCTAACTACCCCAACATGTAACAACAGCGGGTTTAAATTCCCTGCTCGGCTAGTCACTGGCCAGCAGGGAAAAGCGCTCTCCACCACTAACGATATTTCCATCTTCATCAGCCAGTTCCACCAGACGATACCAAGCAGCTCTCGTAAAAAGCGCAGTGAGACCATTCGGAAGATTCACGTAAGATGCACCCGCGGCTCGGGCCTCGGGCTGTAGGCCGGTGTCGGCGTCCAGTCTAAAAACACCACCTGTGTTGAGAACAAGCGCTAGTACCTGCTCTTCCTGCGCGATCATGGGCGTTGCGTCGACTACCATAAGTGGATGCAGCGCTACGTCCACTTCCACTTTCTCAACCGGCGTTACCAGGTAGTAGCAACCATCTCTCTCACGGCGTAGTAATCCCGCAAACAAACTTACCAGCTCATGTCGCTTAATTTCCGAGCCTTCATGAAACCAGCGACCGTCTCGATCAATAGCAATATCCACGTACCCACAGTTAGTGGGATTCCATTCGTCCAGTGGATACGCCTGACGGCCATTGACGCTACCCGCAAATGTTGGGGCTCCCTCTGACGCCTCAGAGGCTACTGAGGCGTTTTGGATCAATCGGGCGTAGGCATCTTTATCCGTCATCCGTTCGCGTCCAATTCCGGGCGCTAGCGAACAATGACCGTACCGCGACGGCGAAGATCTGCGAGGAACTCACTGAACAAAAGATCACCCTGCACTTGCTTAACCTCGTCTACAAGCGCCTGCCTCTCTGACGTAAGTAGCGTGTCCTCGCTTCCTGCGGTGACCCTTGCAAGCTGAACCAGGGCGTAGCCCCCTGAAGTCACATCAACGGGACTCACTGAGTTTGTATCACCGGCTTGTTTTGCAAACGCCGCCTGCAAAACCTCGGGAGGTAGAAGCGTATTCTGACGTGTGGCGGCTAACTCAACGCGCCACTCCAGGCCTTTACTTTCAGCGATGCTTTCCAATGACTCGCCCGACACAAGCGCAGCGTTAACATCCGCCACAAGCCCCTCAAGTTCGGCCTCGCGTGCTTGGCGCTCTAGCGTTGCAATAATGTCACCCCGCACCACCTGCAAGGGCTTAAAACCCTCTGGAAGTCGCTCGTTCACTCGCAGCGCAACGAATCGACTACCGCTTAGCTCAATGACGTCACTGTTGTTATTGTCGATG
>CBFHQN010000128.1:0-5692 GCA_965657765.1 Luminiphilus sp. | reverse complement strand
GATCATCATCAAGCGCTTGGCGTAGTGGCCAATATCTAGCTCGTCGGTAATACCCATACCACCGTGCATCTGAATTGCTTCGCCGTAGATGAGCTTGCTGTTGCGGTCAATCAACACTTTGAGCGCGTGGATCGTCGTTTCTGCTGATGCAGGATCGATCTTGTACTCGCAGAGTGCTTTAAACAGCAACGACTTCGCCTGCTCGTAAGCCATCATTGCATCCACCATACGGTGCTGGAGTGCTTGGAATGAACCAATCGCCACACCAAACTGCTCGCGCGTCTTGGTGTACTCGAGTGTCTTGGCATTGAGTGTGCCCATGATGCCCACCGCTTCTGACGCCAACGCGACCAGTGCTTCACGAACAACGTCGTGAACCACACCCGCTGCAGCACCCTCTTCACCCAACAGCGCATCAGCACCTAACTGCACGTTGTCAAAAGTGATGTTAGCAACACGCTGCGCATCCATCATTGGGTAGCAAACTTTTGAGACACCCTCAGCGTTTGCATCCACTAGGAACAGTGACAAACCGTCTTCGTCAAACTGACCGCCTGAGGTGCGCGCAAGTACAACTAGCTTATCGGCGTTCTCACCGTTGAAGACAACAACCTTCTCGCCGTTCAAGGTATAGCCGTCGCCGCTCTTCGCCGCAGACGTTTTGCAGTCTCCGATAGCGTAACGACTCTGACGCTCAACGTAGGCAAATGCACCGAGGGTTTCACCGCCGATCACGCTCTCAAGGATCGAAGCACGCTGCGCCTCATCACCTGAACGCGCTACTACGCCGCCAAACAGGACGACTGTAGGGAAGAAAGGCTCGACCACAAGGCCTTTACCCATCTCTTCCATAACGACCGACAAGTCAACGATGTTGCCACCGAAGCCGCCATCTGCTTCCGAGAATGGAATAGACAACCAACCCAACTCGGCCATGGTCTGCCAGTTATCCCGGCTCATGCCCTCATCACTTGAGACAATCGCACGTCGCGTGTCCCAGTCGTAGTCATCTTGTACAAAGCGCGCGATCGAATCGCGAACCATTTGTTGTTCTTCTGTGTAATCGAAGTTCATTGTTTCATTCCTCCTTCGGGAAATACGTCCTTACTCGAGACCAAGTACGTACTTGGAAATGATGTTCTTTTGAACCTCGTTAGAACCACCATAAATTGTTGCTGCACGGCCGTACATAAATGAACGACGTGCCTCTGAACCGAACTCGTGACCCAGAACTTCTGGATCCATATCAGTCGGCAATACACCTTGATAGTACGCGGCCAACTCCATACGGAGCTCTTGCGTCGCCTGCTGAAGCTCAGTGCCTTTGATCTTTAATAAAGACGACTCAGGACCTGGGAAACCACCAGCGGCCATTGTTGCCAGTGTTCGAAGCTCAGTGAACTCAAGCGCCATAAGCTCGACCTCGATGTCCGCCATGCGCTGCTGGAAGCCCGCATCGTCAATGAGACGCTGACCACCGTTCATCTCGGCAGCAGCCGCTTCTTTGATCAAACGCATATTGCGCTTGATGTCAGCCACGCCTGCAATGCCTGTTCGCTCGTGCGCCAACAATGCCTTTGCAACGGTCCAGCCTTTGCCGACTTCACCAACCACATTCTTCGCCGGAACACGAACATTGTTGAACTCTACCTCGTTCAAGTTGTGCTCGTTATCGATGCCGATGATTGGGTTGACCTTGATACCTTCCGACTTCATGTCTACTAGGATGAAGGTAATGCCCTCCTGCTTCTTACCGCTGTTGTCCGTTCGAACAAGGCAGAAAATCCAGTCTGCGTGCTGCGCGTAAGTGGTCCAGATCTTTGCACCGTTGATAATGTAGTCATCGCCATCGCGCTCAGCTTTTGTCTTGAGGCTCGCAAGGTCAGAACCTGAACCGGGCTCTGAGTAACCCTGACACCACCAGTCTTCACTCTGGAGGATACGGGGCAGGAAGTATTCTTTCTGCTCATCCGTACCGAACGCCATAATGACGTTAGCCACCATGACCAAACCAAAAGGTACTACGTCCGGAATACCACGCAGTGAACGCTCTGATTCCCAGATATACTTCTGTGTCGCAGTCCAGCCAGTACCGCCGTGCTCGACAGGCCAGTTGGGCGCAACCCAACCCTTGGCGTAGAGCTTCTTCTGCCACTCGACCATACCCTTGGAGCCACGGCTCTTCAGGTGCGCCTGCATTTCGGCGTCGAATTCAGTATCGAGGAAGTTGCGGACCTCGTCGCGGAATGCGAGATCTTCTGCTGCTAATGCAATATCCATTGTCTATGCTCCCGTGAGTGCGTCATCGCCGAGGGATGCCGGCGAATTTGAACCTTCAGTAGGTTTTTTCAACGAGGCGAATGTTAGCGTTTTGGTAATTTTTTGCAAGAAAAACCAACGCTCAAAACGTCTTCGCTCGCCTCGCTAATACAGTATAGAGAAGAGTTTGCGCTGATACTCAGCCGCGAGAGGGTCTCCCTTGCCAATTGTGGCAATTGTATCGAGATACATGCGCTTGGCCTCGCCGTTATTCCAGTCCCTGTCAGACCGTAAAACCACCAAAAGATGCTCTAGCGCATCGCGAAAATGCGACGCTGCGGACAGCTGAACAGCGAGCTTTACGCGCACAACATGGTTTCCCTCATCCGCGGCGAGCTCTTGCTCAAGCGCTTCGATTTCCGGCGACTTACCCGCCTCTCGCTTGAGCTCAATCTGTGCCATCAGCTGTTCATGGACGGCTTCACGGTCAACCAATCGCACTTCGTTAAGCACTTCTTCAGCGTCATCGAGACGATTGGCTTCAATCAGAGCACCCGCATACGCCAGCGTTATGTCGAGAAGTTTATTTGACTCTTCCCAAGCCGCCCTCAATAGAGCAACCGCCTCCGCGGTATTGCCCTGATCCAACAACTCAGTTGCTTCTGCAATCTTTGCGTCCCACGGCGACGGCAAGTGTTTTTGCAGCATTTCGCGAACCGCGGTTTCGGGCTGAGCACCGGCAAACCCGTCCACAGGCTGACCGTCTTTAAACACCATGACGGTGGGAAGACTTCGCACACCCAGCTGCTGCGATATGCCCTGCTGCTCATCAGCGTTGATTTTCGCGAGCAAAAACGCGCCTGCGTACTCGTCGGCCAGCTTCTCTAAAAGCGGCATCAGCTGCTTACATGGCGCACACCACTCAGCCCAAAAGTCGACAACCACAGGTCGGTTGAACGACTCATCGATCAAATACTGTTGCGCGTTATTTTGATCGACCTCAATAACGTTCATGAATCCCCCAGTTATCTGGCTTATGACAGACCGAGCACATCAGCCATGCCGTAACTGCCGGCAGGCTTATCACGCAGGAAGTAAGCCGCCCGGAGCGCACCCGCTGCAAACGCATTACGGCTGCTAGCCTTATGTGTGATTTCGAGTCGCTCGCCCTCGGTACCGAACATCACCGTATGCTCGCCAACGATATCGCCAGATCTGGTGACCGAAAAACCGATAGATCCTGGCTCACGCGCCTCGCGCACTGCCGATCGATCGTATTGAGCTACGTCAATTAGAGAAGTGCCCATAGCATCGGTGATTGCCTGCCCCATGGCTAGGGCCGTTCCAGAGGGCGCGTCGATCTTGTGTTTGTGATGCGCTTCATGAATCTCGATGTCAGCATCGGCTCCCATAACCTCAGCGGCAATCGCCAATAATCGATACGCGAGGTTAACACCGGTGCTGAAATTCGCCGCACGACAGCTGGCAACCGATGCCAAGGTGCCATCAAGTGTCGCCAACTGATCGTCCGAAAATCCCGTTGTGCCAATGACAATTGGTACACCTGCGTCTGCGCAAAGCTTTGCGTTCGCAAGCGTTGAGTCCGGCAAGGTAAAATCAATCACAACATCGACCGACTCGACTGAAAGTGTTTCAGCTATCTCAAGACTCGGCGAGTCACTACCGAGCAGCGATTGACTATTAGTACCCGCAAGTGCGCTTCTAGGTCGAGCAACAAAGGCCGCCAGCTGGGCAGTGTCGTCAGCAATCACAGCACGCGCTACCGCCTGGCCCATTCGCCCACTCGCACCTGTTACTGCAACTCTTAATGTCATCCATTAAGCCCTTCGAAAAAACTCTTCACACCGTCGAACCAGCTCGACTGCCTAGGCGACTGTTCGCCACCCTCACCCAAACTCATACGAAATTTTTCTAGTAACTCCGTCTGGTCAGCGTTCAGATTAACAGGTGTTTCTACAACAGCGCGACACAGCAAGTCACCAACCGGACCACCTCGCACGGGCTTCACACCTTTGCCGCGCAAACGGAATAATTTGCCTGTTTGCGTCTCTGCAGGAATTCGAAGCTTTACACGACCGTCCAAGGTTGGAATCTCGTGCTCGCCACCCAGTGCAGCGTCGGCAAAACTGATGGGGAACTCACAGTAAAGATTGCGACCATCACGCTCGAACAAAGGATGCTGCTTAACGGAGATCTGAACGTACAGATCGCCATTGGGGCCGCCCGATGGCCCCGCTTCACCCTCACCGCTCAGGCGAATGCGATCACCCGTATCAACACCGGGCGGGACCTTGACCGACAACGTCTTGGTCTTCTCAACCAACCCTTCGCCGTAGCAGGAGCCGCAGGGCGAATCGATGCTTTGACCCCGACCGCGACACTTGGGACAGGTTTGCTGAACCTGGAAGAAACCCTGCTGCATACGGACTTGACCACTACCGCCACAGCCGCCACAGGTTGTTGCACTCGTCCCAGGTTTTGCGCCGCTACCGTCACAAGTATCGCAGTGCTGAAGCGATGGCACTTTGATCTCTGCGGTTTTTCCACGAACCGCATCTTCCAGGGAGACCTCAAGGGTGTAGCGCAGATCGGATCCGCGCTGCGGACCCTGACGTCGACCACCTCCGCCCCCGAAAATATCACCAAAAACGTCTCCGAAGATGTCGCTGAAGCCCCCACCTTGGAAACCGCCGCCACCCATCTGTGGGTCAACACCTGCGTGGCCATACTGATCGTAAGCCTGTCGCTTTTCGGCATCGCTCAAGATTTCATAGGCTTCAGAGGCCTCCTTGAACTTCTCGTCCGCGTTCTCATCATCCGGATTACGGTCCGGGTGGTACTTCATCGCAACGCGACGATACGCCTTTTTGATGTCTTGCGCTGAGGACGACTTATCGACCCCCAACACCTCATAATAATCGCGCTTTGACATAGTCATTCCCGCCACTCAAACATCGGTGGCCTTTTAAAAAAAAACGGATTCCAACCAATAGCCAGAACCCGTACAACGTTTAACGTGTCACAAACCTGAGCGGTTCAAAACCGCACCGATTAACGCTTATCGTCTTCACGAACCTCTTCGAACTCTGCATCAACAACGTCACCGTCAACCACATCCTCTTCAGGTGCCGCCTGCTCGCCTGCTGGCTCACCGGCTTCAGCCTGGGATGCATACATCTTCTGAGCAACGCCGCTTGTCGCTTCTGTCAGCTTTGTCGTCGCCGCCTCAATCGTATCCTTATCATCACTCTTGAGCGCTTCCTCCGCTTCGCTGATCGCCGCTTCAATTGCAGAGCGCTCGTCATCGGTTGCGTGCTCGCCCGCTTCTTCCAGCGTCTTCCTAGCCGCGTTGATCATGCCATCTGCCGCATTACGAGCCGTGACCAGTTCTTCAAACTTCTTATCGGCTTCT
>CBFHQN010000127.1:0-5726 GCA_965657765.1 Luminiphilus sp. | reverse complement strand
CAAGTCCCAAGTCCCAAGTCCCAAGTCCCAAGTCCCAAGTCCCAAGTCCCAAGTCCCAAGTCCCAAGTCCCAAGTCTCTAAATCAGAACCCTGACAATAAAATCGAGAGCCCGAATATGTGTTCATCACTTCGATCTGTAAGTGCACGAACGCTGAAATTGATACAACTCGAGTTGTGCTCATGAGACACTGTCGCCATGAGCGAAGTGTTCGACATACCCCAAGCCGAAGCGTCCGTTGTAGCTGCTGAAATGGCACGTCGTCAGGCGTTAGAGGCAATGGGCATCGACGTGTACGTGTCGCGGTACGATATGCCCGGAGCGGCACCTGCCGTTCGGCAAAGGCTCGTGCCTGTTGACGCTACCGAAGAGGTGTCTTTTGACCGGTCCGCGCGGGTAGCGAAAGTCAACACGGCGAAGCCTATGTCTGCGCCACGAGCTGGCTCGGCGACATATACGGAGCGCACACCAACGCCATCGCAGAGCAGCGGCGTGTCGGCAGTAAAGTCGCCTGAGACAGTGTCATTCTCTATGCTGCTCGCATCCGCAGGACCCTTTTTATGGGTAGAGCAGTTGGCTGATGGACTGCTTCGCCAAGATCAGCTCGCTTTGATTAATGCGATGGCAAGAGCTTTGAGCTCTGACGTGTCAGTAAGGCAGCAGCAATTCGATTGGCCAATACGCGGCAATACAGCACTCTCTGGCGATGCGGAGTCTGCAAAGCAAGCACTTCAAGGGCTCATTCAGCGAATGGCCCGAGAGGTTAACGCCAAGCGTGTGGTTGTCATGGGGGCTTGCCCGTTCTTGCCGGATCGCATAGCGCAATCAGCGGTAGTTATTCCTGCGACAATAGCCATGCTCCAAAATCCTGCACTGAAGCGAGATGCCTGGCAGGCGCTCAAGCCACTTCGGGCGATTGACCTGGCCTCGAACTGAAGCCTTTGACCACTGCACTGACATGTCGACGCCTAAGGCCCTCTGACGATGCAGGGCTGACGAAACTCTACGAGGGTGCCGATGGTCCTTCGCTATCTTTTTTGCAGTCACTCAATGACAAGCCCTCTGGCGCTGCGTGGTGTGCGCTATCTGAAGGTCAGCTTCGAGCAGTAGTCTGGCTCAATATTTTTCAAGATGAAGCCGAAATCATTGATTTCCGCGTAGACATAGCAATGCGGCGGCAAGGTGTTGGGCGCTGTTTGCTTGATGAAACCCTGAGCGCCCTAAATTTGTCCGGTATTAAGGCCGTGTTTCTAGAGGTTCGCCGCTCTAATGTGGCAGCAATTACTTTGTACGAAAGGGCCGGCTTTGCCAATATCGGACAGCGCAATAACTATTACGAAACGGCGTCTGGGCGTGAGGATGCGCTTCTGATGCGGCACGATTCGAATAAGAGGTAGAGAATCAGTGAATATTTTAGAAACGGACCATTGGTGCTTGATGTTGCCCGCCGAGTGGCAGGCCGAGAGCGAAGACGACATCATTCGAATCGTCGACCAAGACGAAGTGGGTGAGATCGAAATTACCACCTTGCATAAGCAGTCCGGAAGAGTCATGTCTACAGAGATTCAGGAAATGGCTCGCGAGGAGTCCCCGGAGGTGCCCGAGTGGAAAACAGCCAATGCAGGTGCTTTCTCAGGTGTTAGCGGTCGGTATAGGGAAGACGGTGCAGCGGTGCGCGAGTGGTACTTGGGTTCGGACAGTCTGCTGCTTTACGTAACTTATGTTTGTGACGAAGACGACGCGGGCCTAGATGACGCTTCAGTGGACGAGCTCTTGGGTACGCTGGTCGTCGGAGACTCTCAAAAAACCTAGGCGATCTCGCCGGTAACCCGAACCCGTTTGCTACCCACCTCTACAGTCGGTTCTGCGCGTTTTGCGTTTTCAATGCGGGTATCGATAACGTTTTTAGCAGCGATTAAGAGTCCTGTAATGATAAAGGCGCCGGGTGGCAAAATGGCCAGCAGTAGGCCGGTGTAGTCTTCGGCCACGACGATTGTCCAGTTGGCCGCCATGGGGCCAAGCAGGAGATCCATATTGGCCAAGACGGCACCTGTGCCCAGAAGCTCACGGATTGCGCCAAGCACGACGAGTACGAGTCCGAATCCCATACCCATCATGATCCCATCGGCCACTGCAGGTGCAATTGGATTTTTGGCAGCGAAGGCGTCAGCGCGACCTAATATGACGCAGTTGGTGGTAATCAGCGGTAAGAAAATACCAAGTATCTGATACAGCTCGTAGGCGTAGGCCTGCATCAAGAGCTCGGTACCGGTTACCGCTGCAGCAATGATAAGTACAAACGCAGGCAATCGAATCGATTCAGTGACGACGTTCCTGATGAGAGAGACACATAGGTTTGAGGTAACCAAAACAAATAAGGTCGCGGCTGCCAATCCCATCGCGTTCACCACGCTTGCGGTAACAGCCAGTAGTGGACACAGTCCCAACAATTGCACCAAGGCCGGATTATTTTTCCACAACCCGTTATGGGTGATTTGACGATAGCTTTGCGTGCTCATGATGCATTCTCTTCGACGAGTTCGAACAGGTCTTGTTTATGAGTTTGCGCGTAGTTCAGCGCACTTTTGACAGCAGAGACGACAGCACGCGGCGTGACCGTGGCACCTGTGAACGCATCGAACTCTCCTCCGTCTTTCCTGACAGCCCAGCCATCAAGTGACGGGGCTTCAAGGTTCTTGTTGTCAAAGGACAGAATCCAGGGTGATTTTTTGAGTTCAACCTTGTCGCCAAGTCCGGGTGTTTCGCGATGACTCAGTACACGAACGCCTGCAATGGAACCTGACCGATTAACGCCTACGAGTAACCGGATATCGCCGCTGTAACCGTCGCGCGCTGTTGCTGGAAGTATCACACCAGTGACCTCACCATTTATACGAGCGCGATACCCTGAGGCCTCTTCCCGCAATGCGAGAAAGGGACCATCCGCCTGAAGCAGGAATGTATCGTCAATCAGTTGATTGTCGTGGGTTTGAGTTGGGAATATCTCTAGCAGCTGTCGTGCTTCCGCTGCGCGCTCTGCGGCCGCAATCGGCTCCTTAGTTTGTTCATAGACACCGCTGATCAAGCCTGAACCGACAGCAGCGAAGGCTGCGAGAAGTGCAGCACCGATAATGCTAGAAATTACGGTTCTCACTCGTCGACCTCGATTTTTTTCGTGCCATAGACTTGAGGCTGTGTGTATTGATCGATAAACGGTGCCGCGAAGTTGAGCAGTAGCACACCGAAAGCGACGGCATCAGGGTAGTTTCCGTTCACGCGGATCAGATACACCAACACGCCAACACCCGCACCGAAAATGAGACGACCACGGTTTGAGACGGCTGAGCTCACAGGGTCGGTGATAATGAAAAATGCGCCGAACATGGTGGCGCCGCTGAATAGATGGAACATCACCGAACCACCGCCGGTTGAGCTGCCCTCATCAAATCCAAGTAGCGCACAGATGCTCAAAGCACCCAGCATCCCAACGGGCGCGTGCCAGGTAAAAATGCGCTGACGAAGTAACCAAATACCGCCGGCTAAGAATGCGAGATTAACCAAGTCCCAGCCAATCCCGGCAATAGGTCCTGCCAGCTCAGCTTTGGCCGTCATCAGGTCGTCAAACAACATGCCTGCGTTCTGCCTGAATAGATCAAGTGGCGTTGCTGCAGTCACGCCGTCGTAGCTTGCCGGCACGAAGAGTGCAGTAAGCGCATCTAGAAGCCCTGGCACCTCACCAACACCTCTGGGTTGCGTCCAAGAGCTCATTTGGAGCGGGAAGGACACTAGTAAAACCACGTAGCCAACCATGGCAGGGTTGAACGGGTTGTATCCCAGACCACCGAACACGTGTTTACCCAGTAATACCGAAACGCCGATACCGACGGCAATCAGCCACCATGGCGAATACGGGGGAAGGGCGATACAGAGGAGTGTTGCCGTCACGATGACGCTGTGATCTTTTAGCGGCGACTTAAAGTCTTTGCCTCGCAACCACAAGGCCCAAGCCTCGAAGCCCATGGCCAACATGGAACCGAAGATGATATTCACTAACGTTCCCGGGCCAAAGAACCACGTGAGAACGGCAACGCCAGGTATTGTCGCGAGCAAAACTTGCTTCATGACCTGCTCAACCGAGGTCACAGGCTTGTGCACGTGAGGCGAGGAGACGTGCATCAGACTCATTGTGCTTTTTCCTCGATGGATTTTTGTTCCTCAGTGGCCGTCTGCGCTTCAGTCGCTCTTTGCGCCGTAGCATCTTTTTTTGCTTTGGCTCGCTCGATGGCGGCCTGCACGGGGTCATCTCCGGATTTGGCGCGCGCTTCAGCGGCCGCCTTTCGAGCAGCGCGCTTCGCTTCTTTTGCCGCTGCGTCTCGCTCTAACCGTTCTTGCCGAGCCTCAAAGCGTGCCCGCGAGTTATCGGAGCGGACCTTTTCCTTCGCCGCTTCACGTATCGCACCTTTCGCTGACCGATAGTACTGAACCAGAGGTATGTGACTTGGGCAGACGTAGGCGCACGCACCGCACTCGATACAATCAAGCAGGTTATGCCGCTCAAGCTGCTCGTTGTCCTTTGCGCGTGCATACCAGTAGAGTTGCTGCGGTAGAAGGGACGCAGGACAGGCTTCTGCACACATACCGCAACGAATACAGGCTTGCTGAGGCTGCGGTGGCGGTATTTCACTCCGCGTTGGCGCCAGCACACAATTAGTAATCTTCACGACAGGCATATCGAGGTCGGTGACCGCAAAGCCCATCATGGGTCCGCCGTGAATAACCCGATCTGCAGCTGAGTCGTCGAACGCTGCATCGCTGAGCAGCTCGCTGATGGGTGTTCCCAGCATCACGCGGCGGTTGCCCGGGTTCTGCAGCGACATCCCAGTGACCGTGGTAATACGGTCAGTCAGTGGCTTGCCATCGATGAGTGCATCACGAACCGCAATGGCAGTACTTGGGTTCTGGCATAAAATGCCTATATCTGCGGGAATACCACCGGAGGGAACCTGCATGTCAAACAGGATCTCAATGAGTTGCTTTTCACCGCCCGAGGGGTATTTGGTGGGGAAGGTGACCACATCCGCAATATCAAACGCTTCTGCCGCCTTGGCCATCGCCTCAGCCGCATCTGGCTTATTGTCTTCAACGGCGAGGATCACATTCTCTGCGCCTACCATATGTGCAAGTATTTCTGCGCCCTCGACGATTTCTCGGGCAAAACACTGCATGACCGTATCGTCTGCTGAGATATAAGGCTCGCACTCGGTGCCATTAATGATCAGCGTATGAATGCCTTGATCACGATCGGACGCTAGCTTGATTGCGGTCGGGAAACCTGCTCCGCCAAGACCCGCAATCCCTGCCTGTCGGACGCATTCTAGGAGTTCTGCTTTGGGGGTTTCGCGCCAGTCATTCAGACCTGTGAGGTCAATCCAGGTGTCTTTACCGTCCAGCGTGATTTCGATGCAGGTATCGGTTAAGCCGGAGGCGTGAGGTACGGCGCGCGATTCGATGGCAGTAACGGTACCAGAGCTGGGAGCGTGTACGGGAACGCTCACAGGGCCCTGAGCCTCTGCCACCATCTGTCCGCCTTTCACTGTGTCACCCACGTCCACGATGGGCCGTGCTGGGGCCCCTATGTGCTGGGTAATCGGTAAGATTAGCTTCGAGGGCAGGGGCATATCGCGTACCTGCCCTGGGTTCGCTAGTTCCTTGCGCTCTGGCGGATGG
>CBFHQN010000126.1:0-5755 GCA_965657765.1 Luminiphilus sp. | reverse complement strand
AACGGACAAGTGGCGGACGCCGACAAAGTCAATGAAAACTTCCAACTTTTAAAGGAGAGCATGGGACCCCCTAAAGGTTGCTCAGCGAGACAAAGCGGCTCTGATGTGGTCATCAACTGCGAGGATGGCTCTTTCGGAATTATTGCTCCGGGCGGTGGGTGGATTAATAGAAATAGATCTCTATCAAGGTGAGAAGCCGGTCTTTCTGGATTGCAACGACGTGGCAGATTTTGTGGAGACCGCCGTAAATTTGAGAGTCAACGACGGCAACTTCTTAGGATTCATAAGTGCGTCAGAGTTCCCGTCAATGAATCGAGATGCAGAGCAAACCCTCAAAAACTTCCTCATTTCAGTATTTTCGTTTGACGTTTTTACAGCATCATATGCCAATAAGTATCTTGCGCGATGGGCTACGGATAAGGCCATAACAGAAATTCGACGAAATACCCTAAAGAGTTGCACTGATGGCTGGTTTGAGCGCCTAGAGACGAGTGAGCTAGCTTACGATCAAGATCTGTCCGGCAACCCCCTGAGAACCCTACAAATAACGATCACCGGCAGCGGATTGGTGACCTCGTTCCCATCAGGTGCAAACTGCAGCTCTGATTGCGAAGTTAACTTTCCAGCAGAGGCAGAGATTATCCTCCGCGCGCAACAAGATAATGGCTACAGCTTTTCTCACTGGAATGGTGATTGCAGTGGTGAGAAAACAAGCTGCCAGATGGTGATATCTGCAGATACATCAGTCACGGCAGAGTTCACAGAAGCACCCTGGACATCATTGATAGATTTTTCCATACCCTCCCTCGAGACGGATGAGGGATCAGATATTTTTGAATTTTATCTACCCAACGATGCAAGTTTTCTTGCAGTTGAGATGTCTGGCGGCGGAGACGGGGACGCGCATTTGTACGTCACGTCGCAGACATTTTGGGACATGAAGGGTAATTGGCAATGCGTACCTCGAATGGTTGGAAGTCAGGAATCCTGTACCACAGACGATCTTCAGCCTCTCTACCGAGGTGGAAGATATTTGATCGGCGTTTACGGCTACACCTCAGTATCGGACATTTCTGTCTCAGTAAAGGTGCGGTAAGTCGCGGGACGATACACGACCAAGTAATGGTTGCAGAAATAACGAGCCCAGAACCTACGGGGCCCCGAACTTTAAACTGGCGCACCAAACCCTCTCTGGTTACTCTGGTTAACCCAAGATGCCCACTGGGACATGGCGAGTTCGTTTACAAAATACTTGCATTTCCGCGGGCTTTAGTAACATTAATTAGGCCTTCAGTTTAGCCAGTCTGTTACTGTCAAAAATTAGTCTCATGCGAATAAATTATCAAAACGGTCTACATATCGGAGCAGGAGCAAACAGCATGATGAATCGCATATTTGCAGCACTTTTGATACTCACATTGCCTTTAATCACAAGTGCACAAGGCCTCGTGCAATTCACAAATGGTCAAGTGGCTGACGCGAACGAGATCAATGCCAACTTTCAAAGTCTAGAGACGCGATTGGCTGATATTGAGGCTCTAACAACGCAACTACATTACTATGAACTTCATGGGTTGGTTGGTGGTTGGCAGGTAAAGACTGTTGATTGCTCAGAGGACCCGTCAGCGCTAGACAATAGCGAGATTTTAGAAGATAACGATCGCCTCCGGATCAGATTGATTGGCACATGTGATTTGGATCAAAACTTTTTACTCACGGGGCAGAAACTTTTACTCGACGGCGGCAGTGAAAATGACACCGGTGCGAACTGCTCAGACATAGCAACAATCAGATTTCCTGATCGTGGAGAGAGCCAAAGCTTAACGTTCACCCTCAACAGTTCTTCTGTTTTGTATCTAAAATGCGTTACTCTGGACGCCCGAGATGGGGTATTAATTTCAGCTTTCAGTAATAGCTACATCAGAACTGAATACGGAGTATCCGTCCCGAGAGGGGATATGAGGATATCTGTCACGGCGCAAAGTCTGTTTCGAACATTTCACCCCCCTAACATCGCGTCATTAAGCATTGGTAGGTCTTCCAGCGCCGAAATTTACACTTCCGATGAGATAGAACTATCTACTGTGTATGTGACTCAAATGAGTAACTTTTTCTGTAGAGTTTGCGCCAGAACGTACATAAATGCGCTCGTGCTATCTGAATCTTCATCAGCGTACTTTCGTCCGACTGCCAATGTCTTACGAATCGGGAGCCTGGAAGCCAGACAAGGATCTTCCGTGATTTTTCCGGATAATGATTGCAACAATCTGAGTGTGGATATAATCACATTGCGCTCAAACTCGAGTATTTACCAAGGTTCTGACGGCGAACTAGCTTGCGACGGCAGTGGGTGACGCTACTCATCAGAAGAGTGTTACGAGGGCGTCACTCTTGCTATGCAACTTCTGCTATGTAACTTCAGAATCTGGTGTCGCCATCGTCATGCCATTTCTCCTTCATACTAAGGATTAAGGCAACGCAGGCTGGCTTAGGTCACGCATACCCTCTATCCTCGTGAGTCCACCTGCGCTTCCCTCGCAGGTCCTGGACGGCAATGCGATGAAGCTCAAACCAAGTTTTTTTTCGCCGAGAGGCATTCCAAGAAATGCTTTTTGTCATCGATTGCCGACTTCCAAGCAACTCCTTGCGCGCCTCTGATGCAAAAAGAAGCCATGACTTAAGTCAGTCATGACTTCATGTTGAGGTTGAAAGCTTACTCGATCGACCAAGATACAGAGCCGCCTGCAACTTGCGGTTCCTCGATAACAACTATTAGATTTACGATACCAGAACCGCCCACTCCGTCCAAAAACGTCACTGTCATTGGGTATTCACCGGGCGTCGTGTATTCACAGATAAAAATCTGATTAAGTCCAATTGCGTTGAAAACGACCGACTCATAATCATTCTCAGGATTCACAAAACTGATCAAATTACTGGGATAAGATCCAATTTGACTTCCCTCTGCGAGATTCGCGTCCAGACCACTGAAATCATGCATTTCACAGCTGTCTACCGGACGCCGAATGTTTATTACTATGCGTGATTCTGACTCGATCTCGTCCAAAAATGATAAGTCCTGCAATATCAACCCAGTATGTGGGAAGGCGTTGATTTTCCGCTGTGGGCCCGTGAGTGTGGTGATGCTTTTCTTAAAACGGAACTGAAGCCGCTCGCTTCTCAGACGATCTGCAAAAGCTATGACGCCTTCGTGAGTATTCACAACATCGAGTACGGCCTGCGCGAACTCATAAAAACCGTCATAACCTTCCCACACTAAGTCAACGGCAAGGCTGCTAGTTGAAAGCGTCCGGTCGGCGACAAAAAACCCCGCCGCCATCTCCACTTCGGTCACTTCAGCAATATCAATGGGGTAACTGGTTAATTCTTCGAAAGTCGCGTAGTGGTAGGCGATATAATCATCTCCCACAACCTTGAAGGTTCCGGTCAAGGGCTCAGGAGGTGGCGAGGGCACATACGTTAGCGATCCGGTGCTACAACATCGAACAAAACACGTTACGTCTGCCTCGGCATCGGTGGTTTGTGAGCAGACCCAGCCGTTTCCTTCCGGTTTACTCACAGACGGAGCCAAAGCAGTGTTCTTGACGGAGTACCCGCCGCCCGTCATCACCTTTCCGGTGGGGCACTGGATTACACCTTCGTCCTCGGTAGAGAACGTTCGGCAGCTCAGTGACGAGTCACCCCCCGACTCCAATGCGGAAATTCTCGACAGGAGTGCACTGAAATTACTATTGATAGAATCTGCATCCGCGACTTCTCCGTTTTGAAACTCCACAATCTCCTGACCGAGGGAATAAACGGGGAACAGAGCGAGCAAAAAGTAAAGAATGTGAACCGGGCGCATGAACGACTCCTTATCCCCGATCCAGCCCCATCCTCTCTCTGGTGTCAGGTCGTTAAAGAAGTGCATCCTTGCTCAACAACATTACCACGCACCGCACCAACCAAAATCGTCCACGGGGCAAATCGAGGCAAATACGACGAAAAATAAATTAAAGCGTGTACTGCTTTGGAAGTGGTGGGTACAGGCGGAACCGAGCCGATAGGCCGCATGAGCGCTTAGATAATGGCGGAGCGGACGGGACTCGAACCCGCGACCCCCGGCGTGACAGGCCGGTATTCTAACCAACTGAACTACTTAGGTTTTTTCTCAGACTCAAAAGTCTGCACCGGCTTAAAGTTTACCAGATCCACCTAAATTACACAGACTTTCTACACAGACTTTTGGCGTAGCAACATCCCAAAATCTCGTGAGAAACACCCCCCCCGGGAGGCAGAACTGTTGCCACTGTCGCAGTAGATCCACGCCAGATACATTAGAGGCTGAATTGAGACTTCCTTGTCTCTTTTGGCCCAATATTAGTTGCTGTAGTTGAAACCTGAGATTGAGTTTCGTAGCGTGGAGCAATTACACCTTCAGGCTTATTTAGCTATGCGCTTTTCACGCTTACTTACGTTCTTTGTATTACTACTTCCGATGCAAACTTTTGCTGAGATTTATGAGGTTTCCACAACGGCTGAGTTAAGGGAGGCTTTAGCGTCAGCCGCAGCAGCTGGTGGTGACAACACCATTAGGTTAGCTGCTGGCACTTATTTAACTCAGGATGATGGTGGAGGGACGTTCGAGTTCACTTCAGCTATGGATGGCAAGCTCACTCTGGAAGGCAATTCGAGTGAGGAGGTCTCGCTTGACGGATCTTTGCAGGAGCAAATTTTATTTATATCGCGTTACGGCACTGGCTCCTTCGACGTACTTATCAATAACGTTACGTTTCAAAACTCAGCGGCGGAGTACAATGCAGCAGTTCAATTGAGTAATCTCATTAGTGAAATAGAGATTAGTGAGGTTCGTTTTCAAGACAATCTAAACGGCGCCCTATCCATAAATACACCGAATAACGACCTTGACGTCGTGATAGACAGTTCAGAGTTTTTATCCAATTCTGATGAGAATTGGTATGCAGCGGTATTCGCTCAGGTTGGAGGCGGTTCGGTAAAAATAACGAATAGTGACTTTATTAGTAACTCTGGGAATGCGCTCATTGCAGTCAGCTACCAAGGTTCTCTGAGTATCTCAAACAGCATTTTTCAACAAAACGAACTCTTAAACTGTAACAGGTGTTCCGACGCCGCAATTTCAGCTAATTCCGTCCAAAGTTCAGTGTTTGATGCCAATACCTTTGACTCTGTTTTCTTGAGCGTAGATGAAATGCTGAATAGCATATTTGAAAGTAATGTTTACTCAGGTGATGGAGTGGGATACACCGTGAGTAACGGCTTCTCCAGATCACTAGGAACTGGTGTCGTTAATAACCAGTTTATTGACAGCGGAACCGTACTCGTCTCGACGAGCAATCCATTAGCCAATAATTTGTTCTCGAATACCAGATTATGGGCGACTGACGAGAATGGTTTGCCAAATATTTCAAACAACGTGTTTATTAACAACGACACAGCTGATCTTGTCGGGGAGTTTTATGCTGTAAACCTTAATAACAACTACATTGATACTGATCGAATTAGAGATATACAACTATCAGGCAGTGGCAACCTCTCAAGTAACACGCTTTTAGGCTTTGTAAACGCCGAAGAAGGCGACTACCGACTAACGTCCTCCTCAGGTCTTATCGACGCCGGCACAACAGATCCTGATCTTGCTTACATTACGGACTATGACTACACCGGAACCACTGCTCGTGTCATAGGCGCATCTATCGACATTGGTCCTTACGAG
>CBFHQN010000125.1:248-5850 GCA_965657765.1 Luminiphilus sp. | reverse complement strand
GAGGTGGAGATTGAAGGGGCTGATCGAGTTGCCGCGGCCACTTCGTATAGCGTGCAGGCGCGCCTCTACCTAGACGATAAGCTCGTTGCCGGGCAGTTAACCGGCGCCCGTTCTGATGACGATCATGATCATTGCTCCAAGCTGACGACTGAGTTGCCTATCGAGGCGCCAAAACTCTGGAGCCACGAAGTCCCGATATTGTATCGATTGACGCTCACGCTCCTTGATAAGGATGGAAACGACATCGAGTCCGAGGCCTGCAACGTGGGACTGCGTGAGGTGGAGATTCGAGACGGATTACTGCGGCTAAATGGCAAGCCGTTGCTGATTCGAGGTGTGAACAAGCATGAGCACGACCCTGCCACGGGGCACGCGGAGTCGCTTGACCGGGTTGAGGAGCAACTGAAGCTCATAAAGCAGAATAACTTCAATGCGGTTCGGTGCTCGCACTATCCGCACCAGCCAGGCTTTTATGACCTATGCGATCGCTTAGGGCTGTTAGTGGTGGATGAAGCAAACATCGAAACCCACGGCATGAGGCCAATGAATGCACTGGCAGAAAATGCCGATTGGGAGGCGGCTTTTGTCTCTCGCGGTGAGCGCATGGTACAGCGCGACAAAAACCATCCCTGCATCATCATTTGGTCCCTCGGGAACGAGGCAGGCTACGGTACCGCACACGATGCGATGTATGGCGCTGTTCGCAAGCTGGATCCCTCGCGACCAATTCAATATGAGCCCGGTGGCTCCAATACACCAGTCACGGACATTATCTGCCCAATGTATGCGCGGGTTGATGAAGATATTTGGTATCCGGGTGCAACGCAGGCAGTGCCCTCGATCATGAACTGGGCTCAACGGTCCGATGAAAATCGTCCGGTTATTCTTTGCGAGTACGCGCATGCGATGGGTAACTCGCTTGGAAACTTTAAAGACTATTGGGATGCGTTCAGGGCCGAACCTCAGCTGCAAGGCGGTTTTATATGGGACTGGGTCGATCAGGGGCTCGATTGCGAGACCGAAGATGGTCGACATTTTTGGGCATACGGCGGCGACTTCGGCGACGAGATAAACGACCGGCAGTTCTGTATCAACGGTTTGGTATTTCCTGACCTCAGCCCTCATCCAGCCCTATTCGAGGCGAAGAAGGTTCAGCAACCCTTTCAATTTGAGCTTGTCGATCGCGAACCGATTAGCATACGGGTCTCCAGCGAACTCCTGTTCCGCACCACTGATAACGAGGTCCTGCACTGGCAGCTGATAAATGACGGTATGGTTGGGCAAGAAGGGCGCATTGCGCTTACTTTGCAGCCAGGCACGTCAGAGACTTACATGCTCTCAGAGGTTGAATTGGGAGCAGCCGATGTATATCTAGATCTGAGGATTGAGCAACCCGCGGCAACCACCTGGTCATTGGCCGGGCATATCGTTGCCACTGAGCAGTTCATGCTCCAACAGCGAGATATGGAACTGCCAAAGATCTCGGTCTCGGCGGCTTTCTCGGAACTTGAAGAGCAGATAAAAGTATCGGCAGCCGGAAGCTTCTGGATAGTCAGTAAGCGCACAGGCTTTATTGAGCAATGGACCGTTGACGGCGTTGATCAATTGGCAGCACCCCTAATCGACAATGTGGTCAGAGCACCACTCGATAACGATATCGGTGTCAGTGAGGTCAACCGTCCAGATCCCAACGCGTGGCATAGTCGCTGGGTTGCGGCTGGGCTGTGGGATTTAGCGCATCGTTTGTTGTCGCTTGAGGTACATCCCTCGAACGGCTCTATTGTGGCACGGCACGGATATTTCCATACTGGCAAACCTGTATTCCAAACTGCTTGGGAAATGCAATTCTCAGTAACGGGCGAACTCGTTATTACACATGAGATTTTTGTGGAGCAGCAGACGCCACCCTTACCAAGAGTGGGAATGATGTTAGGCATGGTAGTTGAATCGCCATTATCTGACACTGCAGTGAAGTGGCACGGGCGAGGTCCCCACGAGAACTACCCGGATCGGAAAATATCTGCGCATTTAGGTCACTGGGAGCGCTCCGTCAGCGAACTGCATACCGACTATATTTTTCCAAGTGAGAACGGTCTGAGGTGCGATACCAGCAAGCTTGAACTGAATAATCTCAAAGTGCTTGGGGACTTCCAGTTCAGTGTTTCAGCCTATGATCAAGTTAAGCTCAGGGATGCAAGACACCCCACCGACCTTGCCCCTAATGATTACCTGTCGCTTTTTCTCGATGGTTTTCATATGGGCGTCGGTGGTGATGATTCTTGGTCACCAAGTGTGAAACAGCGCTATAGACTCGATCAAAAATACTATCGTTGGACGGTTTGTTTGGGGGCGATTAGGTCAACCCGTTAGGGAAGGTTGCAGATTCATGGCTTTGGGGGAATGCGTTTAGGCATGATCATCGGGACGTACTTCGCTTGCCCTCTACCGTTGATCTGTATGAGGTGACGGGTCGCTGTCAGGGTGTTGACGCCCCGTTGTCGGCATTAAAATTTTACCTTTCTGATTCAATGTCGATCAGAAGCACGCAGAAAGGACACTTCAGTGATAAAGAATTTGAGAATCAAGCACCACTATTCGCAGGAGCAGCTCGCTCAGATGTCAGGTCTCAGTCTACGCACAATTCAGCGCGTTGAGTCTGGTCAAAGTGCAAGCCTCGAAACACTGAAATCCCTTGCTGCGGTCTTTGAAATTGATGTGGACGTGTTGAAAGGAGATATAACTGTGATCGACAAAAGATCAGAGGAGTGGGCTTTGGCCCCAGCATGGGTGAGGTTTGGGTTTTGGGGAATACGTGACCGAAAAATAGCAGTCAAATGGGAGATTGCCTCCCTCGTACTTGGTTTCGCTGGATCAGTGGTGGGCTTTTTTTATCCCGCGGCGGCTGGTGGGCCACTTTTCTTCCTGGCAGCCTACTATTACGCAGTGCAGATTCGTTGGGTGGATAACAAGGGGCTTTGGAGCTAATGCGATCCCACCTTTGGTCATCGCTATCCATTTTGTCTGGGCTATGGAGCGCGATCTAAGACATCGAGCGCATTGACTGCCTCCACCTATTGGAGGCATGGCTATTGGCTTAGATGCAGGTAGCTAGAGACAGTGTTACTCAGAAAAACCTAAAAACGTGGCAGCTTCCTCCACAGCCTTACGTTCTGATACCACCGCGTTAGCGGGGAATGACTCATCAGGCCAGCCAAGGGCAACCGCCTTCATGATGACTTGGTCTTCAGGGATGTTAGCGTGTTCGCGCACAACGGGGGATTGCATGATGCCTTGGCTATTGATGACCGCTCCGAGACCTCTCGACCAAGCCGCGTTGACCAGCGCGGTGGTGACGGCACCGCAGTCAAAGGCTGTGTCGTCACTGTCTGCGAGTACCGCATCATAGGTGATGATGATGCAGACAGGTGCATCAAACTGTCTGAACCCACGAAGCACCCAATCCTGACGTTTTTCAGCATCTTCTCGTGCGATGCCCATCGCTGCGAATAACTGTTTCGCCACACCTACTTGCCGGTCTCTATGTTGACCGGCAAACGGAGAGCCAATTCGAAACTCACGCGAGTGGGGAACACCTGCTAAATTACGCTCGGTGTTGCCCTTGCGGATACGATTCAAAACCTCGCCCGTTACGACAGTGAAGTTCCAGGGTTGCGTATTCATGGAGGAGGGGGATCGCATAGCCAGCGCTAGGATTTCCTCGATAAGAGACTGGGGCACCGGATCTGGTTTGTACCCTCGAATGCTCCTTCGGCCTAAAACCACTTCGTCATATTGCATGCTATATCCCCAAAAGTCGTAGGCCCATAACCTAGAGCAATCTCAGAGCGAACAACAGGGGACTTGCTTCTTTATTTGCGCATCGACGTGATTGTCCTGAAGATTAATGGGTCCGTTGGACTCATAGACCTAACTGTTCGCTTCAATAGTGCACTGGCAAGAGGTTGACGCTAGCGGCATCAGATTGTGGCGGAAGAGGTAGGAGTCTGACTGCTTTGTATATATAGGTATTTGCGCCTCCTGATCCAAATTTTACCCCATTTTTTACCCTTTTCTGGAAGGTCAGTAGACTGAAAGCGCTCATGCAACCTCATCTCGATAAAGCTCAGCTTGGAAATCAACGAAAGTTGATTGAATCTCTTGAACACTGCCAAGCTCCTGCTGAGCCGCATTGATACTTCCATACTTGGCCGTCAGTACAGTGCTTAACTTGCTGACATCAAGTTCATCTACTCCAACTTCCACATAATTACGAAGTACGTAACTCACGAATTCACGTTGCTTATCATTGAGCAGGTTGTAGATGTTGTCTTTATTAGTCTCCGCTCTAGCGGCTCTCGAGATTGGTGCTTTGGCGTAAGCGATGTACTCGAGGACATCAAATAAGTCGCTGTCTTGAGCATTGATGAGCTCTTGTAACTTCCTTAAGTCATCTACATGACACCCAGCGCCCTCCAGCTTCTTGAGGAGCTCGTTTCGCGTCATTGGATTGGCCCATAGCCGTCTCAGCTCTTCTTCGCTACCAAGTAATTCAGGCAGCTTCAGTGTGTCGAATAATCGCTTTAAGAATTCCTCAGCACTAATGGGCTTGCCATCAACGTAGAAATACGTGCTGCTCATACTTTGAAGCTCTCGTACCTTTCCGTCACTCAGTTTGATTCGAACTTTCTTTTCTTTTTTGTGCTCACAAATACACCGCGATTGATTGCACTCTTCACAGATTTTCTGTTGTTTTTCACATACGCAAGGCTTTTCATTGCAAGTAGCACATACCCGAACTATAGCCTCGCAAACACATGGATTTTCACCGCATGTCGCGCATATGCCATCGCCGTCCCACTCAGGGTCGTTGAACAAGTGATAGGCATTTACGAAGTCTAAAATCGTGAAGTAGTGCTTGCCCTCAAATAAGCGAGTGCCTCTGCCAATGATTTGCTTGAACTCGATCATGCTGTTCACAGGACGCAGGAGAACAACATTTCTGACGTTCCTTGCATCAACGCCCGTAGTGAGTTTTTGACTCGTGGTAAGAATCGTTGGGATGCTTTTGTCGTTGTCTTGGAACTGCTTTAGGTAGGCATCACCAATCGCGCCGTCATTTGCTGTCACACGAACGCAGTAATCTACACTCGTGCTATCCGCCTCTTGATTAATGAGGTCACGCACCATGCCCGCATGAGCTTGATTGGCGCAGAAGACGATGGTTTTCTCGTTTTGGTTCATATTAGCGAGCATGTCTTGAACCCGCTTTCGCTCGCGGTCTTCAATCACAATTCGCTTGTTAAAATCCGTCTCGGTGTAGACCCGCCCCTCATCAACCTCGCCTTCGATGACCTCATCGTCTGAGGTGTACACATACTCATCGATAGTCGTCTGGATACGCTTCACTTTAAAGGGCGTCAGGAAGCCGTCCTGAATGCCTTCCTTAAGGCTGTAGGTAAATACAGGCTCTCCAAAGTAGTCGTAGGTGTTTGCGTTGTCAGCGCGCTTAGGCGTTGCCGTAAGCCCCAAATGCACCGCGTGACTGAAGTAATCCAAGATGCCTCGCCATGTACTCTCGTCATTGGCACCACCTCTGTGGCAC
>CBFHQN010000125.1:0-238 GCA_965657765.1 Luminiphilus sp. | reverse complement strand
GTCAAAGAAGTCTGGCTCGTACTTTCCAAAATAGTAGTCATCCTTTTCTCCACTCATGAACGTCTGGAAAATAGTGAAAAAGACGCTTCCGTTCTTGGGCACTTCGCCGCGTTTGGCAATGTCGCCTGGATTGATGCGGACAAGTGCATTTGCATCAAAGGCTCCAAAGTCTAGATAAGCTTGGTTGGCCAGAATGTTCCTATCAGCAAGAAAGAGAATGCGTGGTTGACGCTTTCCG
>CBFHQN010000124.1:0-5899 GCA_965657765.1 Luminiphilus sp. | reverse complement strand
GCCTAGAGACGCTCGAGGATGGTCACGTTCGCCTGACCACCGCCTTCACACATAGTTTGTAGACCGTAGCGGACCTCTCGACGCTCCATCTCATGCAGCAGCGTTGTCATTAACTTGGTACCGGTCGATCCAAGTGGGTGACCTAGTGCAATCGCACCGCCGTTAACGTTTGTTTGCTCGTGCGGATAGTCGTGATCCTTGAGCCACGCCATCGGCACAGAAGCGAAGGCTTCGTTAATTTCCACAAGGTCAATGTCGTTCAGTGAAAACCCTGACTTCTTCATTGCGTGTGTTGTCGCGGGAATGGGCGCCGTCAGCATCCAAATAGGATCATCGGCGCGCACTGACATGTGGGCAATGCGAGCTCGGGGCGTCAAGTTGTAGCGCTTGAGCGCCTCCTCAGAAACGATGAGCACCGCAGACGAGCCATCACAGGTTTGGCTCGATACCGCCGCAGTAATCGTGCCGCCGGGCGCTAATGGCTCAAGGCCCGCCATCGCTTCCATCGAGGTATTGCGGATCGTCTCGTCGAATCCAAGCCCATCGAACGGGATGATTTCTCGCTCAAAGAAGCCTGCGTCAGTTGCAGCACGCGCTCTTCGGTGTGACTCGAGTGAGAATGCTTCCATCTCTTCGCGCGAAATCTCCCACTTATCAGCAATCATCTGTGCGGACTTGAACTGCGAGACCTCTTGCGTGCCATAACGCGACACCCAGCCTTCACTGCCCGTAAAGGGGCTGTCAAAACCGTAAGGCTGTCCAGCGTACATTGCGGCAGAAATAGGGATGGAAGACATCGTTTGCACACCACCCGCAACGACAACATCCATCGTGCCCGACATGACCGCCTGCGCTGCAAACTGCACCGCCTGCTGCGAAGAACCACACTGGCGATCAACCGTCGTTCCCGGCACGACGTCGCTGAGGCCCGCGGCCAGCCAGCAGGTACGAGCAATGTCACCGGCTAGCGGACCGATGGTGTCCAGACAGCCAAACACGACATCATCGTACTCGTCGTCTGGAATATCGTGTCGCTCGACCAGCGCCTTCAGGATAAAACCGCCCAAATCTGCACCGTGTGCGGTTGCGAGCGAGCCGCGTCGCTTGCCTGTGGGGCTTCTAATGGCGTCAACAATGTAAGCTTCTGCACGCTGTCCCATGTTGTTTCTCCGTTTGTAACTCTTTCTTAGTTCGAGTACTGCGTTTGCTTATGCAACGTCAGTGAGTGATCCGCGACCAAAGGTAAATTCCGGTCCCAGCAACGCATTTTTACGCAACAACCATTCGTGTATCCGATTGTTGTGGAACCCCTCGTCACCCCACTCCCGAGCAAGCGCCCACGCACGTTTCGCCCAGATCTGAACATCGCATTCCCATGTATATCCCATCGCCCCGTGCACCTGAATACAGTGGCGCGATGCCATCAACGCGGTTCTCGCAGCGGCGGACTTTGCATGTGAAACCGCAAAATCAGCGCGCGTCGGCGATACACCAAGCGTATAAGCCGCGCGATAAGTCACCGGTTTGGCGTATTCGATTTGCACAGCAACGTCTGCCAGTAAGTGTTTCACGGCTTGATTAGCACCAATCGCTTTTCCAAATTGCTCGCGATCGCTGGTGTATTGGACGCTCTGCGCGATCATACCTTTCGACAGGCCGACGAGTTGCGCTGCCGTCGCAAGCGCACCGCGATTAAGGGTCGCTCGCTGCAAGCTTGCACCCGCATCACCATCGGCAACGAGGTATTTGCTATCCGGCTTGAAGGAGACGCTAAATAGCCGCCTAGAGGGGTCAACACTCTTTTTCTCATCCAAAGTCACAGCATCGCGTGAAACAAGGTAGAGACTGTTGCCCTCGGGTAGCAAGAACCAGTCGGCGCTATCCGCGTAGTTAATGCACGGGTTTATGGAGTGCCCGACCGCAACCCTCGTCTCTCCCCCAAGCACCCCGTCGATAACCCGCTGCACGTCGGCGTTACCTAAGCCTTGATCGAGTATGTCCACCAATAGTGGCGTCGAGACCATAACTGACTCAACAACGGGTTCGGGCAAGGCGACTTCACCGCAAGCCTCAGCTAATAAAACGAAGTCGGTCGTTTGCAGACCCAGACCGCCAAGCGCCTCGGGTACCAACATCGAATTGAGGCCTAACTCGTGCGCTTGTGTTAAAAACGCCGCGTCTACGCCAGCCTCGGCTGACCAACGCGCACGAATAGAGTCGGCGGTTACCTCGCTTTTCAGCATGCTGGCAATCGCTTCTTGGAAATCGATCTGGTCCTGCGTGAAAGTAAAGTTCATCTCGCTCTCCTCACTTTCTAGGCATACCGAGCACGCGCTCGGCGATGATGTTGCGCTGGATCTCATTGGTTCCCGCGTAGATGGGTCCCGATTGCGCGAACATAAACCCGTCTAGCCATGTTCCGAGTTCGGCAAACTCTGCTGCGGTCTGTGGCTCTATTTCAGCTCTTGCACCCAGCAGGCTCATGGCTGTCTCGTGAATGAGCAAATCCATTTCAGACCAAAAGATTTTGTTACAGCTTGCCTCAGCGCCAATCGAGCCTCCGGAGCACAGTTTGGACGCTGTCTGATAGGTCGAGAGCGCATAGGCCTCTGCATCCATATAACAACGCACGACTGCCGATTCGATCGATGGATCGATCACGTCAGAGCCGTGCTCGCGGTATAACTGAACGAGCCGCTTTGATGCCTGCTGGAATCGCGCAGGGCTACGTAGCATCAAACCACGCTCAAAGCCTGCAGTCGCCATGGCAATTCGCCAGCCCTCGTTTTCGCCGCCTAAGAGGTTAAACGCTGGGACACGCACATCGTCAAAGAAGATCTCAGCAAAGCCCGGCAATCCGTTTAATTGAGGAATCGGGCGGACTGTCACGCCCTCTGAATTGAGCGGCACTAGAATTTTTGAGAGTCCATGGTGTCGCGTTGAATCTGGGTCTGTGCGAAACAGCCCGAACACCCAATCAGCGTAAACAGCACGCGTTGACCAGATCTTCTGCCCATTGATGACGAACTCATCACCATCTCGATCGGCGCGACAACGTATGGCCGCCATATCAGAACCCGCGTTTGGCTCAGACCAGCCCTGCGCCCAAATTTCATCACCGCTCGCCATGGCGGGGATAAAACGCTCTTTTTGCTCGGCCGTGCCGTATTCCATCAGCGTCGGACCTAGCAAAAAGATGCCGTTCTGGTTGACTCGCAGCGGTGCTCCCGCGCGATAGTATTCCTCTTCGAAGATCAGCCACTCGATAAGATCACACCCTCGACCACCGTACTCGGTCGGCCAGGTCACCATTCCCCAGTTACCTTTCGCGAGCGTGCGCTCCCACTCACGGTGAGCTTCGAAACCCTCTGCGGTATCGAACGAAGGAAGTCGTTCACTCGGGACATTCTCGGAGAGCCAACTGCGAACCTCGCTCCGAAACGCCTGCTGCTCCTGTGTGTACATCAACTCCATAAGATCAGCTGTCCTGTGACTTATTCGCTTTCGCCATTGCCTTGGCGTCGAAGCCACCGAGCTTGTCGCCCGAGACCACGTCGTTATGGGCGTGCGCAAAGTGGTGCCACGCGAATGCCGCTTCCATACCTTGGCGTTTACCTTGCAACTCTTCGACGTTGTTGATGGCCTGTTTGGTCAATGCGAGACCTAGGCGCGGCATAGCAGCGATTTTGGTCGCCAAGGCTGTGACGTCATCCATCAAGGTCTCGCGCGAGCTGATCTGATTGACCATGCCCATTTGATAGGCGCGCTCAGCGCCCATCTTGTTTCCGGTAAACAGGAATTCCTTGGCGATGCGCGGATTGAGCTCGTACGGGTGAGCAAAGTACTCAACACCGGGAATCCCCATTCGAACGACGGGATCCGAGAAATAGGCATCATCAGTCGCCACGATCAAATCACACACCCATGCGAGCATTAGCCCACCCGCAATGCAAGCACCCTGCACTGCAGCAATCGTTGGCTTTGGAATATCCCGCCAGCGCCGGCACATACCGAGGTAGGCCTCTGCCTCGCGAACATAGAGGTATTCACCCCCCGGTTTGTTGGCGTGGTCATACCAGCCGGTGACACGTTCCTGACTTAAATGGACGTCTCGCCCTGGTGTCCCGATGTCGTGTCCCGCCGAGAAATGTTTTCCCTCGCCCTTAAGAACAATTACTTTGACATCGTCGTCAGCGACCGCCCGCATGAACGCCGCATCGAGCTCGTAAGTCATGCGACCGTTCTGCGCGTTGTTGTATTTGGGGCGATTCATCGCGATCCAAGCGATGCCGTCCGCCGCCTCATAAGTAACGATATCGGTCTCTTCAACGTAATCGGTATTTGCTTCTGTCATTGTCCTCTCTCCCCTCAGGCGTTTCGGACGCCGGGTGGATTATCTTTGAGTTGTTTGGCGCGGAAATTCAGCGGGTCTAACTCGGCAATGATGGCGAGCTGCTCCTCCGTCGGGGCCGGCGTCTCATCCACCGAGTCTGCAACCGCCAGCTCAAACCCAGTATTTTCGTGCACCTCAGATAGCGGCACGCCGGGGTGAAGACTAATCACCCGCATCTGTTTGTTGGGCCCATTGAAGTCCATCACACAAAGGTCGGTAATCACCCGCCGAATATCGACGTCGTCAAAGCTGTAGCCACGCGGCAACCGTTCGGGGTTATAGCCGATCGAGCAAACCACATCACACTCACCCTCGACGAAAACCCGCGTTGAGTGCTTGGGCACGAAGAAGGAGTTCGCGTGACTGATCGAGTTACCAGGGAAACCGCGGACGCCAAGGAGCTGTACTTTCGGTGCTTGGTAGGTTCCGCCTAATGCCGCAATATTGGTCTGACCGAAACGATCGACCTGACTCGGTCCTACCAGCGCGTGACGCGCACCGCTCCAGACATTTTCAAAAATGCGGGCAAACCCCATCCAGTTCTCGTTGGCCTGCCCTTCATGGGAGGTCATACCGCTGACGGGATTTGGGCTCGATAACATATACGACTGGCTATCGGTCATCATCATGTCGGGGTTCGTTGTGCGCATAGCGAGACTGGCTGCCAGTCTCGGTAACAAACCAATGCCGGTGGCTAAGACCTCACCGTCGTTATCAAAGCTTCGACTTGCGGCGCAAACCATGAGCTCTGCGAGTGAAAACGTCATAGTGAGCTCCTCTTAATAGACCGGTAACGGCAGTGAGTGAATAGCGTCCGACCCACCGACAGCAGCTTGATAAGCTGCCTCAGAGCCTCCAAGGAATGCGGAAGACCAAGCGTCAAAACCACCCTCGGCAATCAGCGCACCGTATTCTTTGTAATGCTTCACGTCGTAGCCATACAGCGGATCAGACGAAGACGGGTGCGCGCCACCGGGCATATGAACCACCTTCGTGGTGCAGTTGCGCTCCCAGTAGACACGACGGGCAACATCGGGATCGTTGAAGTGCTCAGAAGCTACGATCTCATCGGCTGAGACAATTGTGGTTTTCGAGGCTCGGGCGAACCAATCGTCCATGTAGTGATCGGGACTCGCAATCTCGCAAACGCCGCGCTCGTCCGCTCTTGTCACGTGGATGAACGCAGCATCAAGGTTAAGCGCAGGCATCGCCACCCACTCCTTATCGTCATAAGGACTGTCAACTAACGCCAGATCGGGGTTACGTTTAACCACGTCTGTACCCAGGCCGATGCGTGTGGGAATGAACGGACTGCCCCAAGCGGCGGCGCGCAATCCAAGCAGCATCATGCCCTCGTCGATCTCGCGGACCTCTATCGCCCCAGACTCGCGCGCTTTTCGAAACGCAGGTTCGAGCGGCATAAAATCGAGCGAGACGAAAGCAAAGATCACTTTTTTTACTTTGCCGGCAGCGCAGAGAAGCCCGACATCGGCGCCCCCATAAGCG
>CBFHQN010000123.1:0-5942 GCA_965657765.1 Luminiphilus sp. | reverse complement strand
CGGTTCGTTATGTCGCTCGGCGGCAGCTTTTATCGCCTCCCACGTATCCAGGTGATATTGTCTCTCCACCGCTTTTTCATGACCAAAATAAGTGAGGTTTTCGACTAACGGTCGGTTCTCAACATTGGCTCTCAGCTCCATAAAAGAGAGCAAGTTGGGCTTGTTTACCAGCTCACAGCTCTTGGCAATTTCTGGCGTTTCAGGGTCAAAACACGCCATCACACGTCCAAAGCCCTCGGCGTGGTCTGTGACAGCGGCAAAGTCCAGTGGGCGCGTGATTTCAATAATCTCACCGGTCTCAATCGGTGCTGACTCGCCTTTGGCGAACCGATAGGTGGCATCGAGGTCTCGACGGTTACCAAAGAGGTAAGCATCGGCAGACAGATTCGAGTGAATATGTAAGTCCCCAAAGTAGACATTATTAAGTGAGTTTGCCGGCTGACTTGATCGGGGGATCTGCGCAGGTTTGTAAAAGGCGTTCTCATCTTGCGCAGCCACCTGGGCGCGAATCGCCGCGCGCTCTTCAGGAGTGGTAGGTATAAATTTGAGATTGGTCACCAGGTAGTCGTAAGCAAACCACCCACATAGCAGGACCACGGGAGTTGCCAGAAGCAGTGTTTTTTTAGCGGTTGACATCAGTCTTCGCTCCTATGTTTTTATTTTGTTCCCTAGCGGGCCACTGAGAGCTCCATTCTTTTGAGTCAACGACAAGTCTTTGGTGACTGCAGGCGCACTTACATCGTGAGGGTAGCCGCACGTCCACATCCTCTGGCGCCTTTTTTATTGATCTTTTGGGTAAACCGCCTGCTCAAACCTAAGCAAGGTTTCTATGGAGACACCGTCATAAAAGGGCAGTATCTGTGTACCGAAGATTCCGTAGGTGCCTGCTTCTCGGTCTACCCAGTAATACGAGTTAAACAGTCCTGCCCACGAGCCAGTATTTGCTTTGCGCCCGCCATCAATGCCGTCCGTATGGATCAGTAATCCCAGTCCAAAGGTCGCCTTATTACCAAAGCTCATGTCGGCTGTATTACTCAGGGTAGGCATAACAGTCGCAAGTGCTGCTGGTTGGATGTCGCCAATGTTGTTTTGGAACATGGTGTCGACTGTTTCAGATTTAAGCAGCGTTTTCCCATCGAGCGAGCCACTATTCAGCAGCATTTGAAGAACGCGGCCGTAGTCTTTGACCGTCGAGTATAGACCGCCACCGCCAGAGTAGTGGGGCATGCTACCTCTCTCCATGGGCTCGGGTTGGAAGCTGGGTAGCTTCAAAAGGCCCTCCGGAGTGCTTGCCATGACCGTAACCGAACGGTCGAGCTTGCCTGCAGGCAATTCATAGAAGGTGTCTGTCATACCGAGTGGCATGAAGATGTTGCTATCGAAGTACTCAGCGAGGCGTTTATGGGACAGACGCTCAACCAAGACGCCCAGCCAGTCCGTGTTGATGCCGTACTCCCAGGCAGTACCGGGCTGGAAGGCGAGGGGAGCTGCTAGGTAGTTACCCTCACCAAACAGGCTGGGAGTGACACCGAGTTGACCTCCCTTAAGTGCGTTCGCGTTCCAAAACTCGTACACATAGCCCGCGGTATGGGTCATGAGCTCTCGTGCGGTCGGTGCACGGTTGGCGTGCTCAAAAATGGGGGTGTCGTCCGCCGCGAAACCTTTGAGGACCTGCAGCTGATTGAGTTCAGGGGCGTAGGCAGAGATAGGGGTGTCGAGATCGAGCTTGCCTTGCTCCATCAGTTGTAGCGCCGCAATGGTGGTGACAAGCTTGGTCATTGAGGCAATCTGGATAATATTATCGGAGCTGGCGGGCTTGGTCTTCTCCGCGTCTCGGTATCCCGCTGCGTGTGACCACGTCTGCCCCCCTGCATTACCCACGGCAGCGACAGCAAAGTTTAGCTTGCCCTCTGCTATTGTTTGGTCGAGCACCATGCCCGCTTTCGCCATCGACTGATGGTCATCGGCCAGTGTCACTGAACCGAGCGACAGCGATGCAAGGGTCAATACTGCGGCTACGAGTTTTCTCATGCGGTTCCTCCAAAAAGGATGATGTCCATGGGTATTGTGATAACTAGGGTCTGTGGATGCGAAGAAACCCCGACCTGTCGTCAGTTTACTCGCACGCCTTTCACTGACAAGCGATGCTGTCGCATTTGCCATGTAGCGTGCTAGCGTTCCGACGAGGGAAAAAAATACAGCTGTATTGATGCGCTGGTTAATCAAGGGGAATGAAGTGACGGGCGAGACGAATTTGCAAGCATTGTTGACAAGCATGTCGCCAAGGCTAGATGACACAGAGTGGGTGTTTGCCGCGGCTCAGGAAGAGGACGCGGTCCTTTTAACGCCGCATGCCATCGCAACCTTTCGCGAAGCAGAGGGGCTGACATTGGTATTGCCTCAATCTGCAGCACATGACCTCGGAAGTGTAAGCGCACCGATGAACCGAATTACGCTGGAGGTCCACTCGAGTTTAGAGGCAGTGGGACTGACCGCAGCCGTTGCGAGTGCGTTAGCGCAGGAGGGGATCAGTGCAAACGTTATTGCTGCCTACTACCACGACCATATTTTTATACCCATAGCATCAGCGGATTGTGCATTAGCCGTCCTGCGGGGATTATCGACCTCGACCGATTAAAGTTAGCCAAAGCGCACGCAGATTTGCTCTCAACCTGGCTCCAGCGATGATAATTGGACGCGCCACGCACTGACAGATATGCCTCTCTTGGTGTCTTGTCACGCTTTGTTCTGGCACCGGCTATCCATGCGCTCCCAACTGCGCTCACTGTTAGATGTCCTTCCAATAATACTCACTGACTTAGGGGTTCAATGCTCTGTCTCAACGCCCACAAACCCGCACCGAGCCGGGGCATTTGTCAGGATAAGATCACCCCTTTGGTGCATTTTGACCAGGCAAAGCCAGGATGGGACGTTGATGACGCCTATTCACCGGTCATCCCAATGCGTTAAGGCTCTGTTTTTACTGTTTTTTTATGTTTTGGTGCACGCTTGGCTTGTTACATTTGTGCACAGCTATATACTTCATTGTGCGACGTTACGCAGGCGCGAGCGTGCGCCTTCAAACCAAAAGAGCCGCGGAAGCTTCGATAGAGCAAACGCGGTCGAACAACAAAGGACGCTAAGATGATTAAGTCATTGTCTAGAAAGCCGAGCTTTGCGCTAGCTGCAATGGCCGTTGCTGTTGCAACTGCTGCTCCAAGCGCTTTTTCCCAAGAGGAAATCGAAGAGGTCGTTGTTACAGGATCTCGTATCCCAGTTAATACCAACACCATTTCTTCGGTTCCCGTTCAGTCAGTCACCGAAGAGGACATCCGCAATTCTGGTGAAATCAATATTGCAGATATTGTCTCTGATATCCCTGCATTGGTTTCGTCACTGACTGCGGAGAACTCGTTAACAGGTGCGAACAGTTTGAACCTTCGTGGTTTGGGCGGCGATCGCTCGTTAACACTGGTAAACGGACGCCGCCACGTTGCGGGTTTCCGTGGTAGCCAGGCGGTAGACGTAGGTACTATTCCTCGCGCGCTTGTTAAGAGCGTTGAAGTTACAACAGGTGGTGCATCAGCGATTTACGGCGCTGACGCGGTAACTGGTGTTGTGAACTTTATCCTAAAAGACGACTTCGAAGGCTTCCAGGTTGATCTGTCGGGCGGTGTACCCGAGCGCGGCGGCGCCCAGACTACAACGTTAGACCTCGTTTGGGGTTCTAACTTTGCCAACGGCCGTGGTAACGCGGTTCTGACTTTCTCATCTGAAATGGACGAAGGTCTTCGTTTCCGTGATCGAAGCTGGTCACGCGACAACGGTATTGCCGAGACGCTGGTCAACCCAGATCCAAACGGTCCACCTCGTGCAGTTGTTGAAGACCCTCGTTTTTGGCTGACTTCGCAGGAGGGCTCCATTGCTCCTGGTTTCGGTGGTCGAGGCGCAACTTACGTTGATATCAACGGCAACGGTATCCCTGACTGTCAGGAATCAGAAGGCGGTCGTGTCGGCTACCTCGCTGGATGCTGGCTGGTAGGTGATGACGGCACAGTTCGTGTCAACCAAGACGGCGTTGTTGTGGATGGCCTCTGGGGCACAGGCGGTGACGGTGGTCGCGTTAACTTTAATCGTGACACGCTGTTCCCTGAGACAGACCGTCAGGTGGTTAACTTCAACGTTAACTACGAGTTTGCGGACAATCTTCGCGGTTTCTTGGAAACGAAATATGTTCGTGGCGAGACAACTGTCTTTAACGAGCAGGATACGTTCTACGATACGCTTGAAATCCGCGCCGATAACGCCTTCATTCCAGATGCGCTGCAGCCAGTTGTCGACCAAACTGGTTACCTACTGTTGACGCAGGATCCGCTGGATTTGAGCGACGACAACAACCAGAAGTACACGCGTGAGACGACTCGTCTTGTTGCGGGACTTGAGTGGGAACCCGCAGACGGTCACAGCGTTGAAGTCTCTTTCAACCGCGGTATGTTCCAGCAGACTGACAAAACGAATGCGATCTATCTAGACCGATTCTACGCGGCGATTGATTCGGTTCGTGATGCGAGCGGTAACGTGGTTTGTCGTTCAACCCTCGATCCATCAACTGACTACCCCCTCGATTACTTCGCAGGTTCAAACGGCTTCGCTGATGGTGATTACTACAGCGACCGCTACTACTCGTTCACACCAGGTGACGGTCAGTGTCAGCCACTGAACCCATTCGGCACGTACTCTGCAAGCGAAGCCGCTCAGAACTTTGTAACGGCAGATCTTGAGAGCACACTTAAAATTCAGCAGTGGGTTTTCAATGTAACAGCCGTAGGTCAGTTTGACGTCCTTCAGTCTGTGCTCGACGGTCCTCTTGGCTACGCTGCAGGTGTTGAGCGTCGTGAGGAGTCAAGTGACAACCGTCTCGATCCACTCACTCTCGGCGTGATTCCAGAAGGCAGCCCTTACGAAGCGGGGCAGTCGGTCAACTCAATCTCACCTTGGCTTTATTCGTTCATCTCGTTCGATAACACCCAGCAGTACGACACTAAGGGTGATTACGACGTGACTGATGTCTTTGCCGAGATTCGATTGCCAATTTTCCTCGATCGTGACTTCACACGTGAGCTGACCCTCGATGCGGCGATTCGCCAAGCGGATTACTCAACGTCGGGTAAAGCAAACACGTGGAAAGTAGGCGCGACATGGGCGCCTATCGATGACGTCCGATTCCGAGGCACAGTGTCGGAGGCGGTTCGTGCGCCAAACATCTCTGAGTTGTTCGACCCACGTTTGCCCATCACGGTAGCGGCAAGCTCAGACCCTTGTGCGTCTACCAACATCAACAATGGTACTGATGCTCGTGAAGGCAACTGTGTCGCTGCACTGACAGCCATGGGTGTCTCTCAGGATGCGATCTTCACTGATGGCGTCTACGATTGGACTAATCCTCTGACTGCACGCTTCAACGGCGTATCAGGCGGTAACCCTGCACTTGATGTAGAGACAGCTGATACCACAACCTACGGTGTCGTAATCGCACCGAGTTTCGCTCCTGGCTTGGTGCTCTCAGTCGATTACTGGGACGTCAAAATTGAGCAAGCGATTGCAGCAGTTAGCTCGGACGACATCCTGAAAGGTTGTTATGACTCAAGCAACTACCCCAACCTCGATTTCTGTAACGCGTTTACACGTCGTGGTGACGGTGGCTTGAATTTCCTAGAGACTGGTACGATTAATTTCGCGAAGCTCGAAGCTGAAGGTGTTGACGTGTCTGCATCTTACGACTGGGCTATGGGCGAAAACGACTTCCGTGTGAGCCTTGTTGGCTCGCGCCAGAAGCGCCTCGATCGTTTCTTCAACCCACTCGATACATCTGACGTCGATCCAGAGCTTCAAGAGCTCCGTCGTCCACGTGTCACGGGTTCGTTGAGCCTGTCTTGGGATCG
>CBFHQN010000122.1:0-6026 GCA_965657765.1 Luminiphilus sp. | reverse complement strand
ATGGCACTCCGTGGGTGTGTCGATTTCCTACCGCAGTGGCGCTTCGATGACATTATGGTCAGCTACGCAACAGACGGTGCTGGCGTGGGCCCGCACTTCGATCAGTACGATGTATTTTTACTTCAAGGCGCGGGGCAAAGACGCTGGAAAATTGGCCCGAAATGCGACGCGAACGCACCAACCGTTAACGAAAGCGATCTGCGCTTGATTGATGAGTTTGAGCCCACTGAGACATTCTTGCTTCAACCCGGCGATGTCCTCTACGTGCCACCGGGGTTTGCACACTGGGGAGAAGCCGTCGGTGAGAGCATGACCTATTCTTTGGGCTTTCGCGCACCGAGAGTAACCGATCTCATCGCACGTTTATCCGACACCGTTATCGATCGCCTCGAGAGCGAGCTTCTACTCGAGGACGGCGACTCCATGAAGATCCAGCCTAGGCCGGGCGAAATTCTGAGCACGCATGTTGACAACGCGCGGCAGGCTGTTTTTAACGCACTAAAGGCGCTGGACACTGATGATGATTGGTATGCAGAGTTATTGTCGGATATTAGCCAGCCGCCCGAACAGACCGACGAACCAATAGCAAACTTTGTTGAACTGAATCCCAGTCAAAGATTGCTTTGGCGAGAGGATGGCGACCAAATTTCTGCTTACTTGGGCGGCGAGCGTTACGACTTTCGCCTGAAAGATGAGCCATTATTGTGCGCTATCTGCGGAGGCGAATTTGTTGAAGTCAGTGCGCTTGACGAATATCAGATAGACATCATCAAGCAGTGGTGGTCGCTCGGGTATCTCGAAGAGCGCTTCCTCAACGACACGCATTGACACACATCAATGTCTGAGTAAGACCCCAACCTCGTTACCCTCGAAATGCACCTTATAGATCGGCAGTGACGCGCAGAAACCCTCGACGTGCGCACCAGAACTCAACGAAAACCCATAACCATGGCGGGGACAGATCACTGTGTCATCTTCGATGATCGCCTCATCCAACGACTGCTCTTGGTGTGGGCATACGGCACCAAATGCGAAGATCTCGCTGCCTTCTCTCGCGAGGACGAGATCGAGAGCATCAATTTTGAAACGTCGTCGGTAGCCGTCTTCGAGATTAATTAGCTTATCCAAGGCCAAGAAACGCATGAGATCAATGCTGCTCGCTTAGCATATTGATGACATTCACGGCGGCGCTAACGGGTGTCAGCGTACCCGCACTAACCTGGTCCTTGATAGCAGGCAGTGACGTACGAATGGCTGCGTTGTCCGTCAGCTGTTGACGCAACATTTCATCCATAAGTTGGGTCATCCATTGCAGGTTCTGCTGAGCGCGACTCTGAGAGAGCGCACCACGCTCAGTAGCCTCTTGTTGGTAGCGCTTCATCATCGACCAGCAATCAGCGATGCCGTGTTGTTCAAGCGCTGAGCAGGTATGCACTTCAGGCTTCCAAAAATCGTTACTCGCCAATAACGACATGGCGCTCTGATAATGTAGTTTGGTCTTACGCGCTAAGCTCGCGCTCTCGCCATCGGCTTTGTTGATCATGATGGCGTCGGCGAGTTCCAAGATACCCTTCTTGATGCCCTGAAGCTCATCACCCCCACCGGGGAGTAATAGCATCAAAAAGAAATCGACCATGCTCGAAACTTGATGTTCCGACTGACCCACACCAACCGTCTCAACGAGTACCACATCGAAGCCTGCCGCCTCACACAACAACATGGATTCCCGCGTTTTGAGTGCCACACCACCCAGCGCTCTACCCGCTGGCGAGGGTCGAATGAAGGCGTTGGGGTCCCGAGACAAGAGCTCCATACGCGTTTTATCACCCAAAATGGAGCCACCCGCCATGGGCGAGCTGGGATCGACCGCAAGCACAGCTACTTTATGGCCTTCTGAGATCAGGTGTTGACCAAACGCTTCGATGAAAGTGGATTTACCGACGCCGGGAACGCCTGTTATACCGACACGCAGGCTCTTCCCGGTATGGGGCAATAATTGATTTAGCAGAACCTGCGAGGCCTCACGATCCTCAGGACGTGAGCTTTCTACGAGGGTAATCGCCTTAGCAAGCGCTCGACGGTTACCCGAGAGTACGCTCTCAGCTGTTAGCGTTAACGGCATCGAGGACCTTTCGTGCGGCTTCAGGGATTGGTGTCCCTGGCCCGAAGATTAGTGTCACCCCGGCGTCGTACAAATATTGGTAATCCTGTTGAGGTATGACGCCTCCTGCGATTACAACAATATCATCTGCGCCCTCGGCCTTAAGTGCTTCAATCAGTTGCGGTACGAGTGTCTTATGGCCTGCCGCGAGGCTTGATGCACCAACAATATGCACATCGTTCTCAATGGCTTGTCGGGCAACTTCCTCGGGCGTTGAGAACATCGGCGACAAATCGACATCAAAACCCACGTCCGCGAAAGCTGTGGCAACCACTTTTGCGCCACGGTCGTGACCGTCTTGTCCCATCTTGGCAACGAGCAAGCGTGGGCGTCTGCCATGCTGTGCAACAAAGCTCTCGATATCCATAGCAATTTGTTTCCAGTCTTCATCTTGCTCGTACGCTGCGCCATACACGCCCGATACGGTTTGCGCGCTCGCCACGAAACGGCCGAAATGCTTTTCTAAGGCATCTGATATCTCACCTACCGTAGCACGGTGCCGTGTTGCGTTCACCGCAAGCTCAAGAAGGTTGCCCTCACCTGTTTCCGCAGCAGCTGACAGTGCCTCTAAACACGCCGAGACTGCCTCTGCGTCTCGCGTCTCACGGATTTGCTTAAGACGTGCGATTTGAGAGTCGCGTACTGCATCGTTATCGACCTCAAGGATGTCCACCTCATCCTGCTCTTCGATTTGGTATTTATTGACACCGACGATAACGTCTTCGCCACGGTCGATACGCGCTTGCTTTTTAGCTGCGGCTTCCTCGATTCTGAGCTTTGGTAAGCCTGTCTCGATCGCCTGAGCCATACCGCCAGCGTCTTCTACTTCCGCGATAAGCGCTCGGGCTTTCTCGGCGATCTCGTTGGTGAGTGACTCCATCATGTAGGAGCCACCCCAAGGGTCGACCACCTGACTAATGCCCGTTTCTTCTTGAAGGACTAACTGCGTATTGCGTGCAATTCGCGCGGCGAAATCTGAGGGTAAAGCAATCGCTTCATCGAGTGCATTCGTGTGAAGACTTTGCGTGCCACCAAATACGGCGGCCATCGCCTCAATCGTTGTTCGCACAATATTGTTGTAAGGGTCCTGCTCGGTCAGCGACCAACCGGACGTCTGGCAGTGTGTTCTCAACATCGAGCTTTTCGGATTACTCGGTGAAAACTCGCCAACGATCTCCGCCCACAAAAGTCGCGCGGCCCGCATCTTGGCGATTTCCATGTAAAAGTTCATGCCGATACCCCAGAAGAACGACAGTCTGGGTGCGAAATCGTCGATATTGAGACCTGCTGCGATTGCGGTGCGGATATATTCCTTACCATCAGCAAGTGTGTAGGCGAGCTCCAGCGCCGCATTCGCGCCTGCTTCCTGCATGTGATAGCCGGAAATCGAAATGGTGTTAAACCGCGGCATATTCTTGGAGCAGTAAGCGATGATGTCGCCAATGATGCGCATACTCGGCGATGGCGGGTAGATGTAGGTATTGCGCACCATGAACTCTTTCAGGATATCGTTCTGAATGGTGCCAGCCAGCGCCTCTGGACCAACTCCCTGCTCCTCTGCGGCAACGATATAACCCGCGAGAACAGGCAAAACCGCACCATTCATCGTCATCGAGACAGAAACTTTGTCGAGTGGAATACCGTCGAACAACACTTTCATGTCCTCGACAGAATCAACTGCAACTCCCGCTTTACCGACGTCACCAGCAACGCGAGGGTGGTCTGAGTCATAACCGCGGTGAGTAGCAAGGTCAAACGCAACCGACACACCCTGTCCACCTGCAGCTAAGGCCTTACGATAGAACGCGTTGCTCTCTTCTGCCGTTGAGAACCCCGCATACTGGCGAATCGTCCAACGTCGTCCGGCATACATCGTGGCCTGTGGACCACGAATGTATGGGCTCATCCCCGGCATCGTATCCGTGTAGGGTAATTCGGCCGTGTCCTCTGCGGTGTAGAGGACCTTCATGGGGATATCCTCGGGTGTGAACCAAGTGAATTCGTCCGGAGTTAGGCCCTTGCTCTGCTTTTCTACGAGCGACGCCCAATTTTCCTTGTTTGCCTTGCTGGGATCATAAATCGACATTAATGGTCTTCCTGCGGCTGCGAGAGTTCGACAAGAACACCGTCACAGCTCTTCGGGTGAATAAAGATAACGCGCGCCCCGTGTGCACCTGGCGTCGGTGCATCACTCAGGAACTGATAGCCCTTTGCCTTCAGGCGCTCGACGTCAGCGTCGATGTCGTTCGTTCGGAAGCAAAGATGATGAATGCCGCCTCCGCGCTTTTCGAGATACTTCGCGATAGGGCCCTCCCCTCGTAGCGGATGTACGAGCTCTATACTCGAGGGCGGCAAGGGAAAGAATGCCGTAGAAGTCTTCGCGGCCTCTACCGGTTCTGTGCCCTCATAATCGAGCTGAAAGTCGGTCATGAAGCGCTCAATTGCCGCCTCTAAGTCAGGAACGGCAATCGCTATGTGATCTAAGCCAGTAATCATCGTATGTTCCTCGTTACGCAAATGCCTCCATCAGAACAGCAGTGCTCGCGGCACGACGCTCGCGAATCTCACTCTCCGACAGGACTTCTGGACGCTCGTTCGGTGTCACTTTAAAGATAGGCTGGCCTTTCTTAATGATGACGCCATCGCCTTCCACCAACACCTCGTCAACAACACCATCAAACGGCGCGTTCACTTTGTTGAACATCTTCATGACCTCAACAATAAACAGCGGATCGCCCACCTTAAAGCTCGACCCAGCTTCCACATAAAGCGGCTCGCCGGGTGCCTCACGGCCGTAGAACATGCCGCCGCTGGTGGCGACGATTTCGTCTGCGTTTGCCACAGGCGGCGGGGCTAGCGCCTTCGCCATTGCATCCTGATGGTCGTCATCTAAGAGGCGCTCTGGGATAAATATGCTGAGATCGGAATTCACCTCAAGCTCATAAAAGTCTGTTTGCTGCGCAAGTGCCGGCAACAGCAAGAGTAGCGATAAACCCGCCTGATGGCCCTGGTGAGCCCCCTGAATCGCCGCCCATGTATCCGCATCCATACCGGTCGGAGCATCGCCTTCAAGCTTCGCACACAGATCAGACCATGCATCGACGTCTAACTCGTTAATCGCGTCGAGGTAGAACGCGTCCGCCGTATCGAGCATCTTCGCGTCGTGTGACCATATTTGCTCTGATGCGGCCGCACTGCCCTCATTGTCTAGATTGAGGAAGTGATAGGTATCTGTCAGTACGTCAACCGGGTTCTCGGCGAATACGATTTTTCCGCCATTTGTGGTGAACGCATCCTTGTTGGCACTCAACCAGCCTGAAAGTGTGTGTGGACAATCTAAGAGCTGCTGAAGTGGCCGCAGGATTAACGTCTTCTTCGCCTCCAAAACAGCACCGGCGTTCTTCCCATAACCCTTCGTATAAGCCTTCCAAGCGGCCTCGAGATCGATCTTCTGAGCACCTGCGGCAAGCTCACCGACTGCGGTAAGGTACGGAACAATGAATTTCGTCGTTGGTCGTGCGTGTACCGTACGGTTCAAGAACCAATGCACTAAGCCGTAATGGAAGTTGAGGTTGGTGCTCAAGTCTCGCCCGCGCAAGGTCGTGACTCGGAGTATTTCGGCCATCCGCTCATAAGAGGTCTCGCGCGAATCACCAACGCTCAGGATCAATGCGATGTTTGAATCGTAGGCCCCCGCCAAGGTGTATTTCATGAATACATCGGTATCCGGGTTGTGGACGCAAATACCCTGATCGTCACGAATCTCACCCTCAACCGCATCCGACCAATGCTCGATCTGTCCGCCGGCGTGTGGTTGCAACGCGTCATTGGTCGCATTCATCCGGGCCTCTAAGCTGTCGTTGTT
>CBFHQN010000121.1:0-6036 GCA_965657765.1 Luminiphilus sp. | reverse complement strand
ATGAGATGGCGCAAGTTGCTTTCACCGAAATTCTAGCTCGCTTTGTCTCGCTGCCACTCGATATCAATCTTGTCGAAATCGACCTGTCTGCGCCCAAGCGCTTCACCAGTAACGGTCAAGTGATTCACGACGCTATCGCTGCACTGAAAGAGCACGGTGTCGGCATTAAAAATGCGGGTATGACGGTCAACCGCGCGCAACTTGATGATCTCCTCGCCAAATACTCTGACATCAAAGAATCTGAGCTCGACCCCCTCGCAACAAAATCACCTAACGGTGCCATCCGCAAAGGCATTAGCGGCAACATCACCCGCGAGGACATCGAGTTTAAAAACCTAAAGAGTATTCGTCCCGACTGGGTCGATCGCGACATCGAAGTCGACACCATGGAAACCGGTGGCTTGGACTTCAGCTACAGCGAACTCTCCAACGCAACCGGCGTGGCCAAGGTCATGTTCGTTGGGTCAAGCGGCGACCCCGTGGAGCTGCATCGCCGCTCGCTCAACAAGGGCGACCCCTGGATGTTGGCGACAAACAACCTCGATGAGGTCAAGGCTTGGGCGCATCGTTTCTTCCAGCGTGCGATCGACGAGAAACGTGACATCTACCTCGGACTCAAAGACACCGTCGTCTCGGGTTACGACGGTGTCATGCGAACAGCCATCGAAGAGATTTACGAGCAGGACTACAAAGCAAAAGTTGCCGAAGCGGGACTGAGCTACCACTACGAGCTCATAGACGCTCAGGCAGCACGCATCGTCTCCAATCCGCCCGAGCGCGCGCTTTGGGGTGTACCCGATAATGTCAGCGGGATGAAGCTGTTTAAGCTCGTTCAGCAGCTCAAACGCTATGGTCTCCCTGAGCGCAAAGCGCATGTGTCTATATCAAGAATGAGCGCCGGTGGTGGCGATCAGTACGGTAGCTACAACACGCCAGCGCCCGAGCAAGGTGTGATCAAGGTAATCGTTGATGGCGAGGAAAAACACGCCCGCTACGTCGACGAAGGTGACCCTATCCTGTTTATGTCGAACGATCGCGAGGCGATCAAAGACTGGGTCAGTCAGGTTTTCCAAGACGCAGCGCTCAACAAGAAAGAGGTCTACTTCGGCTTGAAGCGCGAGTTCGTGAACTACGACGAAGTTTACAGCTCGATTATTTTGGAGATTCGGAAGGAACTGGCGGCGCTCGACACACCACCGCCCTCGTTCATGATTATGCGTCCGTCTCGTCAGCTTAGTAAGATGATTTGCGACCCACCCCGCTGGGGTCTCTACCCTGCTCAGAATCTGGATGGCGATATCTTCTCTGATATCTCCGCAGCACTGGGCGGAAGCCTTGCGACAGCAAGCTCAGTGATTATCAGTAAAGACGGCACCAAACTCTTCGAAGCACCTCACGGCACTGCTCACGACCTATACCTGCGCTATTTAGAGACCGACGGTAAAGAGGCCAACTTCAATTCATCAGCGCTTATCTTCGCGGTTGCCAGTGCGCTCGAAGAACTGGCCGTCCGCGAAGACAACGCGGCGCTCAATGACTACGCCTCCCGCTTGAAAGCAGCGCTGATTGAGACGGTCGCACAAGGTACGATTACCGGCGACTTAAAGGGAAAGACGACGACGCCCGAGAACGAGCATATCGCCGACATGCACGGCTTCCTCGACGCCATTGCAGAGAATCTGAAAAGCGACTGACAGATTCTCACTCAGTTAAAAAACTTTTTAACTCAGGAGTACCGAACAATGACCGAGGTGAGTAACCCCCGCGCAGCGCTTTTAGAGAACGTTACGCTCGTCATCACCGTTGTCTCTGGTGTCGGAATGACCACCAAGTGGCTCGATCCTGTTCTCTCGTTCGCACTCTGGTGTGTCGGGTATTCGATTGCGATTGCTGGAGCCTATCTCCGGCAAAACAGGCGCAATATGGCGCTCTTTACGTTTCTCGCCGTGAATACCGGCTACGGCGCATTTAACTGGATGTGACCCGCTGAGCTTTTACAGCGCTTGGAAGTACAGCGCGCAAGCCAAGGTACAAAAGCAAACCAAGTGGTCCTGCCATGAGGGTGAAGAAAAGGCAGGGCAAAATCAGAAAATGGTTAATCTGATAATCCTGACTGTCCCTCACGATCCAGGCGCCAACGAATAGATCAAACGCCAAGTAGTGAATCCAACCTGCGAGCAAAAGTGCATCGACACTAAAGAGCGCTTTGACCTCCTCCAAAGTCCCAAAGCCACCCTCTGCCGGCGCCTCCCCCAGGAAGCTCAACATCAAATAGGCATAAACCAGTCCAAGCATGATCGGCGCCACAACGGAGGGATACAAACGACGAGTGAGGTCTGACTTCGGCGCCACGGCTAATCCCAGCCAACCCAGCATCGCCAAACCACTACAAAGACTAAATATTGTTTCCAAAGACATGCGTTTATCCTTATTTTTCTCACATACTTACTTTGCGACAGAGTAGCCATTGCCGTAGCTATTTGCGAGTCGGTGAAGAAAGAGGAAGGAACCCGCTGCCTTGCATAAATCACAGGGAGAAGTATCGAAAGAAGTGCCACAAGAGGTGCTGCAAGAGGTACCGGAAAGAGTGCTACGCGAACTCCAATAGGGAGTCCCACACGAGGTGTGGTAAGCAGGTGTGGTAAGAAGGTGTATAAAAAGAGTGTCGCAAAAAAGGCACAAAAGTCGTCGCTACAGAAACCCCAAGTGTTTGAATGGACAGATATAACAACTCAAAAATCAGAGGCCTTATGAGTATTTCAGAACAGCAACAACCCATCGAGACCGGTTTTGGTAGCAAACCCGAAGCGAGCGAGGTGATGGCAGGCCTCGACCTCTCGGGAAAAATAGCGCTCGTCACCGGGGGGTATTCAGGTATTGGTGTTGAAACAGTAAGGGCCCTAACTGACGCAGGTGCTAAGGTGTTTGTTCCATCGCGCGATGTAGATCGTGCAGTCAAAGCCCTCAACGACATTATTCCCGCAGACCAGATTGGGCTCATGGATCTCGCCGATTTACACAGCGTAAAAAAATTTGGTGAGACCCTTGCGAGTAGTCATCCAGCGATCGATCTCGCGATCTTCAACGCCGGCGTTATGGCATGTCCTCTTGGGCGGACCCAGCAAGGGCTCGAGTGGCAGTTAGGCGTTAACCACGTAGGTCACTTTGCGCTGTTGCAAACATTGCTTCCGTCACTGCGTAACGCAAACGGTGCGCGCCTAGTCACCCTGTCTTCGATTGCTCACCGAATGAGTCCAGTCCACTTTGATGACATGAATTACCAACAGCGCGACTACGATAAATGGCAAGCCTATGGCCAAGCAAAATCCGCGCAATCCCTAATGGCTGTCGAGTTGGATCGACGAGAAAAAGATAACGGGCTGCGGGCGTTCTCTGTGCATCCGGGCGGCATCTTCACGCCGCTACAGCGACATCTCGGCAACGCGGAGATGGCCGAGTTTGGATGGACCGATGCCGACGGTAATCCCTCGGCAGTCGCCGCAAAATTGTTCAAGACAACTACCCAAGGCTGTGCCACATCACTCTGGGCAGCCACCGCATCAGCGCTCGCTAATATGGGCGGGGTCTACTGCGAGGATTGTAATGTTTCCGAAGTGGTTCCTGATGACAGCAATGCATTCACCGGTGTTCGGCAATGGGCGATTGATTCAGCAATCGCAGAGCGCACGTGGGAAAAAACTGAGACACTGATCGCCCGTTTATAATTCGGGAGCGCCGCGCGAATGGGTGTTTTTGAGAGGTGCCAACGCCTTTAAACCGGCAGAAGTTGTGGTGGAGGTTTGAAGCGTGGCTCTCAGGCGCAAAGATCACACGCGAATGAGATTTTCAAGCAGCCATTAATATAAACCACCTCCGACGGAAGTCAGAAGTCAGAAGTCAGAAGTCAGAAGTCAGAAGTCAGAAGTCAGAAGTCAGAAGTCAGAAGTCAGAAGTCAGAAGTCAGAAGTCGAGATTCAAAATTTCAATCGGGGCGTCAATACAACAATGAAAATTCAGTTCATCTCAACGGGCGGCACCATCGACAAGATCTACTTCGATGCGCTCAGCCAGTTCGAAGTCGGCGACTCTATTGCGACTGCCATCTTGACCGATGCCCTAGTGGACTTTGACTACGACGTCGTTGCCTTGATGAAAAAAGACAGCATCGAAATGACGGACGCGGACCGCGCGAGCATTCGGTCGCATATCGAGAACGACGCAAACACGCACTTTGTCATTACTCATGGTACGGACACCATGCCTGAGACAGCAAAGGCGCTGGAGGGTATTCCCAGAAAGACTATTGTGCTCACAGGGGCCTTAACACCCGCGCGCTTTAGAACAACCGATGCGGTGTTTAACGTCGGTATGGCTGTGGCTGCTGTGCAAACCGCTAAACCAGGCGTTTATATTGCTATGAGTGGGCAGGTTTTCGAAGCCAACCGCGTGAGAAAGAACCGCGAAAAGAACCGCTTTGAAGCAATCTAAGCGTTAATCGCAGCTCAACCTTGGCGTCGTCGAGACCGACGTCCGCCGCCTTCACCACCACGGCTGGACAGATCTGGCCAGGGCTTGCCCAATTGTTCCGCCATCACCCCAGTATCGAACGCTCTTGGAGGCGTTGAATTCAGCGCCTCAACCATCGCCGCCAAATGCTCTGGCGTGGTACCGCAGCATCCACCAATGACCGTTGCACCTGCGTCCCGCGCGTGCAATGCGTAATGTGCCATGAGCTCAGGACTGCCATGAAAATGAATCTCACCATCCACATACTGAGGAATGCCGCAGTTACCCTTTGCGATAACGGGCAAACCAGAGTCCGCACTCAGCAATTCAGTGGTGGAATCCATGAGCTCAGCAGGGCCGATACCGCAGTTAGAACCAATCAGGTCTAAGCCAATTTCTTTGGCAAACGCCGCATATTCCGTTGGTGTTACGCCCATCATCGATCGGCGCGCCGTATCGAAAGTCAGCGTTGCGGCAACGGGTAGACCAGTGCTCTTGGCGGCTTCCGCAGCAGCGGCAACTTCCTCGGTGGACGACATCGTTTCTATCCAAAGCGCATCGGCACCGCCCTCCGCGAGCGCCTCTGCCTGCTCGGCAAAGAAAGCGACGGTCGACTCGTGGGTCAACTCACCCATGGGTGTGAATAGCTCACCCGTTGGCCCCATAGATCCAGCAACAACCACTTCGTTTCCATCTACATCCGCATGCTCTGCTGCTGCCTGGCGCGCCAGCTGCGCAGCTGCCATGTTTATTTCGCGCACTCGATGCTCACTTTTGTGGAGTTTCAGACGAGGCGCGTTAGCACCAAAGCTGTTGGTGAGAATAAGGTCCGCGCCAGCCTTTAAAAACTCTCTGTGAAGCCATAGCACTTCTTCGGGTCGCTCGACACACCAAAGCTCAGGGGGATACCCAGCTTCAAGCCCTCGACCAAAAAAATTAGAGCCCGTCGCTCCGTCCGCAACACACCAACCCTTCCGCCGGATAATGTCGCTAATGGGATTTGTCATGTTTTCCTCGATGTCTTTATGCGCCAGAACGGAGCAAAGATAGTCAGGCGGCAAGACTAGCGGACTTTTGTGACAAGCTCACGACTTCGCGACAAAAATGCGGCAAAAGACATGACTCCCGGTAACACATTTAAAAAAATAGGGGGTAAGACCTATGCAATATTCATGTCATTGGCATTTAATGTGGTGTGCCGCAGTCGCTCGAATGCTTTAGAGCGGCCCGGAAGGTCCTTGAAGAAAAAGGGCTGGCCTGACATAAACCGAGCTGAGCCAGCATCGAAGTTGCGCAGGAGATCTATTGCGTAGGGAAAGAATGGCATTTGGAAAGCGCAATGACTGTCGTCAATCTGGCGGAACAACCGGGCAAAAAGAACAAGAAAGAAGATTTAGTCACAACAAACAACAATAAAATAGGGCCTTTATCAGCACGTTTGATAAGGCCTACAACGCAGCCGGTACAGAAACGATGGTACTGACGGCTATAACAATAAAAAGGTGGTTTACATGGCCATACCAACCCACA
>CBFHQN010000120.1:0-6084 GCA_965657765.1 Luminiphilus sp. | reverse complement strand
ATGCTCGTTGATCCAAGTGACAACGTTATCGGTTTCGAAGAGAAATTGAACGCTCACAAAGGTGCCGGAAAGCTGCATAGAGCCTTCTCGATTTTCTTGTTCAATGATCTTGGCGAAGTTTTGCTCCAGCGGCGGAGCGAACGCAAACCCCTCTGGCCCGGCTACTGGTCGAACACCTGCTGCAGCCATCCAAGACGTGGCGAAACCCTTGAAGAAGCAACACGAAGACGATTGCGAGAGGAGCTCGATCTCTCAGCAAAACTGACTTTTCTATTTAAATTTGAATATCAAGCTCAATTCGAAAACGTCGGTAGCGAGCACGAACTTTGTTCTGTATTTGTAGGACATGTTAATGGTCGACCTATGCCCTCTTACAACTCTTCCGAGATTCAAGAATGCCAGTGGCTGGATTGCGAAGAGGTTAATTCGTGGCTCAACAACGAACTCATTCGGACGACCCCTTGGTTTGCAATGGAATGGCAACGATTACGGGAAGACTTCCAGTCTGCGCTGAAATTATCTGCTTAAGATATTAAAGCCAACGAAACGTTGGTGACGAATCAGACCAGAAATGTGGCAGCGCTAGCCTCCCCAACGAAGTGAGATAGACAAAGCCACCCTCTCGCTCTGTATATCCCTGACTTTCCAGTGAATCGACAAGATCGGCGACCCTTGGCGTGGCCAGCGTTGATACAGGGACACTAACGTTACACATCAAACTTCGCATGACAGATCGTCTTGCCAACTCGAACTCGGTCGTCTCAACCAAAAATTGCGTCGCCAAATGGCCTTGCTTAACAGCAATTTTCCAAGCATCGAGATCAATATAATTTTGGGCAACGACATCCTCAATTTCACTCACCGCACCAATTCCAGCACCGAGCGTCTGCTCGGACTTGCCGGTGCTGTAACCAAGGGCATTGTATTCCAGCGTTCGATTGTGCTGTGCCACAGCAAGTGGATGCCCCTTCTTCACAAAAGCATTCAGCCCAACCCATTCGTACCCTCGATTCTCAAGACCGACAACGACAGAATTAAAAATGGCCAGCTTCTCAGCCAAGCTCGGCATTGCGCTCTCGTCGATTGCCGCTTGGTGAGGGAACTGATGAGGTCGGCGCGTGTATTGCTGACAAAGCAAAATATCAGGACCGAGTTCTGCAATCATTGAAACGCTATCTTTCACGCTAGCGGACGTTTGACCTGGTAATCCAAACAAAAAGTCCATGGTGACTGAGTCAAAACTCATGTCTCGAGCCATGCCATATACATCTTCCAAAAGACTAAAAGACTGGGTGCGACCGAGTTCGTTTTGAACCTTAGAGTCTACGTCGCGGACCTCAAGATGGAGGCTTCGAATACCCAGGCCTTGAAGCAATTCAAACTGAGCACGTGACGTGCGGCGGGGATTAACCTCCATGGAAATGTCGGCATCAGGTGTAATCTCAAACGCGCTGTGAATGCTGGCCATCAATTTCGCCAACTGAATATCATCAAGGTAATTTGGCGAGCCACCACCAATATGGAGTCGATCAACCCTGATGGGAGTTTGAGACGCTCGAGCCATCAGCTCCATTTCTGAGGCCAATACTTCTAGGTAGTTATCAATGGCAGTACGATCGTGTTCAACCAGTGCGAGATGATCGCAACTGAGACAACGACTAGGGCAAAACGGTATGTGGACGTAGAGCCCAGAGGTTTCTGCATTGGAATTCGAGATGGCACTTGCCAGAGTATGATGCGCCGTGCCGTCCACCAACACGACAGGGTCTCCCCCAATAGCATGGGGCCTTTGATGTCTGTCAAAGATGGTGTCTAAGCCTGGGGGCTTTTGGTTTGACCATTTCATGGTAAATGCATCCCGTCCAATACCGCGTTAATCGCTGGCTGGGTTCGTCAACCGAAGACCGCAAACGGAAGCGCCACTGGAGCACCAGTCAGTTGTGGGCGCAAAACACGCATTCCCACTCGGCTACCCTAGACCTCCAAAAACATCGCGTCAAGAAAAGTTAGACACCTTCGTGACAAACCCGACAGAGTGAAGCGGCTAACTTTCCTGTTTAACGGCGCGAATTTCGGAACCATCTTGCTTAGCCCAATACCAAAGTGCGGCCTCATTGACTGGAAAAAGAAGAAAAATATGCTCAATTGACGCCAAAAGCATCAAACTTGCAACAAGATAAAGAGATAACTGGTTGGACATCACATGCGATTTTTCTGCAAGCGCATAGATTTCAAATGTTATGAAAAAGCCAATGAGCACAGAGACAGGCAGCAGCCAGCTAGAGCTCCCAACGCGTAAGTAGGAGGTGAGATAGTGCAGGTGATCGGGTAGCCATCGATCGTTGAACGCCCTGACACCGAAAAACAGATTTAACTTTGCACTCCATCGCATGAGGCAAAGTACTGTGACCGTATAGCAGGCCGTGCGGTTTGGCTGATCAACACTTATTGCAGCAAGTAAGGCTACTGAAGCCAGAGCCGCTGCCTCATGGTAGATAGTTGTCGTCAACGCACCTTTGAAGCGTCGCCAGGTCGAGGGCCCTCCATCATAAACTTTATGATTTGGACCGTTGATGTATCCCAATAAGTAGCTGAGCTCTAGCCAACCCCAGATGGTTAGGCCGAGCAAAAATCCGCCCGCCACAGCAATAGGCGAGGTAGAGGCGGCATTCAATGGCACGCATATCCACGCCGCCAGTGTAAGAATCGAGTGCGTAATGAATCCCCGATGGGCAATTTTTTGTGGCTGGTGAACTAACAGAAGTGCAAGACCGGTCAACAGCCACCAAGCGGACACAGCGATGACTATTGCCGGAACCAACATCAATTTCGATTCGCTAAGCTGGAGGTTGAGTCGCTGTGAGCACGATCAAAAATCGCTCTAAACTCTTGATAGCTAGTGGGCCCAAATGCCTCAATAGCGATCCAGTACCCCGTGGTCTGGTCTGTCAAAATGAGACCACCTCGATCTGTTAACTCTAGATCGAAAGTGGGCGCACTCCGGATATTCCTTGCCGCGCGTTCACGCACCAAGGTGCGAATAACTCCCCGTAAAAAACTTCCCTCACCGGGACCATAAACACGCACTTCGGCTGAGCTATCGGCAGTCAACACTCTGACCGCGCCATTCTCACCGTCTAAGACGGCCAAAGTTACACTCGCTACGACATTTGACTCGGGTCGCTCAGGTGGGCCTTGGTAACCCTCGTTGTTAACAGAAATTAGGGCCCAACCAAGCCCTACTACCGCGAGCAAAAGAAAAATGGGATGCCTAAGCACCCCGAATAACAATCCGGGCCAACCCACATTACCCCCCCAGCTAGTAATGAACTAGCGTATTTAAACTGCTGCGATCTGCGTCGCTTCGATTTCAGTCGATGGTTCGCGAATATCTTCGATGACATTCACTAACAAACGCGCTACCGCATCGGGGTCCTCGATACCTCTCAATAAAGGTTGAACCCGTTTAAAATGAAGCGGTCTTACGTGTGGCCACAACATCAGCCAAAACACTTTCGTTCCCTCAGCAGGAAGAAAGCTAATATCGCCTGTGCCGTCCTGAAGTCTCCGCAATCCAGCAGATTCGACTTTCGTAAGGGGTAAATTAACAATCATTGGCAGCGCCAACCCCGAGCGAATAATCAATCTTCGGCTGGTTATCGTGTACAAGGTGCCACTGGCATAGAGCCTTGCCATTAAGGCCAAGATACCGACCACTGTCAGCGCAAGACCACCTTGCCACGCCAGGGTCCCAGTCAGCATAGAGAGCGGCGCCCCATCCATGATTCGATAGATGAGATGGCCCGCAATCAACACTAAAAAGTAGAGCGCAGCTGTGTAAACTTGAAACACGCGTTTTGCCATCGCGTCCCAAGTCGGAGAGGCCTGCCAAAGGACTTGTTCGCCCTCCGGCAGTTCTCCAGGAAGGCCGGGAATTGGCTCGTGCGAATATTCGTTCACAGCACAGGTCCCTGACGACCAGGCATGGCATACATGGTGCCGCCACCGTAGAAGGCAACAATCTTGTCTTCTTCTTGGAGCGTTACCTGATCAGGATTTGCCAATCCAGGCACCTGTTGGAACTGATCGCTGCGGATAGACTTCACATGAACAGTGCCGTCACGCTTCACGCGCGCCAATGTCATCGGAAGTAATACGCGTCGCTCGCCCACTTCTAATTCTGCATAGCGGAAGTGTGGTTCAGCCCGGTCGACCCAGAGGTCAACAACCGTTGCACCCTGCTCACCGTCACATCCGAATACCGCCTTTCCTCTCGGATCAGGGTCGTTGCCATGAACCTTATGGTCAGCATCTACGCGAAGCGGAACGATTCGAGGTTCGCCATCGACTGTGAGGTCAGGACGTTCAGGGCGAATGGCATAAGCCGCAGGGCCCACACCATCTACCATTGGATCGCCTGTTGGCTCCAACGGTGCGCCCGGATGTGCATGGGTTGGCTTAGCCTTTAACTCATACTGCTCAGGCATAGGACCGGGAACTGTGCGCTCCCCTTGGCCATGCGCCAGCTTGTATGTTTTAGGGTCAGGTAGGCCGCCTACCCCGTCACTGTAGTTATCGACGATACCGTCGTGTCGGATTGGGAAACCTTCACGCTTACCTTCTTTATGAAGGTAGAGCACGAGGTATACAAACGCACCGCAAAACGCGGTGAACATGATAGCTGCGAAGTCAAAGTAAAATTCTCCAGTACCCATGGTGTGTCCTCCTGGTAGTGGTTATCAGCTTGGGAAATCAGCAAGTTGCATAGTGAGTGGTTGGTTTTTGTTATTGCCTAACCGTCGCACCAACGGACCCAGTGCGATGAGAGAGGCGAATAGGATGATAATTTCTAAGTGGTAAACCGCGCCGTAAGGTGCAGCAGGACCCGATAGCTCGGCTGACAGTGCGCCAGCCTGAATAATGGCTTCCGTCGTGTCGCGAAGCGCGCCACCGAGGAAAACTGCACAGCCTGCAGCGGTGACTTGCACAGCACCCCAGGTGCCGATAACGATCCCCGCAGTCGAGCTACTTGCTAACAGCATAGCGGCAGTCAGAGTACCGACCGCAAATAGGCCGTTGCCAACACCTATCAAGAACGTCCCGGCTGCAAATAGCGCCAACGAGTCAACAGCGCCCGCAATAATAACGGCAGAGAATGCAAAAACACCGACAACCGCACCATAAGCAGCAAGTCGAACCGGCTCCCCTGCTCTGCCGAGGTAACGAGCAGAAAGCGCCATGGCGAGCAACATACCCATACCAAACATTGCCGTCAGACGTGTCGTTTGACTCACGGTCATACCCAGCACTTCGGCACCGTAGGGCTCAAGCAGTATTTCCTGCATGCTGAATCCTAATGTGCCAAGTGCTACGGCAGCGAGTAATCGGTGTGCGCCCGCGTTCGAAGAGAGGGTCTTCCAAGACTCCAAGAAGGTAGGTCTATCGACCTCAAAACTCGTCAAGTCAGGACGCCGCGGCTCCATCTGCCACATCGCAACAATGTTCAAGCCCGCCACAACTAGTGCAGACCCTTGTATGACCTGAATGAGCCGGAAGTAGCTAAATGGCTCAAGTAATAACGAAAAGCCGAGTGCACCAAGCACCATTCCCACCAGTAGCATGAGATAGAGCATGGTCACCACTTGGTGACGGGTTTTTTCGCTTGCGAGATCAGTGGCCAGCGCAAGACCTGCGGTTTGCGTCGCGTGCATACCTGCACCGACCAAAAATAAAGCGCCCAGAGACATGGCGAAACCTGTCCAAGCGGCACTCGGATCCCCCGAGGTCATGAGTATCAGAACGAATGGCATGAGGGCCAGACCACCAAATTGGCCCATGGTGCCCATCCATAGATAGGGGAGTCGTCGGAATCCTAGGAATGATTGGTGATTATCGGATCGGTACCCTATGAGCACCCTCGCCGGCGCCAAAAGCAGCGGTAACGCGAGCATGGCGGAAACGATCCACGCGGCCCTACCCAGCTCTACAACCATAATGCGGTTCAGAGTTCCATTAAGCAGGACAAAGCAGATGCCGACGGACACCTGAAATAGAGAAAGTCTCGCGAGCTTTGACAGTGTTAGA
>CBFHQN010000119.1:0-6120 GCA_965657765.1 Luminiphilus sp. | reverse complement strand
AATCCAATTGTCGACAGCGGTCATAGGGATTAGGCCTTTCCTTATTATTCTTAAGCCTTTAGCGGGTGTTTACGTTGTTTGAATCAGCGCAACACCGAATCCGTGTGTGAGAATATTTGCGGATCTTGGTAGCTCTTAGTCACAGCCAGTAGTCACAGCCACCTCATATTCCCGCAGTGTGATTTAGGTCGCAAGCAGTTAATTCAAATTAGCTATTTCTGCGCTGGACCTCGCATTGATTAATGTCATACTTCACATATGACAAAAACGAATACCGTTATTGCTTACTTAATTGCAGCGCTTTTTGCCGTGTACCTGCAACAGGCAGCGGTAGCGCTGTTTCTAGGCATTGGGCTCGCACTCACGCTTGGGCCAGCGCCAGTGAAGAATGCTTCGAGACTATCGCGTGGCGCGCTGCAAAGCGGGGTTGTCATTCTGGGACTCGCACTACCCTTTCGCGAGGTTGTCACTCTGGGATCGAGTAACGGCATGATTATCTCGGTCATGGTTCTTGCGACGCTGATCTCTGGCTATGTGCTCCTTAAGCTCGTTCGAACAGATGACACCAGTGGCAAGCTACTCACCACAGGCACTGCCGTATGCGGTGGCACTGCAGTCGCGACAATGGCGCCAGTAATCAAAGCGCAAGACTCACAGGTCGCGCAAACACTGACGATCATCTTTGTATTGAACGGGATCGCCATCCTCTTGTTCCCGGCGATTGGTGAGCAGTTGAGCATGACCCAGCAGCAGTTCGGTATGTGGGCCGCAATGGCTATCCATGACACCTCCTCTGTGGTCGGAGCGGCTGCAATTTACGGAGACGAGGCACTGACAACTGCGGCCACACTCAAAGTGCTACGCATACTATGGCTCATCCCGGTCATTATTCTCGCCAGCTACTCGATGAAGCGCATCACTGCTAACGAAGTGCGGGTTCCTCTCTTTGTGAGCTTGTTCTTTGTCGCAAGTATCCTTGGTGGTTATTTCCAATTTGAGCGCGAGGTGACGAGCGGCTTTTCGATGGTGAGCAAGAGTCTCTTCGCACTCGCCCTATTTCTGATCGGGTCACAAATGTCACTGCAGTCACTCAAGACAATCTGCCCACGGCTCATCGCGATGGCGCTTGTGCTTTGGGGCGCTTTGAGTACTGCCAGTCTGGTCTGGATTCTCAACCTTTAGTTCAGCTTTTTTGCAGTTAAAGCCAGGCAGTAGTCCCAGCAGCGGATGACTGTTGATTGTAATTTAGGCAAACTGCGCAGCGTTTGGCAGGCTTGCCGCAGTACTCTATGTCTTAAAAGGAATTTTCATGGCCCAGTGGGAATGCATTGTTTGTGGACTCATTTACGATGAGAAAGAAGGATGGCCCGACGACGGTATTGCACCTGGCACGAAATGGGCTGATGTTCCTGACGACTGGACCTGCCCCGACTGTGGCGTGGGCAAAGATGACTTCGAACTTATCCCGGGCACCGAAGACGCTGAGGAAGAAGCTGTAACCGATGCGGCGGAGAGCTCACAAGACGAATCGCTACCCATCGTGGTTGTGGGTTCTGGGCTGGCTGCCTACTCCTTAGCGAACGCTATCAAAAAGATAGATGTCGACAGTGCCATCACACTGATTACTCGTGACGGTGGTGAGAACTATTCAAAGCCAATGATCTCCACAGGCTTTACCAAGAAATTTGAGCCTAATCAGTTGGCAACACAAACCGCCGATAACATGGCGGACAACCTCAATATCACCGTGCGAACGCGAACATCGGTTGCTACGATCGATACCGGCGCGAATGAATTGGTTCTTGAGGACGGCGAGCGCGTCGCCTACTCGAGTCTGGTTTTGACACTGGGTGCAGAACTGATTCGTCCACCTATGGGGGGAGATGCCGCCGATGAGGTCATGGGCGTTAACGATCTCGACGATTATCGTCGTTTCAGAGATACGCTTTCAGCCACAGGTGGCAGTAAGGTCGCAGTGATTGGCGCAGGTCTTATTGGATGTGAATTTACCAATGACCTACTCAACGGTGGATACACAGTAGAGGCGGTGGATCCTATGAATTATTGCCTACCCACCCTTCTTCCAGAAACCGCGGGTCGGGCCGTCCAGAGCGCGCTTGAGGAAAAAGGTGCTACCTTCCACTTCGGACCACTGGCAACGGACGTAAACAAGACAGCTGATGGCTACAGCGTCGTACTCAACAACGGTGAAACCATTGAAGCCGATGCGGTCCTCTCCGCAGTGGGTGTCCGCCCACGGACCCAACTGGCAGCGGATGCCGGCATCGAATGCGGTCGCGGCATCAAGACTGACCGATTCCTTCGAACCAATGTCGATAACATCTATGCGATCGGCGACTGCGCCGAAGTTGCAGGTCATGTGCTGGTCTATGTTGCGCCACTGATGGCGGCGGCACGGGCACTGGCCGCAACGCTTACCGGCACACCCACGGAAGTTGCCTACCCAGCAATGCCCGTGACCATTAAGACACCCGCATGTCCTGTTTGCGTGTCGCCTGTGGCACGAGATGCCGAGGGCGAATGGACCATCGAAGGTGAGGCGCCGGACGTGAAAGCGTTATTCCACAATACCAATGGAGAGCTCATTGGCTTTGCGTTGACAGGCGCTGCCGTTAAGGAGCGCATGCCTCTCACGAAACAGCTACCTGCCATCCTTGGATAGGGAAACCTCAACGGGCTCCAGATATCGCCCCAAAAGGTCTACTGGACCCGTGACGAGATAGTTGAAATGTAGAAAGCGCCTTTCGAGGTAGACATTGCGCTCTGCGAAGAAAAGTCTGATCTCTACGAAATAAGGCGCGAGCTCTGCGAGGTAAACACCGAACGTTACTCTTTAGAGAATTAACTATCCGAAACAAAAAAAGGCGCCTTTCGGCGCCTTTTTTTGCTGGATGACTTTTGTGTCTAGATATCTGGATGACTACTCGCTTCTGAATAAATCCCCCAGATCATCACCCAGCCATCAGCGAGTGGATAACTCAATGAGCGCCAGAGGACTCGGGCGAGCTGTGTTTAACAGGCTTCTACCAAGCCCGCAGCGCCCTGACCACCCGCTACACACATAGTGACGACGCCGTATCGACCGCCTGTTCGCTTGAGCTCACGCAAAACACGCCCAACCATACGCGAACCTGTCATACCGAAGGGATGACCGATAGCGATACTACCTCCGTTAACGTTGTACTTGGCGTTATCAATATCTAGAAAGTCTCGGCAGTAAACACACTGCGAGGCAAATGCCTCATTGAGTTCCCAAAGATCGATATCATCTTGGCTTAGGCCCGCACGCTTTAGGAGTTTTGGGATCGCAAAAACGGGTCCAATCCCCATCTCGTCTGGCTCACAGCCAGCCGTAACAAAACCGCGGAAATAACCCAATGGCTCAACACCTAGCTGCTCGGCGCGCTCGGCGCTCATGAGTAGCGTCATTGACGCGCCATCACTCAACTGCGAGGAATTACCAGCAGTGACACTGCCGCCCTCCTCAAAGGCGGGCTTCAGCATCGACAAGCCGTCGAGGGTGGTATCAACGCGGTTGCACTCGTCACGATCAACCATGACGTCTTTGAATGTTTCTTCGCCCGTTTCTTTGTTCACCAACTTCATGGTTGCAGGCATGGGCACGATTTCATCCTGGATCGCACCTGAATCAATAGCCTGCGCATAACGCTGTTGACTCTGGAGCGCATATTCGTCCTGCGACTCACGGCTAACGTTGTAGCGGCGAGCTACAACTTCAGCGGTATTACCCATCTCCATGTAAACCTCGGGCTTGTTCTCGAGGAGCGCGCAATTCTGCTGAAATTTGCCCGCTTCTTGGCGTACACGCATTGAGATCGACTCAGCGCCACCCGCCATCATCACGTCGGTGTAGCCAGAGCCAATTTGATTCGCCGCCATGGCGATCGTTTGCAAGCCGGATGCACAGAAACGGTTAACCGTGGTGCCCGTGGCTTCGATAGGCAATTTTGAAAGGAAAGAAGCCATGCGAGCCAAATTACCACTCTGTTCACCCGCTTGGTTCGCCGCACCCAAAATGATGTCGTCGACTTCATTGGGGTCGAACTTGGCATTCCGATCGATCAGTGCATCGATGAGGAAAGCCGCCATATCATCGGATCGTGTCCAGTTGAAACTACCCCTGAAGGACTTGGCCAACCCCGTTCGGACACTATCTACGATTACTACATCTCTCATGATTTTCTCTCCCGTTTAATGGGTTTATTATTAGTCGGCAATAGGTTTAACGCGGAGATTGATCTCCTCACCGCGCTTGTGATGTTCTTCCCACAGGCGCTTGTAGCCCGTGCGGGCGATGCGCCACTGGTCGTCTTCAAGACGATATTCATCGTCGTAGAGCGCGCTACCCATAATGGTCATGTTGTGCTCGAGCGATACGAATATGTCTTGCAGATACCAGATGCCTGTTGCCGTATCGCCATCAACGCAGATTTCAGGGTGATGGCCGTTGTGCATACCAAAATTCTGGCCTGTGAACGATTTCTTGTAAAAGGCCTCGAGTTGCTCCCAGCCAGTCAGCTGAAAATCGTAGTCACCGCCGATAAATGACGCTGTCGCATCGCTGGTAAATACCGTTTGCAGCCCCTCGAGATTGCGAGTATCCAGAAAGCGAAAATAACGTGCTTTGAGCTGCTTGATGAGTTCAATTGCTTCTAAGTCCAACATATCAACTCCTAGGCGTTAATGTGGCAAGCAGCCTGATAGGCCATGGTCATTGCAGGACCCAGCGTAGCACCGGGGCCCGGGTAAGTCGGAAGGATGGCTGCTGAGCAGTTACCAACTGCAAATAGCCCTTCAAACACGCCGCCGTCAGCCTTCTTAACGCGAGCAGAGGTATCGGTGTCCAAGCCACCCAGCGTGCCAAAATCACCCGCCTCGATCCGCATGGCGTAAAACGGTGCTTTGACGATAGGCGCCAAGCACGGGTTGGGCTTGATCGCAGGGTCCGCGTAGTAACGATCGTATGCCGAGTCACCGCGCCCGAAGTGTTCATCCTTTCCGGTCTCAGCGTAATGATTCATCTTATTAATCGTTTCCTCGAGGCCGTCGGCATCAATGCCGAGCATGTCAGCCAGCTCGCGAATGGTATTTGCCTTAGCGACAAACCCCTCATCGAACCACTTCTTAGGAATTTGAGAGTCTGGTTTCATCGCCTTGGTCATCAGTGGGCCTACCATGAAGTTCTCGCGGAATGTCGCATCAAAAACATGCCACGCAGGCGCATTTGGATGCTCGTCTGTGTGTGTCTTGAACAAATCCTTCTGGAAGGCCATGTAATTCTGAGACTCGTTAGCAAACCGCTTACCGTCGCGGTTAACGACACAAGAGCCTGGGAACGACTTCTCCATAATCGCGAGCCGTGGCGCAGGCTCATCAGGGACGCAGAGTGTAGTCGTCCACCATGCATCGTTCATCAAGCGCGTTTTCGCACCCAATTCGAGCCCAGCCAAGAGCGCGTCACCCTCATTACCGGGGTTACCCGCAGACCACGTGGTATTGGTCGGAGATGGCAAATACTGCTCTCTCAACGCCTGGTTTTTTTCAAAACCACCCGACGCCAAGATCACGCCTTTAGCTGCGCGGACCCGCTGCCGCTGACCGTTACATTCAATCACCGCGCCCAACACCGAGTCGCCCTCTGCAATCAGCTCGACCATCTTCGTATTAAACTCCAGCGGAATTTCTCTCTTCAATACCGAGAGATAAAGCCGTGCCACACCCGCTGAACCGCAAGCCAAACGACGCGAGATCGGCGTTTTGAGTCGCCATGGGATATCGCGTATGTAATCCCACATAAGTCTGGCTAGCAGCCGTTTCCACCCGGGTAACTGGACCATCAATAGGTGAGCTTCAACCTGCGTGAAGTGAATACGGTTAAACATGCGCATCATGAAATGCGTCCACGTAATGTTTTTCCAATTCTCGCCAAGCTCAGACGCCATGATCGGCGCGGGCTCTAACGAGCGGTGTCCCTCTCGGGCCCCTTCCATATTGGTGTAGTAATCTGGGTAGTCCGCGAGCGATTCGTAGCGAACATCGGTCCGATCGTGAAGGTATTTGAGCATCTCAGGCGCTTTT
>CBFHQN010000118.1:0-6272 GCA_965657765.1 Luminiphilus sp. | reverse complement strand
AGTTCAGCAACGCCCTTACTGATCACACACGGCTGGCCCGGATCAGTGCTTGAATATCTCGATGTCATCGAGGCCCTAACAAATCCTACAAAACACGGTGGTTCGGTGGAGGACGCCTTTCATGTGGTGCTGCCTGCATTACCTGGGTTCGGGTTCTCGGATAAGCCCCGAGATACCGGCATGGGTGTTCCTCAAATAGCTGAAATGTGGGAAGCGCTGATGGCCCGCCTGGGCTATCAGGCCTACCACGCACACGGTGGAGACTGGGGTTCTATCGTGACGCAAGCTATTTTGATGCAACAGGACACTCGGTGTGTTGCAGGTCATTGCACGCTCCCGCTGGTGTCGCCGGATATGTCGACGATGGACAACCCTCTGCCCGAGGAGGTCGATGCTGTTGCATCGTTTCAGTTCTATAGTGATTGGGACTCGGGTTACTCAAAGCAGCAGAGCACCCGCCCCCAAACACTAGGCTACGGACTCGCCGACTCGCCCGCGGGACAAATGGCGTGGATCGTTGAAAAATTTGCGTATTGGATGGATTGCGAGCGTAACGGCATTCGTCATCCGGAGAATGTCTTAAGCAAAGATCTACTATTGGACGGTGTCATGATGTACTGGATGACTAACTCCGGCGCGTCGTCCGCTCGTCTTTATTGGGAAAGCTTTAACAGCACTAATATGGCCACCATATCTCGGCCCATCGGTCTCAGCGTGTTTCCCAAAGAAATCATGCGCACCTCAGAGCGTTGGGCGCGCGGTAGGTTCGAGCAGCTAACGCATTTCAACAATAGCTTTGAGCGGGGCGGTCACTTCGCGGCGCTGGAAGTGCCAGACACGTTAGTTAACGAATTGCGTATCTGGCGATCCACCACTCGAGATCTAAGCTAGCGTTGGTAATGCGTTACACCATCGATGATAGTCATATCCACCTTGAGCTCTCGCATGTCAGGGGCTGTCAGGGGGCTACCGGATAACACCACCAGGTCTGCGATTTTCCCTGGCTCGATCGAGCCAATCTCGTCGTCCATGAAAACTTGCCAAGCTGCATCGATGGTTACCGCTCTCAGAGCAGACATGCGGTCGATACGTTGATCAGGACCCAGTACAACGCCTGTCTTTGTTTTACGCTCTACAGGGCTCCACACCGCTTGTAAGGGGCGCATGGGGGTCACCGGGGTATCCATGTGTGATGAGAAGCGAACACCTGCATCCTGAGCCCACTTAGCTGGGCTCATATTGGCGGCACGCTCAGGCCCCATGAAGATACCCGCGTGCCGGTCGCCCCAGAAGAAGGTGTGTGCTGCAAAAAAGCTTGGTGTGACGCCCAGTTCAGCCATGCGGGCGATTTGATCTTTACGCGTCATTTGCGCGTGAATAATGAGAGGCCTTGCCTCGGGCCATGGATACTTCTTACTCGCGGCTTCGATAGCATCGAGCGCGTCCTCAATCGAGGCGTCCCCGTTTCCATGAATAGCGACTTGAACTCGTTGCTTGTAGAGCCCCTCCACTTGCTCGAACAGCGCGTCTCGTAGGACGGCAGGGTAACCTCGGTATTCCTCATCCCCTTTGTAGGGTCTGTGATAAGGCTGGCTCAGATACCCTGTGAAGCCCTGAATACTGCCATCTGCAATGATTTTCACCCGAGGCACCACCACGCGACCGCCCTCAAACTGATCGAGGGTCACCTCACCGCTAATCAATTGGTCTCCCACCTCATTGAACCAAGGAAACAGTGCGACGCGTACCGGTATTTGGTTGTACTCGGACATCGGGCCTAACAAGCTAGCCAACGCTTTGGGCATACCTCCGGAGGACGCTGTCGTCACACCGTGCTCCAAGTATTCATTCGACGCGAGCTTGGTCATCTCCCATACATCGCTTGCAGAGAGGTCGAGTGTTTTCTCTCGAGCGTGATGTGTCGCGGTTTCCTCCAATACGCCGTTTGGTCGACGCTTATCCGGTGAATTCATATCGCGGACGATATGCCCCCCTTCCGGATCGGGAGTGGTTTCATCAATGTGCATTTCCTCGAGCGCGGCCGAGTTAAGCACCATCAGGTGCCCCGAAACATGCACAACCGCAATCGGACGGGTTGCAGAGACCTTATCTAAATCGTCTCGAGTTGGATGCCGTTTTTCGGCAAGCAACGTGTCATCGTAGTTACTCCCAATCAACCATCCATCGGTCTTCTGTTCGCCAAACTGACGGAGTTTTTCGAGCAACTCAGGAATCGACTCGGTATCTCCGATCGGCGGACTATTCAAGTCAACAGTAAACGCTGTCTGCCCCGAGCCGGGGAAGTGCCCATGTGCATCAATAAATCCGGGAATTAGCGTTCTACCTGCCAGATCGACCACCTCAGTCTGACCGTCTACTAGCGTACTAATCTCCTCGCTGGTACCCACTGACTCAATACGCCCACCGCGGACGCTAATAGCCTCAGCGATACGGTTTGCCGAATCCATGGTGAGTACCTCACCGTTCAGGAAAACCTGATGACGAGGAGGTTCAGGATCGCTCACCAAATTGAAGAGGTAAATGCCAGCAATAATAAGAACGGCCACGATGGCGATAAGTGCACGTTTAAACATAGTTATTATCCGTTGAATTCTTGTTGTTTAATTATTGTTTAGGCTCAGTAGTGCGGCGGTGGCGGTTCGTCCTCTGAATCCTCCAGATGTTCAATTAGAGCCGCCTGCTCCTTCAACCTATTGCGAAGTTCACTGACGATGACTTCGGTTCGCTCAAGCCGGTTATGCTGACTCAGCAACGCCTGCTCAAGTTCGTCGTTAGCCACCTCCAAAAACGCGATCTTGGCCTCTAATTCGGCCAAATGGGCCTTGATATCTTCATCATTCATGTACCCATCCTACCCCGTGTTTTTTCTTATAAAAAGCGCAGACGAGGGATGGCAACTGGTAGACTTTGTTGGCATCGAATGGTCAAAGGGCAATCGACTTGAAAGCGAAAAAAGGTTCTCGCGCTGTGTATAGCACCGATCGTGGCAGGTTATGCCCGCAATGCCTCCGGACTGTTACAGACTGCGTGTGCGGTAAAGACCGACCTGCAACTGCTGGAGACGGTATCGCTCGCATTGCGCGCGAGACAAAAGGCCGAGGCGGAAAGGCGGTAACAGTGATAACAGGGCTCCCAGTATCACCCGACGAACTTAAAACGATTGCCAAAAAGCTCAAACAGCGTTGCGGCGTCGGTGGGGCTGTAAAAGGCGACAATATTGAAATCCAGGGCGACCAGCGAACAACCTGTAAGGCTGAGCTAGAGGCCCTGGGCTATAACTGCAAGCTTGCAGGTGGCTAGATCCGCACTGAGTTTAGAAGGTAATCAATGCCTTCTGACCTGTACGACGAACGCCGTACTTAGCGCCAGCTGATGGAGTAACCGATTCAGCAAGGCTAATACGATCTGAATAACTACTTGCAAAGGTCGTAGTTAACTCAGATACAACTCGAGCTTGCATACGCTCCACAACCTCTCTGCCCGCTTTCATCATAAATGGCGTGAGCAACCAGCCCCCAATGCCCCATGAAAATCCGTAGCCACGATTGAGGGTTGTTGGTGCCAGATCCAAAGCGCCGTAGATGTAGAGCTGCTTGTATTCATTAGAGCCGTAGCGTGACCATTCGGTCATTCGCTCTACCGCTGCAGCCTCCATAGCCATCAAGATAGCGTTTCCAAGCTTACCTCCGCCAATGGCGTCAAACGCAAGGGTAGCGCCCGTCGCGTTGAGCGCCGCACTAAGCTGATCGTTAAAATCTTCTGCAGAACTATTCACAACATGCTCTGCACCCTGACCTTTCAATAACGCAACCTGCTCTTCGCTTCTGACAACGTTGACCAGAGGTATTCCGTCGTTGAGGCAAATTCGATTCAACATCTGTCCCAAGTTCGAAGCAGCCGCAGTATGGATAATGGCTTTATGCCCCTCCATCTTCATGGTCTCCACGAAACCGAGGGCTGTCATGGGGTTCACAAAGCAGGAAGCCCCCTCCTCTGGGGTCGTCGAATCCAAGAGCGGGATAACCTGAAAGATCGATACAGTGCGGTAATCTGAGTACATCTCGCCGCCAAACAGCGCGACTCGCTTACCCAGCAATGCCTGCGCCTCCGGGCTTGCACCTGCTTCCACAACAGTTCCACAAGCCTCGTTTCCGACCGGCAGCCATTCACCAATACGTGTTGCCATAGCGCGCATGGCGGGGGCAGGAACATCCAGCACAACCGATGGGTGACCGTTGCGCTCTGACGCTCTGATCGAGCCAACGTCAGCTGCACCAAACATCAGGCCGAGATCTGAGGGGTTGATGGGTGACGCCTCGATTTTAACCATCACCTCGTTGTCACCTGGTGCCGGAATATCCACCTCAAACAATGCGCACTCAATCGTGCCCTCGCTATGAACGCAGGATTGCATCTGAAGACTTTTCATTTTTATCACCCCTTATTTTGGAAATTTTTTTAATAATTTGGCGCGAGCTCAGATTCGGATAGAAACTCAGCCGCAGTGCCCGCTTTAAGACTGTATATCACGTTGTATGCCAGGACAGCACGAACATACTCTCTGGTTTCTTTGAAGGGGATGGTGTCTACCCAACGTGCAACACTCAACTCCCCCTCACGCCAACGTCTGACCCTATTTGGTCCAGCGTTATAAGCAGCCAAAGCCAAGACTCGGTTGCCATCATAATTATCGATTAAATCAGCGAAGTAGAGACCGCCCACCGCTGTGTTGTAGCCAGGTCGCATCAACCGTGAACGCGAGTATCGATAGTTGTGCTTTCTGGCAGTAAGACGAGCCGTGCTGGGCATCAATTGCATCAGGCCCCTCGCCCCCACCTCGGAGACTGCATCAGGCGACAAAGCGCTCTCCCGGCGTGCGACCGCGAGCAGAGCCTCGACAGACAACCCCGACTCTTCGGCGGCATTCTCAAACTCGTCCTTGAATACCACGGGAAAACGTAAATCAACCCGCCCCCATGCGCCTGCCGCGGCAGCTGCTTCAATAGCCCACGAGTGCCTTCCACTCGAAGCGGCTAATTCTGCCAAGGAGAGTGCAATTTGTGGATCATAAAGCCCACTGCGAAACTCTGTTCGCGCCTCCCAACCCATTCCTAAGGCGAGGAGCTCACTAACGCGCTCAACGACAGCGTGGCTCACCGTTATCGTCTCCTCTGCAGCATTCGATACGGCACCCAATGACAACGGTTTTGCCAATGTGGTTGCTGCAAGATAGGCGTGGAAACCTCGTCCCTCAGCGAGTTGCTCAAACGTCGTTTGTGCAAACCCGGCCTCCCCCGGTCCCGCGGCAATGGCTCGCCAATAGCGCCACTCATCTGTGTTTTGCTTTTCCGCTGAGAGCCACGTGTATGCCTCTCTGAAACCCGTCCAATCAGCCGTTTCTATCTTCGCTCGCAAGTGGATTTCAGTGAGCTCGTCGTCATCGAGTGCCATAAGCTGTTCAAGTATCCACTGAGCTGGGGCTGCGCTCTTTGCAAACAGACTGTGGCGCACGATGAGACCGTGCATTTCACTTAACTGACCAGTTTCAAAATCGAATCTTGTTTTCAGTTCTTGTAGGGCGTTGTAAGCCTTACCTGGATTTACTCGAGCGAGCCGTTTTACACCTACATAAGCAATATCCCGCTGATGAACTGCGCGCCCACGTACTTTCTGAGTAACGCGATCAGGTCGGCGATAAATCTCAGCTAAGTCGGCCAAACTGCGCTTTAAATCTTTCGAAGCAAACCGTTGCAAATACCTTAGAAGGTAACTGTTACGCGCATCTGCCGCTTTCAGCGCGCGCCCCCAGACGACATCATCAGTGGGTCCCGAATGCTTGAACCATGTTTTGAACACAGGGTCACATGCTTTTATCTGGGATTTTCCCACGCTCCATGCATCGTTAAGGAGAGGTATCGCGTCACTAGCGCGCCGTCTGTTCAAAAGGGCGTGAGCTCTGTGGCAGCTCAGCTCAGTACTCAGATCAGATCGCTCGGTGACCTCGATAATTGTTTGCCAACGACGATCCTCAACTTTGTGGCGTACAAAACTTCGTAACGTGCGCATGGCAAGCGGAGAGTCGCCCGCCGACGCCATGAATGTCTTCATCTCGTCTCCGGTCGCGTAATGCAAGTTACCCTCTATGACGAGTGCATCTAAATACATTGCTAACGGGTATTCCGCGAGTTCTCGTCGCAATGACTGGTAGCGTGGCCCGGCGCCAGATCTTAGTTCCTTTACGGCGAGCTGGA
>CBFHQN010000117.1:0-6357 GCA_965657765.1 Luminiphilus sp. | reverse complement strand
CATGGACTTTTACCTAATCTCGCAGATGCAATATGCACGACTCGCAATGAACCATAAAAATAAGAGACGCCACTGAGCATCGGTGCTCAACATTCTAGCGATACAGCAATGTTTTTATCTCGTCAATTGTTGAAGCCTAGTAGTTCAAGAGTGACTCTTTTCGAAGCTACCGCGTTTGTCCGATAGCAGTAGCTCCCAGCCAGATATATCAGAAGCTAATTTGAAAAAAATAGGTTTTTAAAATGGGGCCGTGATTGCTGTTGTTTAATTGCTGTTGGTTCTGGATAGATACATTAAAGGGTGAACGAGCCAAAAAGGTAAAATAAAAAAAGATAAAAAGGGGGCTCATCGCCCCCTTTTTATCGATCCCTGAATTGGCGTTTAGAAGGTGTAACGTGCGGTTAGTAGCCAGTTAGCGGGAGTACCTTCGATCAGAGTTGGATAACCGAGCGAGCCTGCCGTATTGCCTGCGTCAATCAAGTACTCCTTGTCGAGAATGTTCTTGCCATATAAGCCAAGTGTCAGCGCATCAGTGACCTGATACTCAACACTTGCGTTGAGTAAACCGTAGCCCTCCTGCAGGGTGTCTGGATCGTTAGAGGCTTCGAAGAAGACGTCGTCAATGTAGTTCCAGCTGAGAGTAGAACGCAGCTTGTCGGTACTGAATCTCACACCCACAGCGTAGGAAAACTCAGGAGAGAATCGATACTGATTGCCTTCGTAGTTGATGATGCCATCAACGTCATCGTTCTTGCCGTACTCAGCATCATTAAAGCCATAGGTTAGGTATGCTGAGAATGCGTCATTAAACGTGTACTCGCCTTGGAATTCGAAGCCCGAGATTGATGCTTCGTCGTAATTGACTTGCCTGGGGAGGCCTGTGACAGGGTCGTCGATACCGACAACAAGGTTCTTATAGTCGTACGTGAAGTACGCCGCACCCAGACTCAAATTCGCTGAAACGTAATAAACGCCTACGTCGTGCGAGTCGACCGACTCACGCTCAAGCGATGTGCCGACCAAGACCGTTTCGCCTGAAGGTGTTTGGCCTTGTGCGAAGTTGTAATAAACGCTCATATAGTCATTGACGGCGTAGTTAGCGCCCAGTTTCCAGAGCACCTCTGAAGCCTCGTCAGCGTTGCCGTTGACTTCGGTCTCTTCATCTCTGACGCCTACGGTCAACGTTAGTTGCTCTGTCACATTAACGTCGACGTTGGCAAACAGGCCTGAAGTCTCTGTTTTTGTGGGCTGGAGGAATGCTGTGTAGTCAAGCAGTAATCCAACACCTGCCGCTACGGCCTCGCCGCTAACCGGGTTCACAGTGACAGGATTTAGCGCATACGTGGTGTCTGCTACCGCTTGCCTTAAGCTTTGAATGCCAAGGGCTTCTGGGAAGACTGTATCGTCGCTGAAACTTTGAAATCCGGTAGGGGGAATAACCGTTCCTTGCGCAAACTCATAAGCTAGGCGGTGTTGCAGATCACCGTAGACCTTGAAGAAAGTGTACTCGTTTTCCACGGTCAAATCGTTATAGCCAATGCGAATAGTCAAAAGATCATTACTGTAGTTTGCGAAAATCTCGTGGCCCGTGAATTCTGACTCGTAGCCGTAGTCACGCTCGTCAATTCGGAGTGGGCCACCGTCGACTTCGTAGTACTCGTAGAGATCACCCTCGTTTCGGTAGCCGTTGTAATTGAAGCTGATTTGCTTGTTGAGGTCATAGGCTGTTTTGAGCTGATAAAGTGACATATCACGTTTGATGCTCGTGTCAGCGCCACCAAAATCCAATGGGTCAGAGGCAGAGGCAGATCCACCGACTGGCAGGAAATATTTGCTCTTAAAGCCAATGCCTGGACCGTCGTTGTCCTCATTAGCCAAAATGAGATCAGCAGAAAAGCGATCAAACTCAACACTTGTCGTAAATCGAATATTAGTACCCACTCGGGCATTCTGGTCTTCACCATTTAAGTTCTCGGAATAGCCGTCTTTATCGACAGAAAAAGCCGATAGTCGCATAGCAATGTTGTCATTGAGCACAACGTTTGCGAGGCCTTGTACTCGCCGTTCTGCGAAGGAACCAATCCCCGCTCCGACCATAAACTCATTGCCGTCGAAGTTGGCGGTGTTGGACACAACATTGAGAGCCCCAATGACGGCGAACGAGCCGAAGGCTGTTGGTTGCGGACCTTTGAGTACCTCCACCCGCTCAATGTCATGCAAGAACTGACTCGCAAAGATTCGATCTGTGGTGTTGAGGCCGTTAAAGAAGGCGCCCAATTTCTGTTCGCCGTCCTCGTCACCAAGTCCTCTAATCGTATAGCTTGGCCCTGCTACCGACTGCTCTTGCACCAGCATGTTGGGCACAAAATTAGAGAGTTGGTTCATCTCCCTGATTTCCTCATTCTCGAGGAAGTCAGCATCAAATACGTTGGTTGTTGTGGTGACGTCGAGAATGGACTTCTCAACTTTTTCGGCGGTGACAATAACGACTTCGACTTGATCTGAAGTTTGTGCGTACGAGGCAGAGGTAACTAATGCCGCGAATAACGATGGTACAAACCGGTTAAGCTTCATTGATAGGGCTCCTGATAAATGAGAATGCACAGTCTGATTGTTGTGACCGGGGCGGAGTCTGGCTCTCTTTTGCTACAACGCGATTAAGCTTAAATGACGTTTTAATTTCTTTTGGGTTAGTGAGTGGCTGGCTGGAAATATTTTCTAAAAAGCGCACCGCCCGAATTTTTTTCGAGCGGTTTTATGAGCGTGTGAAAATGCCTTCATAAGCGTGGACAAAACAAAAGAAAAACGGGGGATGCGTCGATGCTTTATGTTGCACCTGCCGTAATTGTTCTCGCCTTAAAAGATTGTGTTATGTCACGTGGGTCTCTCATTACGCTTAAGAGTGCTGTTACCCCTTGTGATACCAAGCTCTAAATGAAGCTCGGTGACAGCTTCGCTCGCATGAGGCAGAGTGGAGTGCATAAACGCGGGGTGCGCGTGGCCCGGATGCCGGCTACCCCGTATGTATTGGAGTTTGCACTGGAGAATAACGACCATGCCGACTGTGCCAACAATCGACTTATCTGACATTGACGCCGCTGCGCTCAAAACTATTGATCAAGCTTGTCTTGACCACGGGTTTTTCAAGTTAAAGGGCCATGGTCTTAACGACGCTATTGATGAGATGTGGCGTGAGGCGAGGGGTTTCTTTGCCCTGCCCAGAGACATCAAGCAGTCGGTCATGCGTCAGCCGGATCGCGCCTTTGGCTACTTTGATCGAGAGCTCACCAAGCAGAAACGCGATAAAAAAGAAGTGTTCGATTACTCAGCGAAACCAGAGCCAATGTTTGACTCGGGTGGGTCGAGCTACTGGCCTGACAATTCTGAGGGGCAGTTAACCGAGCATGGTGCAGAGCGGTTTCAAGAAGTACTTCTCGACTTTTACAAGAAGCAAAATGTGTTGGCCCACGAAATCATGCACATGGTATGTCGAGCCATGGGCGCACCTGAGGGTGCCCTTGATGATCTTTTTGGTGAGCGCCATACCAGCACGGCGCGTCTTAATAACTACCCCGCAGACGACCCTGTTCCCGAGGACGAGCGCGACCCCACTATCGAACTCGCTTCTGTGGCGCTTGGTGAGCACACAGACCCTGGTGCTGTCACGTTGCTGCTTCAGGATGATGTAGGCGGTCTGCAGACCGAATCGGACTCTGTCGGCTGGGTCGATATTGAACCTGAGGAACACACCTTCATCGTCAACATCGGGGATATCGTGCAGGTTTGGTCAAATGGTCGCTACAAGGCAGCCGTCCACAGGGTAACTGCCGTGCCTGAGGGCGCGTCTCGTTTGTCCATGCCGTTTTTCTATATGCCCAAGGCTGATGCGCTCATTAAGCCGATCACGTCTGGCGAAGACCCGAAATACCGTGAGTTCACCTGGCGCGAGTTCATTAACAAACGCATTGCCGATAACTATGAAAAGGTGGGCGATGAGGATATGCAGGTGTCGGACTATCTTTTCGATAAGCAGAGCGAGTGATTGCAATACGCGCAAGTCGAGGCACGTAAACGAAGTTTTTTAATTCCCACAAACCTCGCACTGCCTGTGTGGTGCCCATTAACCGCCTTGGCTCTCTGCCATCCAGCGCTCACGTCCTGAAGAGCAGGGGGTGGCGAAAAGAATTTTCGCTATATCCCTTTTGGTTTGCTTATACTTTGATGATGGATGAGCAGGGGCTTCCGCTAGTGCTGGTGTGTTCGCGGTAGCAAAAGTGAAAGGAAATACTTTGAACTTTTCCGGGAATTTCAAAAAATTAGGTGAAGTTGACACTAAGCCGTTCCAGTCACTTATAAGCCGGCTTGACGAGAGCCACTGGCTGTCCGACACGGGACGACAGACTCGATATGAGGTCCACAAGCACACACAAAATATTGCTTTGGTTTACGATTCTGACTTTCGGCACGTACATCCGACTGTTAGACCGCCATTTAATTATTTTGAACCCGCACTTATGCCCATCGTTAAAAAGGTGGCCGCCTATTACGATAATACGCCCGCGGGCCTTGAGCTAGCGCAGCGCTATGGGCAAGGGTACTGCGTGCGCGCCAATATCGTCAGGCTAAATGCGGGTGGGAGCATCTCGCCGCACCAGGATAAAAACTTTTCTCTTAACCACTCTCACCGAGTCCACATTCCGATCATTACCAACCCCGGCGTGAGCTTCACGATCGACGAGGAAACTCAACACCTACGAGCAGGGGAAATCGTTGAAATCAATAATCGTAGAATGCACAGCGTGACAAATGCCGGTAAAAATGCGCGAGTACATTTACTCATTGACTGGGTCATTGCAGGTGAACAGTGTTGCTGCGCACGTGAGAATCGCCGAGATGGACGCTGCAACCCTCAAGCGTGTATGGCCACAGATCGGCTACAGGTACCGTGCCACTGTCATCCCGTTTGATTTAAGCATGATGAATAACCTCACGCACGCCCAGAGAGTATCGCAACACCTGCGCAGCCGGGTGTCAGCGTCGCACATCGAAAATGCGCTCCGCAGCCCCATCATTATTCTCTCGGCTCCAAGGTCGGGGAGCACATTACTTTTTGACTACTTGGCTAGTTTAGTTGGCACAAGTTGGATCGGAGGGGAGAGCCATCGTATTTTTCGACATTTTCCACAGCTCGGTGTGGCCAATGCGTCTTTTGACTCAGCGAGTCTCGATAGGTCCCATGCCAGTGACAAATGCAAACTACTATTCAGAGATAACATTGCGGCTATGTTAAGAGACTCAAAGTCTCAGATGTTTGTCGATAACCCGGAACGATTTCTGGCCGCCGAGCCTATCCTTATTGAAAAAACACCTCGTAATGCGCTTAACGTAAAGTTCTTAGATTGTGTCTTTCCTGATGCTAAGTATATTTTTCTGCACCGTTCTGCTGCTGAAAACATCGCCAGTATCACTGAGGCATGGGAAGTTGGATTGGAAACTGGGAGGTTCGTCACCTTCCCCAAATTGCCGGGTTGGGATCGACGCGGCTGGTGTTTTTTGTTGCCCCCGGGTTGGCGTAATTTGGTTGGTAAATCGCTTACTGACATCGCTCGCTTTCAATGGGAAATGAGCAATCTCACCATTGCGAGAGATCTTAGCGAGCTTCCGCATGATCGGTACACCACGGTTAGTTACGAGAAGCTGTTAACGGATCCGCAGAGGGAGCTGAGTCGCCTGCTTCGGTTTGCTGACATTCCTGACCCGAATCAAAGCCATGCGAATTTTGCCAGCAAGCTCTCAGTGACAACCCTTACAAGACCTCATAAGGACAAATGGCGACGTTATGCTGAAGAGATTGAACCTATGTTACCGGCGCTGGGCGAAGTTTCTGATGCCATTTCCGTCTTTGAGGCCTCTGTGCTGGACGATTGACGGTGTGGCAGGATAAAAGGTCAAGCAAGCGTTATTAATTCACTTGATGGAGATTTCGGGACTTTTCATGCTTGATGTTGCTGGATTACTTTCGGCATCGTTCCAGTGGCCCGCCCTTAGGGTGTCTGTTCAGCTGCCACGGCCGCTATAAACAAAAAAGGGCCACCTAGTTTGTATCCGAAGCTCATCGTGCACCGATCGGAAGTGTGCAGATTCCAACAGGTCGCTCTCGGCCATCCATGGCCTCCGCGACCGGCCAACGTCGTGTTGGCCACCCGCGCCGTTCCGGCGCGCGCTCATCTCGCGCGGTCACTGAAAACAAAAAAGGGCCACCTTGCGGCGACCCTTTTTTGTTTGGTGGAGGCGGCGGGAGTTGAACCCGCGTCCGCCAGTACTCTGCCTTTGGCTCTACATGCTTAGTTTCCGTTA
>CBFHQN010000116.1:0-6405 GCA_965657765.1 Luminiphilus sp. | reverse complement strand
GTATTTTAAATCTGGCAGCAAATGGGATTGAGTTTGTCGATTAAGAGCTTTACGGTCTGGTGGTGTTAAGGCAAAGGCATACAGAAGCATCTGGGGGCGTTATGAATTTTGATATTCCACAGGACATACAGCAGTTTCTCAATGAAGTGGATCGCTTCATTGAGCGCGAGATCAAACCGCTGGAAGAGTCAGACGACAATATTCGGTTTTTTGATCATCGACGCGAGGATGCCCGAACCGATTGGGATCGCCAGGGACTTCCCAATGAAGAGTGGGAGGCCCTGCTCGCTGAGGCCAAGCGCCGTGCAATCGCGGCAGGTATATTCAGTTACCCATTTCCTAGCGAACATGGCGGCCGTGACGGCGGCAACCTAGGCATGGCCATTATCCGGGAGCACCTAGCTGCGAAAGGGCTTGGGCTGCACAACGACTTACAAAATGAGCACTCGGTGGTGGGAAATAATATAGGTCTCTTGCTGATGCTGGAGTACGGGACACCCGAGCAGCAGGTGGAGTGGTTACCCGGGCTCAAAAGTGCGACTCGGGGTTTTGCCTTCGGAATCACCGAGCCAGATCACGGGTCTGACGCTACGCATATGGAGACAGTAGCGCACCGAGACGGCGACGACTGGGTAATCAACGGTGTGAAAACATGGAATACCGGCGTCCATACGGCGCACAGCGACATGGTGATGGCACGGACCTCAGGCAGTGCAGGTGACGCCGGTGGGATCACAGCGTTCTTGGTGCCGATGGATGCGCCCGGTGTTGAGGTCGAGGAGTATCTATGGACGTTCAACATGCCGTCAGACCACGCGCGGGTACGGTTTACTAATGTACGTGTCTCTGACGCGGCAATTTTTGCTGGCGAGGGTAGGGGGCTTCAGGTAGTGCAGCACTTTTTCAATGAGAATAGGATTCGGCAGGCGGCCTCGAGCCTAGGGGCTGCGCAATATTGCGTTAATGAGGCGGTTGCCTACGCGAAGGAGCGCAAGCCTTTCGGCAAACCACTCGCCAGTAATCAAGCTATCCAATTTCCGCTCGTTGATCTTCAGGCGCGCTGTGAGATGCTGAGAGCGCTGATCCACAAGACCGCTTGGTTGATGGATCGGGATGGTGCGTTCTCAGTGTCCGATAAAGTGTCCATCTGTAATTACCAAGCCAATCAGCTCTGCTGCGAGGCCGCTGATACAGCGATGCAGGTACACGGTGGTATCGGCTACTCGCGCTACAAGCCGTTTGAGCATATTTATCGTCACCACAGGCGGTACCGGATTACCGAGGGCGCGGATGAGATTCAGAAGCGCCGTGTGGCAGGTTATTTGTTCGGCTTTATGAGCCAGCGAAAGCCTAAAGGTGTGAGCTAAGGCCAGTGGAACCCGCGTTTGAGGAAAATCTCGCAGCAGTGATTGGGAGGCGTTTTGAGGGAGCCAAACTGCTGTCAGTTACACAACTGACAGCAGGCGCATCGCAGCAAACCTTTCGCCTCACCGTTGCAGGCGACTCCGGCGACGTTTCGATTTACGCCTTTCGCCGAGCCCAGCCGGGGTTGGAGTCTTCATCCTACGGGCAGTTGCCACCCAGCCTTGAAGTTGAACTGCTTAAGCTAGCGGACGTGGGAAACGTTCCAGTCCCAGAAATACACTATGCACTGAGGCCAGAGGATGGCCTGGGTGATGGTTACGTCATGGAGTGGCTGGAAGGCGAGACGATGGGGCAGCGCATCGTAAAACTTCCTGAACTTGCGGCGGCACGGGAATCTCTGGCGTTTGAGTGCGGACAAGCATTAGCGCGAATTCACGCATTACCCGTATCAAAATCACTCTCGCAAAAACTTCATTGCGTATCGCCTGAGGACTTGGTGCGAGAGACTTGGGGCGCCTACATAGCGCTTGATACCCCTCAACCAATGATCGACTACACGGCACAGTGGTTGCTGAGCCATTTGCCTCAAGATTCAAGGACAACGTTGGTTCATGGGGACTTCAGGAATGGCAATTTGATGGTGACGCCTGAGGGGATAAAGGCAGTTCTTGATTGGGAGCTTTGCCATATCGGTGACCCAATGCGAGACCTTGGTTGGCTGTGTGTGAATTCGTGGCGGTTTGGTAACCGATCACTCCCAGTAGGTGGCTTCGGAAGGGTTGAGGATCTTGTTGCTGGTTATGAGTCTGTATCAAGTCACTGCGTAGATCGGGATGCACTCCGATTCTGGGAGGTATTCGGCTCGTTCTGGTGGTCGATCACGACACTGGGTATGGCAAAGACCTGGCGAACAGGTGAAACGCCTTCAGTAGAGCGTCCAGTGATCGGGCGACGTAGCACCGAGGCGCAAATGGATTGCGTGAATCTCCTGATTCCAGGGGCGGTAAAATCGTTACCTGAGGCGGTTGAAGACCAAAATTTGCCGTCTGCCAGTGAGCTCATCAATTCTGTTCAGTCGCACCTGCGTGAACACGTTGCAGGAAAACTCGAGGGCGCGGATAAATTCTTAGTTCGAGTTGCCATTAACTCGCTCTCTATCGCCGAGCGAGAGCTTGCTTACCGCGATCAAGTGGAGCGGGCTGAGCGGGCGGGCTTAAGAGCCTTACTGACCGAGTTGAGCAATGCTGACAAGCCCTTGGCCGGGGCCGCTGTAGATATGACGGGTAAGGCCGACACGTTGGCAGATCTACGATGGTGGTTAGTCACAGCGCTTAGGGACCATAAGCCACTTAATGCAAAAATTCTTGATGAACACCTACGACAAACAGTGGCTCACAGACTCTGTATAGATCAGCCGAAGTATTCAGCACTTAGCGGCTGATCATTAGCCAAAGCTGAGCTGAACAGACGCTAACTAGCGTATCGCACCGCACCACCGCCTCTGCAGTAATCACCAGCGATCGTCTTGAGGAAGTAGCGTCACGAAATCACGCGCAGAGAGTGGCCCCCCGCCCTAGAATCGAACTAGGAGCCCAGCTTTAGGAGAGCCGTGTTTTATCCATTAAACTAGCGGGGGATACGTCACCGGTCATAAAAATGCGGCGAAGACGCGGAAGATACAATAGCGTGATAGGACGGTCAAAACTCATCGATTTGCCCTCGCGTTAGCGTATCGGGATTATCATGATCTCACATCTCAGCAGAGGCAACTTGTGTCATCCCGAAGAGTACAATTCAAATCGGCCGTGAGCGGTCGACGCAAACCCCCACAAAGAGTCGATGAGCTTGAGGTTGTTATTCGCGATTTGGCGAGCGACGGACGCGGGGTCGGCGAGGCACCTGACGGACAGGTCGTCTTTGTTCCGGGCGCTTGGGTGGGCGAGCGTGTTCATGTTCGGCGGACTCGTCAAGGCGCGACAACAGGCACCGAACTTATTGACGTTATTGACGGCAGCGAGGAGCGCGTAGAGCCGGCATGCGCGCATCATCGTCGGAATCAATGCGGCGGCTGTCCTTGGATGTTTGTCAGTTATGAAGCGCAGTTATCCGCCAAAGCCAACAAATTGAAAGCTTCGCTTGAGTCCCTCAGTGCAACTCAAATTGTCCCTGTCGTTCATCCGTCACCACGGCAATGGGGATATCGCAATCGCGCGCAGCTCAAAACAAATGGAAAGGCCTTGGGATATTTGGCATCCAGTTCTCATGACATCGTAGATGTTAGTGTCTGTCCAATATTAACGGAGCCAAATCAGGCGGAACTCACAGACCTTCGAGAGGAGCTGCCCAATAATAAATGGCGGCCTAAATCGAGGCAAAAGTGGGTGACTTTGGATATCGATGATCAGCGATCGTCAACGTTGGTTAATCAACGTCAACCCTTTCGACAGGGCAACGATGATCAAAATGCCGCCATGAGCCGATGGCTGGCTGATACCCTCAAGTCACTTGTGCCATCGGCTGGGGTTCTAGAATTATTCTGTGGTAGCGGCAACTTGACCTCAGTTCTCGCTGGCTGCTTCCCCAACCACCAGATCACGGCGGTAGAGGGGGACGATTGGGCGCTCGAACAACTGTTATCCCTTGGGCTTCCCAACGTGGAGACACAACGCAGAAATCTCTTCAGCGCGACAGACATTGCGGCTATGTCGGCGACACTTCCCGAGGGTCAAGGGATCGTTTTGGATCCGCCCAGAGACGGCTTGAAGGAGCGTAATGCACTGACTCCTTTATTCTCTGAGTCGCCGTGGGTGGTTTATATATCCTGCAACCTCGCTACGTGGCAGCGTGATGCTCACTTTCTTCAAGAGCAGGGTTTAAGTCTCACGCAAGTCGAGGGGTTAGACATGTTCCCGCAAACACCGCATCTAGAGGTGCTGTCGGTGTTTGAGCGGAAGCACTGAGTCTTTTCTGCGAGTGTTAAAAGGTGTCGCACGACTACTATTTAATGGTGCGAATTAGTGGTGCTAAGAGCAGCGGTGCAAAAGAGACGTGGTATAGAAGAGCGGTAAGCAGCCACTCAATCGGGCCTTTTGGGTCGTGTACTGATTTACTCGACATCGACTTTCGATGGCCTGACTCAGGCTTGTAGATAGGCTGCAACATCACTAAAACTTCCGCTGAAGACAACTCGGCGCTTTTTGGACTTGAGTTGATAGTCGTACATCGGGTCGTAGTAATCCCTGAGCAAAATTTCTATCCACTCTTTGTGTGAGTTTGCATCGCCGGCACGGTGCTCTGAAATAGCACTCTCGAGAATCGTGGATAAGGCCGAATACCGAACACCACCCAAACGCTTCTGAATATTTTGCATGCTGGCTCTAAGCGATTCAGCGAAGACCTCAAACGCGTGTGCTTCATCAGCGTAAGCTTCACACCAGTCCCTGTGATTTTGAAGAATGTAGTTTTCCCAGGAGTGGTCCACACGCTCATTCAAGCCCGCCTCAATGGTGATGACAGGAGAGCTCGCCAAGGCGGCCTGAAGAGGTAAGGGCAGGGCGCAGCGCCCGATGAGACGGCTCTCATCCTCCACCGCTACTGTCGCTACCTCTGTATGCCACACCTTAAGGAAGGCAATCGAAACCGCGTTCTCAAAATTGATCTGGCTGGGTTGCGGTGTAACGCGCTTACCGAAGGCACTGCCTCGATGATTGGCTAAGCCCTCGAGATCAATCGTTGCGAGTCGCGACGATTCATCGCATTGGTTGAGCATTGCTGTTTTGGCGACACCCGTCCGGCCCGCGACAACGACAATATTCAAATCGCGCAAGGCGGATTCTAGGCCATCGATGAGAAAACGGCGGAGCGCTTTATAGCCACCCTCTATCAAAGGGACATCAATTCCGCACTCTCTCAGCCAGCCTTGTGTCGTTTGCGATCGTAGCCCGCCTCGAAAGCAGAAAAGTGCTACGGTTGGTGATCCCTCAAACGCCTGAATCCAGCTGGACAGTCGTTCCGCTTTTGTATCACCCGAGACGAGTTCGTGGCCAAGAGCTATAGCTGCCTCCTGTCCCTGCTCGGCGTAACAAATGCCAACCTGCTCTCGCTCAGCGTCGTTCATTAATGGGAGGTTTACTGCCGTTGGGAAGCTACCTTTCTCGAACTCGATGGGTGCTCGCGTATCCACCAACACACGATCCTCAGCAAAAAGGCGGAGGAACTCACTGGGAGTAATGTTATTCGGGTGGGATTTAGTCACGCAGCGTCATCTTGGGCGTGCTCGAAGCTGCCGTAGACAGCGTGCCAATCGACGTGCTGGCAAGGTCTGCTGCCTGCAAGACCGATTGCACTTGTGCACAGGCCTCGGGTCTCACGGATACCAGGAGGCCCCCGCTGGTTTGGGGGTCGCAGAGAATGGCGCGCTGAAAATCTGACAGCTCGGGCATGTGATTTGCGACGGACTCGAAGTTACGCCCCGTGCCCCCGGGAATGCAGCCTTGATCGATGTAGCGCTCTAAATCTCCGAAGGTGGGAATTGCGGACCAATCGAGCGTGGCATCAAGCCCACTGCCTCGCATCATCTCAGTGAGATGTCCTGAGAGGCCAAAGCCAGTGACATCCGTCATCGCTGTCACGCCATCGATGGAAGATAGCTCAGCGCCAATCATGTTCAACGTTCGCATGCTCTGACTCGCGAGCGCCAAATCTTGAGACGAGGCTTTCTCACGTTTTCCTGCGGTACTGATAATGCCGACACCCAGCGGTTTGGTCAGAAAGAGAGCGTCACCTGCTGTAGCCGTGTCGTTCCGCCTGAGACGGTCTATGTCGACCAGCCCGGATACTGCGAGGCCAAAAATAGGCTCTGAGATATCGATGCTATGGCCTCCCGCAAGCGCGATACCCGCCTCTGCACAGGTGGCGCGCGCCCCCGCTAGGGCTTTGCTCGCGATTTCAGGTGCAAGCGTATCCACTGGCCAACCCAATATTGCTATCGCTACGGTGGGTGTCCCGCCCATGGCGTAAATATCGCTGATAGCATTGGTT
>CBFHQN010000115.1:0-6418 GCA_965657765.1 Luminiphilus sp. | reverse complement strand
TATGTTGTGAGTACTTCCGCGGGAACAGGTGTGGAGGCTTTGTCCTGTAACGATTCAACAGTTAGCTCAGGTGGCTCTACTTCATGCACAGCGAGCTTAAGCACCGGATATGAAAGTTTGTCACTGTCAGGATGCAATGGCTCAGCGAGCGGTAGTCCTTACACAACAGGAGCAATCACGGAAGATTGCACTGTGATCGCGTCAGCGACCGCGATTCAATATACGGTGTCGACATCACCGGGCGCAGGCACAACCATTTCGCCATCAGCAGCGGTTGTCGGGTACGGCGCGACCCCCGCGTTTAGTCTTGCAACTACTGGTGGCTACACAAATCTGAGTGCAGGTGGCACGTGTGGGGGCGCTTTAGTTGACACAACCTTCACGACAGCAGCGATTACAGAAGATTGCACGGTTACTTCATCTGCACTTGCCGCTAATCAGGACCCTACGGCGGTCGATGACACGACATCGATCACGGAGGATGTGAGTTCATCGGTTAGCGGTAACGTTCTGTCGAATGACAGTGACTCAGACGGTGGCACGTTATCGGCGACGGCAGCGTCTACGACCTTGACGTATGGCTCGCTGACGATTGGTACAGACGGTTCGTACACTTACACGTTGATTGACAGTACGTTGGATAGTTTGGACTCGGGTCAGTCAGCGACTGATAGTTATGGTTACACGGTATATGATGGCCAGGATGGCAGCGATACAGCGACGCTAACGATTACAGTGAACGGTGCGGATGAGGCTTCAGGCATGGGGAATGGTATTGTCACCGTTAATGCCATTTGCGTTCAGAACAGTAGAAATTGCGGCTTCTCGGTCAGCGCTACAAGCTCGCCGTCTGGGCTTTGCACAATGTCTCCGTCGAGCGGCACTGCCACTGCTTCTTCTTCATGCTCCGTGGCTGGTGGCACTAATACGCAAGTCACAATTGATTTGGTAGTAAACCCTAACAAGAAATACTGCACTGGCTCTGGTAGCGCCTCTGGTGGCAACTACACGCCGCAGCTGACTTTGGATGCCAACAATACTAGTGCCACAGTACGGGTCGAGATAACCAACGGTCAGGGTAATTGTGCTAACGCGCCGATCATTACCTACGAGTGATGAACTTGGTGCCGGGGGGAAGCTACGTTCAGCCCCTACCAGCAGGAACTTGCTGCGTAGCCGTCGTGTTCTGGTCCGGTTTGGCGGATAGCGAAAACGTTGCAGCTCGAATCGTTCGCTTGGTTGCCGTTAGGGGACGCTGTTATTAAAAAAGCAGTAGCACTCGCCGATACCACCTCGATATCGTAATAGTCGCGAGAGTCCGAATCGTAGCTACCCATACCGAGCGCGCTCATGCTACTCGCGTAGCTTAGGTTATTAGCACGGTATTGCTCTTGTTCAATTTGGGCAGCTAATAGGGCGTTCTTAGCATCGGCACGACGTGCTTTCAAGACTTGTTCGTTCCATGCGGGACCGGCGATGGCCGCTAGAATACCGATAATGGCTACGACCATCATTAATTCGATGAGGGTCATTCCGACCTCTTTTCGATACCTGAAACGATTTACCATTCTCGCTATCCCACAAAAAAGCCCCGTCGGAATCTAATCACAACAGGGCGTTTTTACACCAGCATTGAGTTAAGTATTAACGGTTTCGACCCAGCCTCTCGTGCGCATCGACCCATTCATTGGTTCGTGTTGCTTTATCGACTCGCGTTGCTGCTGCCAATGACAACTCGCCTGCTACCACTAGTCCCGCCGCGATTTCGCAAAGCTTGAGTGCGCGGTCCTTGCCGAAGCAATCCATCATCTCAAGACACTCACGCTGGGTTGGCAGGTTTGTGCCGCCACCGTAGCTCGCCATGATGATCGAGGGGAGGGTGATCGAGAAGTAGTGATCACCTTCACGCGTCATGCGCTGGTATACGGTGCACTGGTTGGATTCACCAATATTCGCAAGGTCCTGACCTGTCGCTGCATACAAAGCTGCCAAGCCGTTGGCGGGGTGGCTCGCGTTGTTCGAACTTGAGGTGGTCAGCGCAGACAGTGTGGTGATTTGATAGCCGTACTGCATCTGCTCGGGCGTAATACGGAGGTTATCCATTAGCACCTTGCGAGGGATAGTGACTTCGGCGGTAACGCGTCGGCCACGACCTTTGAGCATATTCACTGCAGAGGTCTTCTTTTCCGTATCCCAGTTGCCGGAGAGCATGTAGTTCTTCAATGCACCGGGGTAGTTCTTGCGAATCCACTCGCAGGCAAAAAATGTTGCGCGGCTAGTCATGTTCTGGCCGGCAGCATCACCCGTTGAGTAGTCGAAGCGGCAGGCAACAAAGTTGTGGGTGTGGTAGTTCTCGATTTCGAGAAGTTTACCCACGGATGTCGTGCTCTCCGCTTGTTCTTTAATAGCCTCGAAGTTTGCTCGCAGCCAGAGCTGGAAATCACGAGCCTCGCGCGCGTCGTTGAAAATGAACAGTGGAGCACGCTGCATAGACTCAGCAGACACGGTTGTTTTCACACCGCCCGACTCGCGAATCACCTTCATGCCTCGGTTGTAGCTCGCGAGCATGGTGCCCTCTACGGTCGCCATGGGTACGAAGAACTCACCTTTGGCGTACTCACCGTCTACCAGCAGCGGACCGGCAATACCGATCGGTATCTGAGACACGCCCCAAATGTTCTCAATATTGCCCGACATGACATGTGGGTCGTAGGAGAACTGCTTGGTGTGATTCAGCTTGGCACCCGTCTGAGCTTCGATAAAAGCTTGGCGTTCAGCGATGATTTCCGGGCTGTAATCGTCCTCGCGGGAGCGCGGGATCCTTGTGCGTTCGTCGCTCATACTTAAAGAATCCGTGCTTTAGCTGCGTTGTATTGCTGAACCAGCGTGGCGATGTATTCGCCTGCGGTCTCGCGCACTTTAACCGCCCCGATACCTTGACCAGAGCCCCAAATGTCCTTCCATGCTTTCGCGTCGGTGTTGCCACCCGAGCCAAAATCCATTTTGGTTGGATCGCTCTCAGGGAGATTGTTAGGGTCAAGGCCTGCGTTCTCGATAGAAGGCTTCAGGTAGTTACCGTGAACACCGGTGAACAGGCTGCTATAGACGATGTCGTCGGCGCCACAGTCAACGATGGCCTGCTTGTAGCCTTCGTCTGCGTTTGCCTCTTCGGTCGCAATGAACGCAGAGCCGATGTAGCCCATGTCAGCGCCCATAGCCTGAGCAGCGAGGACTGAGTCGCCGGTTGCCATAGAACCTGAGAGAAGTAGGGGGCCATCAAACCATTCACGGATTTCTTGAATCAAGGCGAAGGGTGAAAGTTGTCCTGCGTGGCCGCCAGCACCCGCTGCAACAGCGATAAGGCCGTCGGCACCTTTGCTAATAGCGCTTTTTGCGAAGCGGTTGTTGATGATGTCGTGAAGCACGATACCGCCCCAGCCATGTACCTGGTCGTTGACCCACTGCTTTGCACCGAGTGACGTGATGATCACAGGCACTTCGTACTTCTCGCACATATCCATATCGTGCTTCAAGCGTGCGTTTGATCCGTGAACGATCTGGTTGACGGCGAAAGGCGCTGCCTTGTTGTCAGGGTTGTTCTTGTCGTGATCTTTGAGCTCAGAAGTAATGCGATCGAGCCATTCTTCAAGGACAGGCTCAGGACGCGCGTTCAGGGCAGGGAAGGAGCCAATCACGCCCGCTTTACATTGCGCGATCACAAGATCGGGATTCGAGATGATGAAGAGCGGTGAGCCGATCACGGGGATCGACAGGTTGTCTTTAAGAATTGCTGGTACGGCCATGTGAGTCTCCAAATAACGCTGGATTAGCTGTCGCTGGCGACAGTCGTAGATTTGCGGATTTGAACTTACAGTATGTTTTTTTTGCCAGCAAGCGAACACGATATGATTCCTCGTGTTCATGATCATTTTGCCCGTGCATAATGTCGTCAACCAGCGAGCAGTGAGCATCTATGTATCACCAACACTTCGGACTCAATGAGGCGCCGTTCTCTATTGCCGTGAACCCGCGCTACTTGTTTATGAGTCAGCGGCACAGGGATGCGCTCGCACATTTGCTCTACGGCGTGAGCGGTGGTGGTGGCTTTATTTTGCTCACCGGGGAGGTAGGTACCGGCAAAACGACGGTAAACCGGTGTTTGTTGGAGCAGTTGCCCGACACCACTGACCTCGCGATTATCCTCAATCCGGCACTCAGCGCAGTTGAGCTACTAGCGACCGCCTGCGATGAGCTCAAGATTGACTACCCGCAGGGAACCGAGAGCCTAAAAGCACTCACCGACGCGCTGCATCGCTATCTCCTCGATAATTATGAGCGTGGTCGCAAGACAGTGTTGATGATCGACGAAGCTCAGCACCTCGATTTCGATGTGCTCGAACAGATTCGGCTACTGACGAATCTGGAGACTAATGACGAGAAACTGCTCCAGATTATTCTAATAGGTCAGCCTGAGCTCACAGAAAAACTATTGCGTCCTGAGTTGCGGCAGCTAAATCAGCGCATTACAGCGCGGTACAATCTGCAGCCGCTGAATCTTCAAGAGACAACGGCCTACATTCGGCATCGGCTCGAGATTGCAGGCCTTCGCGGTGGTGTCAGTCTTTTCGAGTCGGCGGCGGTCAAGCAAATTCATAGCCTGACCCGCGGCATCCCGCGTTTGATCAATGTGTTGTGTGACAGAGCGCTCTTAGGCGCCTATGGCCAGCAGCGCAGCAGGGTCGATAAGACGTTAATCGCCGAGGCGGCAGCAGAGGTGTTCGGTGAGAAGGCGGCTGTGCCCGTCTCGAAGAGCAGCGTTGGAAAGCGCGCTTTGCTTGTTTTCTTTATTGCTGTGGCGAGTGCCGCAGTGGGATATTGGGTGAGCCAGTCGGATGTATCCGAGCGCAGTACCTCGGCGCGCGGTCCGGCATCTGATCTTTCTTCTGGTTTCTCTTCTGATCTGTCGGCCGGACCTGATGCGAGTGTCTCCGATCTAAACGACGGTTTGTCAGGGGATCGCAGCACGCAACCCTCACAGCCGTTGGCAGTGATTTCCCGAGACACGTTAGGTAACGAGTTTAAAGCTGGCCTCGGTGAGGGTGGCTTCGGTCAACCTCGACTCAACGCCGCATTGGAACAGGAGGTCACCCTAGCGGCTCCAGTCTGGGAGTTACGCGTTCAAGAGGCTAACGAGCGATTTTGGCAGGCGGCGAGCAACACGCCGGCACCATCGACCGTTTGCCCCCCCCCAAAAATCACAGGCCTAAGCTGCTCAAAGCAAGCAGTGAACGTCTGGAACGACGTGATGGCCCTCAATCGGCCGGTGCTGCTGGAGATCGTGACCAAGGATAAATTTGCAGCCGCCGCGCTGGTGCTGGGGTTTGGAGAATCCACGGCGATTGCTTGGACGCGGCAAGGTATTCTCGAAGTTCCTCTGGGCGAGCTGGCTGATAGTTGGACGGGCGGTGTTCAGTACCTTTGGCAAGCACCACAGGGATGGGATGGCAGTGTGGGGCTAGGTAATACATCACCTCTGGTGAACGTCATCGCGCAGATGTTTGCAACGCTCGATGAAATGACCGTGCCGCCAGTAACGTCCTTTGGACCAGCCTTAGAGGCGCGGGTTAGGCTCTTTCAGGAGAGCGAGGGAATCACCGCTGATGGCGTTGTAGGCGAGCAGACCATTCTTCGGCTAAACGATCGACTCGGCATCGGATTGACGTCGCAGCGTGCTGTGGAGCGCAGTTCAATGTGGGTAACCAAAGTTTCAGAGGTTGGTGGGTATCAGAGGGGGCAACGCTAATGTCGATGATCCTTGATGCAATGAAACGGTCAAAAGAGGGTGAAACAAAGTCCTCTGAGGTTCCGACAGTCGATACGGTGCATTACGTACCGGCGCCCGAGTCACGTTTTTCAAATTGGCAGATCGCTGGAATGCTTGCTGCCGTTATGCTTCTTATCGCTGCTGTATTGACTGCAATGTGGCCATCAGAACTTGAATCGCGCGCTTCAGCCTCATCAGGGTCCCACTTAGCAGCTCCGCCAATGATCCGCTCATCTGACCCTGTGAAGACACCGGCTTCGGTCTCTCAAGGGAATGATCAGCTAACTGAGAGACCAGCAGTGCAGCAACTCACGGCCAACGAATCGACGGCAGCCGAAGTGCCGCCAAGCAATACAAGACAACGTTTCTCGATCGAGAGCCCCGTTAAACAGACGTCTGCCCTGAAACCAAACCAAGATCTGACACCTGCGTCCGTGCCTATACCCGAGCAAAGGGGACGCCCCGTCCCTTCCAAATCGGCGGCACCCAGCGCTCGGGTGACGACTCAGACAGGCACACGAGCAACAGGTTCAGATGAACTCCGCGCGATCTATCAAGCCCTTAACAAGGAGGCAAGCCAAAGCGCGGTCACCA
>CBFHQN010000114.1:0-6418 GCA_965657765.1 Luminiphilus sp. | reverse complement strand
GTCGGTGAGCGGATCTATACAAAAGAGCAAGATGGCTTGGACCCCCGAACTGCTGCTATTCAGGGGACTAGCGAAGTCGCTGTCCCTGTCTTTTTCGGCGTGCTCACGACGATTGCCGCATTTATGCCGCTTTTGAACGTCGAAAGTAATCTCGGCCAATTCTTCATTTCGATCGGTGGCACGGTCGTCCTGTGTCTCATCTTCAGCATTGTTGAATCACAATTGATCCTTCCTTCGCACTTAGCACATCGAAGCAACTCAAACCGCGAGTCGGGCTTTGGGAAACGGTGGGAACGCTTCCAGGATCGTATTGCGGGGTCGCTGGAAAACTTCTCAAAAAACACCTATCGACGTTGGATTGAATGGGGAATCGAACATCGATACACAACGCTCGCAATTGCGCTGGGCATGATGATCGTTATGGGCGGCATGATGGCGAGTGGTCGTGTGGTTTTCCAGTTTTTCCCATCAGTGTCGGGTAATAACGTAGTAGCTCGTGTTGTGATGCCTGAGGGCTATCCCTTGGCCGGAACCCAAGCCATTGTCAAAAAAATCCAAGCCTCAGGAGAGGCCACTCGGCGAATTGTCGACGAGGGGCGTAGCGACGGAAGTTCGGCGTTTAAGAACGAGCTATCATCGGTAGGCGTGGCTATTACCCAAGGCGCGCTGGTCATGAGCGGTGCTACAGGATCCCACATGGCTGAGATCTCGCTGAACCTCGTCCCTTATCGTGAGCGCGGCGGTATGACCCCTCAGGAGGTCGTCAATTTGTGGCGAGAGCTGACACCGCCCTTACCGGATGTTGTCGAGCTCAGTTTTTCGGCCGATGCCATATCTTTGGGCGCCGATATCGACCTCGAGCTTCGCGGTCGTGATATCGAGCAGCTAGGCCGTGCTGCCGCAGAACTCACCCAAACCTTAGAGAGCTTCGATGGGCTTTACGACATCAGCAACTCGTACCGCTCAGGTAAACGAGAACTCGCCATGCAAATACGCCCCGAAGCGGAATCTCTGGGGCTGAGCCAAGCTGAACTCGGCAATCAAATACGTGACGCGTTTTATGGACATGAGGCCCAACGTGTTCAGCGTGGACGTGACGACGTGCGGGTGATGGTGCGTTTCCCGAGGGAAGATCGGACATCGCTCTCGAGCCTAGAAAATATGACTATACGGCTGCCCGACGGCACAGAAGTTCCAGCGCTCGCCGTCGCAGAATTGGCACCAACTACTGGGAATTCGACAATTAATCGCACGGATGGTCAGCGTACGGTGAATGTTATTGCGTCGGCTGATCGCGACGCCGTAGCGCCAGAGACGATCCTTTTAGAGGTGTTCAGAACCCATATTCCAAAAATCATGGAAAAATATCCCGGCATTAGTGTGGCGCAGGCTGGTGAAGCAGAGGAGCGGACTCGAGCACTGAGTGGACTTGTTAGCTCTAGTTTAGTTGCACTTATGGTGATCTACACCCTGCTTGCGATACCTTTGAAGTCTTACCTACAACCCTTGGTGGTCATGGCCAGTATTCCCTTTGGCTTTATTGGCGCCATTATTGGTCACCAGATCATGAACTATGATCTCGTGTTCTTCTCACTACTGGGAATGATCGCATTAGCGGGAGTTGTTATTAATTCAAGTTTGGTACTCGTTGACTTTATCAACCGCAATCGGCGCATTCATAAAATGAACCTTTATGACGCGGTGATCGACTCAGGAATGTCTCGCTTCAGACCGATATTCCTTACATCAGTTACAACGTTTATGGGCCTAATGCCATTAATGGTTACCCGAGACTTCGACACAGCCCCATTTGTACCCTTGGCAGTCTCACTTGGCTTCGGCGTAATTTTCGCGACAGCTGTGACATTGATACTTATACCGGCGCTTTACGTCATCCTGGAAGACTTCTTGTCGCTGTTCCGTGATGAGGTTCAGGAGGCGTCCACTAGCGAGGATGCGTCCCTGGCGTCCTGATCAGAAGGACACCCCTCCCTCTCGTTCTCAAGTAAAGAACTGGGCTACCCAAATCAATGCCTAAAAAGCGAAGCTAAAGAGCGGTGAAAGCCAAAGATGTTGTTGCCGCTTCCAGACAAAAATTCTCTCTGAGTTATAAGACTAGAGAAGCCAAGGGCTGGTAATCCATATCAATGCCAAAACAGCGAGGCTCGGTAGCAGCGAGTGCCTGTGGCGTTTGATAGAAGCGGGGAGCTCCAATGGCGAGCACCGCCACACGCTGTCCGTAATGAAGACGCTCTGCATTGATCGGCGTTGAGGTCTCAGCATCAACAATCACGATAAGATCGGGCACCATGGCCAAGGGCTTACCCTTTGCGGTGGCAACCAAATACTCGTTCTTGATCGTTATGTTGCAGACGTCCGTTGGGTCGTCAAAATTCTCAATCGAGAGCTCACCCACGTCATAACCACCGACGGTGCGTGTACTTTTCCCTGAAACCTTTCCTGCAAATATTTGGTGCACCGAACCGTAGACCGAATCTGTAAACAGCGCGCGCAATGCGGGTAAGAGATCTGCAATTGGCCCTCTCTGCTCGCGTAATAGTCGGCCCAGGGCTAAGGAGAAACTTACCGTTTTTGGAATAACGGAGCTTTTGATCTCCTCACCTGTCATAGGGTGCTCTGCGACAGTGATCATGCCCCCAGCAGCCGCAGCAAAGGCACGAATGTGGTGCTCGTAGGTTGTGGTATCCGAAGTCTCAAAAAGCGCGGTGTTTCCGGCGTAGTCCATGGCCAGCGCAGGTGTCGGCTTCACGCCAGCAATGGCATAGCTCATCATCTGCGCCTCTGGAAACGCGCGTCCCATGCCGTCGCCATCAATCACCGGTAGCCCTCTGACGGCAGCTGCCATCAACGGCATCAACGAGTTACCACCACCGATCTCAAACGAGGCTACCGCATCTATCTCTCGATTGATCAGCGCCGCGTAAGCGTCTAGCACCCGTGAGGCTTCGTCGATTGAAGGCAGCAGCTCGAGCGACACAGTGGGAGCACCGACGCCACCTACAGGTACGACAAAGGCGTCGTCACCCAGTGTATCGGCATCGATTAATGTAACGGGCCCCGTCTGCTCTAGTGTCTGTTTAGCAATGAGCGTCGGCAGGTAGGGGTCGCCTCCTCCACCGGTTGCGAGGAAGACAGCACCCAAGGCCAGATCATCGAGGTCAGTCGCGTGAATCTTCATAAACTATGCTGCCCCCAAAATTAGGTCGCCAACAACACACACACGAATGCGTGTCGTTTCACTGGCCATGTAAGGAATATCAAACTCCTCTACATCAACCACGGTTATCGAAGCCTCATTAGCTCCTGCCGCGACTGCATTGGCCGTCGCTAGTTGTGTCAGCTGATCAATTACCTCACTACGTGCTTTGCTTCCAATCACACGCAAGCCTTCGGCCTCACCACTAACCTGTGCAATGGAAGCCCCAATCGCATTGGCAACGCCCGCGTATTCAGGACGAATAACCGGACACCCTGCCAGGGTCTCACCGGGAATCAGCGGCGCACCACCACCCACAAGAACGACAGGTAAAATCGCGCCACCCGGTTTCATTAGGTCGACGGCGGCTGTTAACTTTTCAAGCACGAGCTGATCGACCGCATCACAAATTTCAGCTTCCACCGGATTAGCGTTGGTTGCCTCGGCAATATTCATACGCCCCTGAGACATCGCGATATCGGTAAACGTCATTACCTCGCCACCAAAACACAAGGCCTTCTCTGCGAGTTCGCGCGCGACAGACTGGGGTCCGCAACTAGTGCCGCTCTCGCCTATTTCGCTACCACCTCCCAAGCCTATCGCCAAAACGTCAGGCATTCTGAAATTCGTGCGAGCACCGCCCACATCAATCACAAGATTGGACCGCCTTGGGAAACCGTTTTTAAGAACACCAATGTCTGAAGTTGTACCGCCGACATCGATGACCAAAGCGTCGGACAGTCCCGTTAGTGCCCACGCACCGCGAATCGAGTTGGTTGGTCCCGAGGCAAAGGTCAGCGCTGGAAATTCACGCACGCGCTCGAGATCAATCAGTGTTCCGTCGTTCTGACTTACATAGACCGGACAGCTCAAGCCAAATCGCTCACTGGACCTTAGAAGTGCCGACGCAACATGGTCTGCAAACTCAAGTAATGACGCGTTTAATATGGCTGCGTTTTCTCGCTCGATCAGACCTAAGCCACCCATGCTGTGCGAAGCGACAACCCGACTATTCGGCAGTGCGGTGGAGAATCGCTCGGCAAGACCCACTTCAAGCTCAGGTTGTGACGGCGAAAATGCACAAGAGACAACGACAGCCGCTGGTCTCTCTGCCTCGAGCGTCTGAAGCAACTCTTCTAATTCAACGTCATCAATGGGCGCTAGTTCGCGCCCATCGTACAGATGTCCGCCATGCAGTAAGTAGTTTCCACCATCAGTGGCCTTGACCAAATCTGCAGGCCAATCCGCCCGTGGTAACAGACCTCGGCCAGCCGGGAGACAAACGCGGACAGCGGTGACTTTGGAGAGGTGCTTGCGCTCAACCACCGCGTTGGTGAACTGCGTGGTGCCTATGGTAAGAAGCTCAACCTGAGCGGGATTAACACCCTCAAGAATCGTGGCCAATGCCGTTTCAATGCCTGACCCTACATCCGCGGTGGTGGTGGCTTTGGTGTGTGCCACAACCTGCTGCCCATCCATCAAGACCGCATCCGTGTGAGTGCCACCTACATCGAGGCCGACTCGCATACTACTGTCCAGCCTCATTTTTCGCGCTGACTCTCCCATCCATCGTCTTTGCGAGCACAAAATATAAGAGTGCCGACACCATCATCGCGTCAATGGCGGCGACTGTGGTTACGCTTACGATTAGTCCTTCGGAACCCGCCAGCGCAACAGCGGCACCAGCGAACCATGCGAGTAAACCCGGTAAATTAAGCGGCTGCTTGCCTGCAACTGCATCGACCGCGTAATGACGCTCGCGCACTGCAAAATGATCGACGATGACCACGCCCGCCACCGGGATGAACACAATCGAAAGATAGAAAAGAAACTCAACAAAGGAGTCGAGAATATTCATCAAACCGGCGGTAACACCCAGCGCGCCCAGTAAAATGGTTGTATTTCTCGCATTTACGTTTGGAAACGATGCCGTCACGCCAAGCACAGCGCTGTAGAGGTTCAATGCGTTCAGCACCCATGAGCCTGCAATGATGATGGCAAACGCACCGAGCCCTAACCCTAGCGTCAACATAATCGTTGTAATGTCATTCGTAGCCAAAGCAAAAGCCGCGCTTGCCCCCACCCACATTACGAAGGGCTGAAACACCATGTAACTTGCGCCACTTGTCACCAGCGCACCGGTCGATGACCGCAAGAAGCGCGTGATATCTGGCATGATAATGCAGCCAATGACAATCGAGCCAACAATAGAGGAAATGCCGTCTCCAAGGCTCATCCCGGGTTCCGAGATAATCGATTGCCCGCCATCCTGACCAAGCACTGCCGCTAGGAAAACAAGCGCCACAAGCATCAGGACGGGAATCATCAGCGTCGACACAAAGTTAATAGCCCGAAATCCAATAATGGTCGTCACTGTGATCAAGATACTCGCGCCGATCGTGACCGCGAGCTCGTGCGGAACAACACCGAGAATATCATTGCTTAGTCCGGCGATGGCACGGCCAAACAGATTCAGGTTTATACCAAACCATCCGAGTAACGATATGGAGAAGGCGAGATTGACGATTCGTGCGCCAGTGTCCCCAAATGCCAGTCGGACTAACAGGTAGGAGTTGAAACCTGTGCGAGCACCAATCGAACCCATGAGCCAGCCGACAAGGAAAATGATGAACGAGCCACCCAGGATCGCTGAGAGCGCCATCGCCTCCCCCACGCCGTAGGCAACTTCAATACCTGCAATGAACGTAGGTAAAGAGAAAGAGACCATCGATGACACCGCGGCCACTCTGAAGGTCGCTACACGCGCATCAGTCGGCACCGCATGGGTCGAGAACTCGTCGTGCTCTGGCTTACCACTCATTATTATTTTCTCTCACAAACAAAGCATGACGCTGCCGCCAATCAGACAGATCACGGAGCCACGTGATCACGTCAATCGACGCGTCTCATGATGCTCATCAGGTCGCAGCGAAGCAATACTCTATCCCTGTTTAGTCAGATTAATTACCAGCGCTCACTCACCTATCGGTTATCTAAGCCAGTTACCACAAACCCACGCCACCGCATCATTCTCGCCCGCCGAAAAGTCAAAGACACGTGAACCTCTGTGTATCAGACAAAAAAAAGCCCGCGGTGTTAGACGCGGGCTCTTCCGATGGTTGCCTGCTTACATTGAGTAAGAAACACCCAATACAAACGTACGACCACGTGGTCCTACTGGCCATGCTGTCTCAGTTGACC